>JALWPK010000098.1:357-1463 GCA_026995045.1 Gammaproteobacteria bacterium | reverse complement strand
TGCTGACTTTATTTAAGAAATACCTGCTACTCTCGAAAAAATGATCCTGCTAAAAGTGGCCTACTTCCGACGGCCATATTATCTTCTCTTATACTAAAGTAACACTTGACGCCGCCGCCCGTCACGCTCCAAAACTTCTGTCCACTAGACTACGGCAGCAATTCTCGCATACCCTATCGCCGAGCGCTACACGCTCTGCCATTAGACTTAGTGAGGCAAATCCAAAGGCTTCTACAACCAAAACACCCTTATTGCGCATGAAGCATTACCAATAGGCTACTGAGGCAACTCTGGGGTGATTTGCTGCCAATGTGCCCCCAGGGCCGTTTACGGATGCATTTAGCCCTCTTTGAACTTGAGGCATTCCCGAATTTTGCCTAAGGGGTCAGGGCGAAGCCACGGAGGGCCCCCGCTGGTGGGCACAAGGAAATGACTGGGATAATGTCGGAATCGCAATAGAACACAAATCGATCAATAAGATCGCCACTGAAATTTCGTGCTCGCAACACGCAGCCCCAGGAAGTTCGCTGAAGCAAGGTGCAATGGCAGACGGCGAAGGACAATGCTAATGATCGCACCTGCTGCTTCAGCACGAGCGCCCTCAGCCGTTGCTCAAGATCTTCAGAAAGGGGCCTTCTCCCCGGTCTCTTCATGCCGACCATTTTGCTCTTCTTGCCCCTCTTTCGTCTCACAGCGCACAACGATCTCGCTCACCTGACCCGGCGCTCGAACGTCCCCCAGTGGCGTATTGCAGGCGCGATGTCTCGGGAAGCGAGAGGTCTAACGCGCAGTAGAACTTGATACACTTCATTCTAAACTCGTTCGTGCGTACTTATGCCGCTTCGACGGTTCCATCTCTCAGTTCTCTATCCGACGGCTTCAATTCAACGATCCTCGCACGAATCACTTCTGTCTGACGGTCTTCTTTGAATCAGTTTTTAACCCGAAGGTGTTACCGTCCCTGATGGAGGCACACTGCACTTCGTTAGTCATTTTTAGCAGGATCATTTTTTCGCGAGCAGCAGGTACTTATGCACTCGGCGACAAGCACAAGCACAAGATTCATCTGGTTCAACCAATTGCTCAGTAACAGTATAGCGTTGGGA
>JALWPK010000098.1:0-347 GCA_026995045.1 Gammaproteobacteria bacterium | reverse complement strand
ATGCACGCCGCTACCTTCGTGGTTCTTGTCGTAGCACTGACGCTGGTCAGCTGCCAGTACGAGCGAATGGGTGAGGGCATGCTGTCGCCGCGTCAAGTGACCGTCTTTGCCGACACTATTGACGTGAGGCGGTGAAAGCGCAATGTAAACCATAGCACATTAATTTGCAGATGCTAGAGGACATGAAAGGCGAGTCACTGACTGATGCGCAAATCACTTCCCTAATTCGCTTCCTTGTGCGCGTCAAGGAGCGTCAGAATGACTACTGAGGAAACACGTCGCCTCAGCCACCAATAGCATTTCATGCGATCTCACTGTCCGCGACACTTATGAATGACGCATGATTG
>JALWPK010000097.1 GCA_026995045.1 Gammaproteobacteria bacterium | reverse complement strand
GTAAACGTCCGCCAAACCACACAGCCAAGTTTAAAGCTTAAAATTCCAGGGAAGCAGAGGATCAATATCTTCAGGTTGTTTTGGCAGCGCTTCGAGCAGATGCTGGATATAATCAAACGGCACAAGGCCATTGGCTTTGGCGGTTTCTATCAGGCTGTAGAGTATCGCGCTGGCGTGAGCGCCGTTTTTTGTGTTGGCAAACATCCAGTTTTTACGACCAATCACAAAGGGTTTGATCGCGCGCTCTGCACGGTTGTTGTCGATCGATAATCCTCCATCTTCTACATAGCGTATCAGTTTGGGCCACTGACGCTGGCTATAGGCGATGGCTTTGCCGATAGCAGATTGTGGCGGTACCTGCAGTGCTGACTTATCCAGCCAGTCTTTCAGTTGCTCCAGTAGCGCCGTGCTTTGCTGTTGTCGGGCTTCGTATTTTTCCTGTGCGCTCTTACCTTTAAGCTCGGTTTCGATGCGATAGAGTTTACGGATATGGTTCACGGCCCAGTCGGCCTTGCCGGTTTTGCCCTTGGGTTGCGCTTTTTGAGCTTCGATGAATTTCCGCCGCGCATGCGCCATGCAGCCGACCAACGTTGCCTTTGTCTGCTGGTAACCGGCATAGCCATCAACTTGCAGGTAGCCGCTGTAATCACCCAGGTAATCACGCGCGCACTGTCCGGCGCGTGAGTTCTGGTCGTCATACAAGATGATATTGGGTGGGGCTTCTGGATCACCGGCGGGTGAGTCACTGCCGGTGCAGTAAACCCACATATAGCTTTGATTTTTATCCGCATGGATAATTATAAGTGGCGATTCATCGGCATGAATGACCCGCTGCTGTAGCAGAATCTCATGCAGCCGCTGATGGATGCGATACAGTAACCGGCCGCTCTTGATCATCCAGTCAGCCATGGTTTTGCGGCTGAGTTCGATGCCGTATTGCTTGAACAGTGCCTCTTGTCGGTAGAGTGGCAGGGCATACTGGTATTTGCTGGTGATAATCTGGCTGAGCAGCGATGGGGTGGCGATGCTTTTGGGGATGGCCGCAGGTGCAACCGGTGCGATCTTGATATTCACCCGTGTTCCGTGCTGCTCGCAGTGGCGGCAGCTGTATTTCGGACGGATATGCTCGATCACCTTGATACTGGCCGGGATGAATTCCAGCTGTTCACTCTTCTCTTCCCCCATGCGGTGCAGATCATGTCCGCAGTCATCGCAGACTTTATCGGCTTCATCGAGGTCGTGGATGATTTGTTCGCGCGGCAGTGACTCGGGTAAAGGTTTACGTCTGGGCTTGCTGCGCTGATAAGTGATGGTTTCCTTTTCATCGCCGGATTGTTCTTCCGCTTCCATGATCTGCTCGGCTTCATTGAACAGCTCCAGCTGATCGGGGCTGACTTCACTGCTTTTGCCGAACTGGCGCTGCTGCGCCAGGCGGAATTGCTCAATCAGATAGTCGATGCGTTGGTCTTTTTT
>JALWPK010000096.1 GCA_026995045.1 Gammaproteobacteria bacterium | reverse complement strand
TGTCAATCAGCATCCAATTTTGACCCCCCGTCAGCGTCCAAAATTGACCCCCCTATTGTCGAGCAAATCAGGTTCGATGCTCGAACCTCCAGCTCCTGTTTCCTGTCTCGATAATGTCGCAATGATGTGTAATACGATCGAGCATCGCGGTTGTCATTTTTGCGTCGCCAAAGATCTGTGACCATTCGCCGAAGCTGAGGTTGGTCGTGATGATCAGCGAAGTCGTTTCATAACATGCGTTGATCAGGTGAAACAGCCGCGCGCCACCGCTCTGGGAGAAGGGTAGATAGCCCAGTTCATCCAGCACGACAAAGTCGAGGCGCGCCACCTGTCTGGCCAGTTTGCCGACATCGCCGCCTCGTTGCTCCTGCTCCAGTTGGTTGACCAGGTCGACGACACTGAAGAAGCGTCCCCGTTTTCCCTGGCGGATCGCATGCGAGGCAATTGCAATAGCCAGATGACTCTTGCCCGTTCCGGTGCCACCGACCAGCACGATGTTGCGGCTCTGCGCCATAAAATCGCCCTGGTGTAGTGTGCGAACCAGCTGTTCATTGATCGGGGTGTCAGCAAAGGCAAACGTATCCAGGCTGCGGTTGACCGGGAACTTTGCGATACTCATCTGGTAACGGATGGAGCGAACGCTGCGCTCTTCCGACTCCATGTCGCATAATGTGGCGAGGAACTGCGCCATGCTTTGGCGCTCCCTGATCGAGTTCGCCAGCACATCCTCATAGGCAGCCGCCATGCCAAACAGTTTCAGTGCGTTCAGTTGTTCAATCACATCAGTGGATGGCACCAGACACTCCCTCATGGATCAGTAACGCATTGTAACGCTGACAATCCGCTTCAGGCTCTTCGTTCAATGCCAGTGAGTCGGCAACAGCAATCTGTTCCGGCGCTGTATGAGCAGCAGTATGGGAGATACGATTCAGAATCCATTCGGTCTGTATCACGCCCTCAGCAAGGGCGTCAGCGCATGCTGTTGCCACAGCTTCGATGCCGAAATCCCGGACAGCACAAAGCAATGAGACAAAGGCTTTATCACCGCCATCCAGGCGTTCCAGCCTGCGTCTGATGCGCTGTAACGGCGCTGGCAGCGCCCACTGCCTGAACGGCGCGCCATCGCGCAGTGCACCCGGTTTCTTCTCCAGGACGCCAAGGTAGTGCCATGGTTCATAAGTGACTCCGCCCCGTTTGAATGCGCGTTGATGCTCAGCCACCACTGTTCCACCGCAAAGCACCTGAATGCGATCGGCCCATGCGCGGAGTGTGACGGCTCGGCCTGCTGCTGTGGATTCCACGCTGTAGTGGTGACGATCGTATCGTACCAGCGAGGTCAGCGACGCCTTGCACTCATGCTCTGTATAGGCCTCATACGGACGCCGGATGCCGATCAGGCAAGGCTGTTCATCGCTGAAAACATCGGCGATAGAGCGCTCCCTGAACTCCGGATGTTTCCTGTCGGACAGACGCT
>JALWPK010000095.1 GCA_026995045.1 Gammaproteobacteria bacterium | reverse complement strand
TGCTTCAACTCAATTTGTTTGAGCGGCGCGACCTGCAAGCACTGTTGCGTGGCGATCCGCCTGAACCAAAACTTTCTCACCTTCAAACAAAACTACAATTCTCATGAAAGTTTATGGGACACTAGTGGTTTTCGATAAAAAACACTTTGTTTTTATTTGAAAAAAACGTTTGAAATATTTCAATTTAGTTTTATACTTTTGTTGGTAACTCACACAAGAGGATGCACAAATGGCTCGTACCGTTAAAAAGAAAACCAAGAAAAAGGCAGCTGCGAAACGCAAAGTAGCCAAGCGTAAGGTCACCAAGCGCAAAGTTGCAAAGCGTAAAGTAGCAAAACGCAAGGTCGCAAAACGTAAAACCGCGAAGCGCAAGGTAGCAAAACGCAAGACAGCCAAGCGTAAAACCGCCAAGCGCAAGGTGGCAAAACGCAAGACAGCTAAGCGTAAAACCGCCAAGCGCAAGGTAGCAAAACGCAAGACAGCCAAGCGTAAAACCGCCAAGCGCAAGACGGCGAAACGCAAGACAGCCAAGCGTAAAACCGCCAAGCGCAAGACGGCGAAACGCAAGACAGCCAAGCGTAAAACCGCTAAACGCAAGACCGCCAAACGCAAATAAACCGGCGCTCTGTTATGCGAAGAAGCCACTCTCCGGAGTGGCTTTTTTATGCGCATTTACTTTGTTGTCAGAGATGTTGTCATTGTTGCTGATATGGTGAATAAAAAATAACCAGTATCGTGCATTATGTAAAAAAACAGTGCTATTCTTTTGTAAATTTCTGAATCCGTTATGACACAAGCCTCTAACAACACCGTTTCACAATTTCGTCAGCTGGATGAAAACACCCGGCGGATGATCGAGCAATTTCTGGATCATTTGTGGATGGAAAAAGGCTTGAGTGAAAATACCCTGTCCGCCTATCGTAACGACCTGGCCAATTACGCCGCCTGGTGCGCAACGAACGCCGTGTCGCTGATCACGGCAAGCACGAAGAACATCCAGGATTATCTGCATGACTGCCACCAGCGACAATACAAGAGACGCACCTCGGCCAGAATATTGTCCAGCTTGCGGCGCTATTACGGCTACCTGCTGCGCGAATCGCGTATCAAGGTGGATCCCACAATACTGGTGCAGCCGCCCAAACCCGAAAAAAAACTGCCTGCGGATTTGAACGAGCAGGATGTGGAAGCGCTGCTGGCGGCGCCGGACACTGGCACAGCGACCGGTTTGCGCGACCGCGCCATGCTGGAAGTGATTTACGCCACCGGCCTGCGGGTGTCCGAACTGGTGTCGCTGGAGCTCAGCAACTTGTCGATGCAGCAGGGCGTGGTGCGCATCATCGGCAAGGGTGACAAGGAGCGTCTGACGCCGGTTGGCGAAATTGCGCTCGACTGGTTGCAGCAATATCTGCATACCGCGCGACCCGAGTTGTTGCATCAGCGGGGACACACCAACGCCGTATTTGTCACCCGCCGCGGAGGCGCGATGACGCGACAGGCGTTCTGGCACATGATCAAACGCTATGCGCAGGCCGCGGGTATTGAGCAAACCGTGTCGCCGCATACCCTGCGCCACGCGTTCGCCACCCATTTGCTGAATCACGGCGCGGATTTGCGCGTGGTGCAGATGTTGCTGGGCCACAGCGATGTTTCCACCACCCAGATTTACACCCATGTGGCGAACCAGCGATTGCGTGACCTGTACCACCAGCACCACCCGCGCGCCTGAGGCGCCAGTCTTGTTGTTTCATTGCCTCTATATTATGTGTGCAGTCGCGCTGTTTTCCGCTAATATCCGAATTTTCCCGGTTCGGGCTTGTCACAGCCAGTACCCGCCATACACGTTGCCGGTAAAGGCGCTCCGATTTTGATTAACCTTGTGAAACTGACTTATGAAACCGATACAAACTTTTAGCCGATTGATTGTTCCCGCTGCGGCTGTTTTCAGCCTGGTGTTTGCCGCCATCGCCAGCGCGGACGAGGATATCGACACGCTTTCCAATGCCCTGGCCAAGCGCTTTCCCAATGTCGCCATCGACAAGCTGGAAAGAACCGCTATTCCTGGCCTCTACCAGCTGGTTGCTGGCAGTCAGGTGGTGTACACCGATGTCAATGGCCGCTACATGATTGAAGGCGACCTGATTGATATGGATACCGGGAAAAATTTTGCCGAATCCGCCAAGGCGGGTATACGGGTGAAAGCCATCGAACAGCTCAGTGATGATGAAATGGTGGTATACCAGCCTGAAAAAGTCGAGCACACCATCAACGTGGTGACGGATATTTATTGCCCGTACTGCCGCAAGCTGCACAATGAAATGGATGACTATCTCGATAACAACATCAAGGTGCGTTATATCCTGCTGCCGCTGAAAGGTAAAAAAGACATGGAAGATACGGTCAGCGTGTGGTGTGCGGACGACCGCAATCTGGCGCTGGATATCGCCAAGGCCGGCGGTGGCGTGGAAAAGAAAACCTGTCCGAATCCACTGGCCAAACACAAACTGGTGTCGCGCCAGTTGGGTGTGACCGGCACGCCAGCGATTGTGCTGGAGGATGGCCGCATGCTGCCGGGTTATGTGCCGGTGAAAGAAGTGGTCAAGCTGCTCAACCAAACCGAAGACAAAGGCAAAAAAGGCGGTTGATTATATCTGGCTGTCAGTCTGTAACCAGACCAGTTCGCTGCGATGGGTGAACAGCACGCCGCAGCGAACCGGCCGTCCCGGCCACAGTTTTTCCACGCCCTGACGATACCACCCGAGTTGCTGGCTGAAGCGGCTGGCGGCGTCTTCGGCGCGTTCCCCCGCCGCCAGACGGTGCGACTTGTAATCCACCAGCCAGATGGCGTCCTCGCGCACAACCAGCCGGTCAATCACGCCATAAACGGACTGTTCATCGGCTGAATACAATATTGGCAGTTCATTAAAGCATTCCGTCGCCGCATCCGGCTGCAATAAGGCTTGCAGCTTGCTGTCAGCGATGTTTTGTTGCGCCTCATCAATGCAGGCCTGCAACAGCGCGTCATCCGCTGGCAGCCAGTATTCCATCATCAACTGTTGCCGGCAGGCGGATTCCGTCAACGCGGGCTGGCGCGTCAGCAAGTCCAGCGCGCGGTGGATGAGCAGGCCGCGCAATGTGGCGTCCTCATCATCCGCCGATGAAAAGGCGGGCGCGTTGCGGTCATCCGCCCGGCTCGGCGCGAGCAGGCTGTCGGTGGCGGGCAGATGTGTGAAAGGCTGCAACAGGGCGTCCGGAATCTCGGCGGGAGGGGCGTTCCCTGTCCTGTCGGAATCGGCCTCCACTTTACCCGGCTCGCCAAACTGATAGACCAGCATGTCGCCTTGCTGATGCGAGGCCAGGGACTGCATTGCGTTTTTCAGCGCGTCGTACCAGCCAGCCTGTTTTTGTTTTGCAGGCTCCACAGCGGAAATAAACAACTGCTGGCGCGCGCGGGTGATGGCGACATACAACAGGTTTTTGTCTTCGCGCTGCTGCTGTTGCAGCTTGCGTTCCTGCTCCGCCAGGGTGATGCTGTCGGTGTCATCCTTGCTGATTTGCAGTTGCACGTTCACCGGCCGGGGTTCGGTTTCCGGCCAGCTGACCAGCGCCAGCCAGGCCTTGTCCTGGCTGGCGACATTGTTGCAATCGGCCAGAAACACCACCGGCGCTTCCAGTCCCTTGCTGCTGTGAATGGTAAGGATGCGCACGCGGTCGCTGTCGCCGCCGTGGTCTGCCTGATCGAGCTGGTCGCTGGCGTGCTCGCGCATGCTGCGCAGATAATGTTTGAACTGGCTCAGGCTGGGGTAACGGCCGGCATCGACCTGGAGTGACAGTTCAATAAAACGTTGCAGATTGCGCGCCACCTGTTGGCGCCGGTCGGCGGCGACCGCATGGCGGTAGCGCTCCACCACACTGGCTTCGGCGTAAATATGATCCAGCAGGTCGTGTACCGGGATGGCGTCCGCCAGTTCACGCCAGGCCGCCAGCGAGCGGGCGGCGCGGGTCAGCGCATGATCAGCTGGCAACTCATCCGCCACTAACTGCAGTCGCTGGTGCCAGTTATGGTTTTGATGCTGCCGCGACAGCCACAGCAAATCGTCATCACTGGCGTTGAACAGGGGCGATTTCAGCAGTTGCGCCAGCGCCAGATTGTCGAACGGGGTAATCAGCACATCCAGCAGGCATTCCATGTCCTGTATTTCCAGATTGTCGAGCAGGCCGCCGCGCTGGCCACTGTTGAATGGAATGCCGTTGTCATGCAGCGCGCGTTCGTACACATGCAAATGCGTGCGTTTTTTGCGCATCAGCAGCATGATGTCGCTGTAACGCGCCACCTGCTTGTCTGCAATCAGCTGTTTGATTTGCGCAGCGATGCACGCGGCTTCTTTTTCGCGGTCGTTGGCCTGCTGGCTGACATAAGGTTGCAACAGGGGGTGGCGAAATGGCGGGTTGGGGACATCGGTGTCATCCTTGCTGAACAGCGGCAGCAGGGTTACCCGGCCAGGCAGGGTTTTGTGATGCGTGTCGTGCCGGGTGAAGCCGGGCATCACGGCTTGCAAATCGTCCTGTTCGAACACGGCGTTGACAAAATCGATAATCGCCGGCGATGAACGCCAGGAAGCGTCCAGCGGCGTGGCCTGCGCCTGCAGGTTTTGTTGCAGCCAGTCTGACACCTGCGCCTGCAAGGCCGGGTTGGCGCGGCGAAAACTGTAGATAGACTGTTTTTCATCACCGACCAGAAACACGCTGCGCGCGCGTTCGCTGTCTTCACCGTGAGTGGCCGCCATTTCCTGCAAAATTGGCGACAGCAAATGCCATTGCGTCGGATTGGTGTCCTGAAACTCGTCAATCAGAATATGATCGATGCGCTGATCCACCTTGTACTGCACCCACAGCGCATTGTCGGCGTCGCTGAGCAGGGTGTAGCAATGCCATTCCAGATCGGTAAAGTCGAGCTGACGCAGCTCACGCTTGCGCTGCTGGAACAGCTTGATGAAATGCTCGCCCACAAAATACCACGCTGCATTCAACAGGTAACTTTGCTGGCGTTTTTGCATGTCAAGGCAGTGCAGCAACTGTTCGGTAATCGTGTTATACAGTTCGATGAAGCGCTCGGCGCCAACCGCACCCAGTTTTTCGACCAGTTTGTTGGTGATTTTTTGCCGGTTTTTCAGCGGTTCATTTTGTTTTGTCAGAAAAGCGGGTTTGAGTATTTGCAGCGCGGTTGTTGGCTCGTCAATGTATTGCAAGGCCTGTTCGATGCTGGCGATGGCCTTGTTGTTGGTGGTGTTGGGATGCAGCCGCAACAGCTCGGCAAAGGCTTTCAGGTCAGCCACGCTCTGTTCAAAAAAGGCTGACAGGTGGGCGTCGGAGCCGGGAGTGATTTGCAGCCGCTGCGCCAGCCGTTCACAGGCATAGGCCACCGGGTCGCGCTGGTGTTCGGTAAACGCCCACCAATCGCTGCGGTGTTGCAGCAGATTGGACAGCGCCATGCGCGTATTGTGCGGGCCGTTGCATTGCTGCATTAACCAGTCGAACTGGCGCGCCAGTTCGCTGTCCGGGTGTTGCGTCGCCTCGACCGTCAGCGTTTCCCACACCTGCTGCTCCAGCAGGCTGGTGTCTTCGGTGAGGTCAAAACCGGGCGGCACATCCGCTTCCAGCGCAAACCGCGACAGCACTTCCTGACAAAAAGCATGAAAGGTTTGCAGCCGCACCGGGTAGTCGGCGTGCAATACCTGTTCGTATAATACGCGCGCGCGTTGCAGCATGACGTCGCTGGCTTCGACGCCGGCCTGTTGCAGCAGTTCGGTTACGCTGTCCTCGTCTGCGGTGGCGAGCTCGTACAGGCGTTCGCGCAGGCGGATGCTCATTTCGGCGGCGGCCTTGCGGGTAAAGGTCAGCGCCAGAATATTGCCCGGTGCATGCCCTTCCAGCAACAGGCGCAGCAGCCGCGTCACCAGCAACCAGGTTTTGCCGCTGCCGGCGGAAGCCGACACCGTGGCGTTGATATCGGGACGGGTGGCGTCAAGCGGGTTCATGGGCGCAAGCATAAGCAGGAACGGGGGGGAATACCAGTGTTGTTGTTTGCCACAGAACTCACAGAGAACACGGAGAGTTGTTTTTTTCACCACAGAGCAGTTGTGTTGAAAGTCAACCCGCATCCACATATTGCCAGGGCGTTTGGTTCTTGACCATCGTGTTGAGTGTCACCAGCAACTTGCGCATGCAAGCCGTGATGGCCACCTTGAAC
>JALWPK010000094.1 GCA_026995045.1 Gammaproteobacteria bacterium | reverse complement strand
GTCGGCGACCATAGACAAGGCGCTGCGCCTGACGTGTCTGTATGTCCAGGCTGGCGCTGCCACGTAACAAACCGGGACGTGTGGCCGCGGTGGTGTAATCAACTACCGGGTCGGCATTGTCCGGCAGTTCGCGTGTTGGTGTTGTCTTGCTGACATCGGCTGTTTCTTCGGTCATGGTTTTACCTCATGTGTGGCTTGGTTTCGTTTGGGATAGGCACGCAGAGCACAGATACCGAAAGTGTTGGCACTGCCAACAGTCCATGTGGTCATTAGATCGAAATACAGGTGTTGGCACTGCCAACACTTTCGGCTGCGGCTATTCATCTGCCCGGCCCCGGTTTTTTTTCATGTCTGCTACGGATTGCTTCCAGCTGCTTTGTAATTTGGCTGGCGCCGTCACCCGCGTGTTTTTGTAGCATCTCAAGTGCTTTCTCCTCATGGCGTTTTTCCAGTTCCTCCATTTTCCGTTTGTGATTGTGTTCCCGTTCTCTTGCTTCACGGATCCGCAGACCTATGGTCAAGTGAAACTCACCAGACTTCGCCCGTTGACACAGGACGGCCAGATAGCCAATGGGGTTGTCGATGGGACCACCGTGTTTGTTGCCTTTCTTCAGACGACCATGCCATTCGTCGAGTACATCCTGACGTTGTGAATCATCGATTGAATCGAGGTACATCATGGCCAGATTTTCTTCATTGGCCGAAATCTGCGGTGGGAAGTGCAAAGACTTGGGCAATGACTCGGGTGGGTTCACGCGCGCGCGTGGGGGTTGTTTATTTGTAGTAGTTATATTTATATTATTACTACTATATATATCCGTGTGCATATTTTGCCCAGGGGGTAGGGCAATATTTTCATCCGGGTGCACTTTATGCACACGGGTATTTGCATCACTTTCAACCGTGTGCATTTTTTGCACTTGGGTGGTTTGGGTCTCGTCACCCATGTGCATATTGGGCTGGGCATCATGTGTATCCGGAGTTTGTTCACGCAGTGCTGTGATATGACGATCGGACAGGGCATAAAAGTGATTGTTTTCGGTAAGTTGTAATGCCGGGGTGTCCTTTCGTTCCCGGTCAAGCAGTCCGAGCCGTCTTTCATAGGTCCAGGTCTGGACACGCTCACCCATGGCGTTTTTGCCTGAGTCGATCATGTCCTGGATCGTGGCCAGTACGCTTTGCGCAATACGGCCTACCCTGAGATGTTTGTGATTCTGGCTGTCACGCAAGAACTCGATATAGTCGCTATCGAGATACATGGCGTCACCCAGAGTGACCGGCTCGTCATGTAGCGCATAGATATTTCCCAGGAATCGCCCTTGTGCGTCCCTGACACGCTCGCAGAGTGACAGCCACCGTGTGGCGCGCAGGATCGTGATGGCGCGCGACACGGTGTGGTTGGACTTGATGTTGGCGCCGGTACGGATTGCACTGTAACTCGGAAATGCGGTGACCGAACCGGGCGTCGTGATGTGGGTACGAATGATCTGCCAGAG
>JALWPK010000093.1 GCA_026995045.1 Gammaproteobacteria bacterium | reverse complement strand
GCCTACCTGCCAAAACCGCTCGACGAAGCGGAAATCGACGCCCTGATCGACGCCGCCATCGAAACCACCGGCGCCGCCGGCATGAAAGACATGGGCAAGGTCATGGGCCAGCTCAAGGCCAGCCTGCGGGGCCGCGCCGACATGGGCGCCGTCAGCGCCAAGATCAAGGCTCGCCTGTCGGCCTGACCCGGCCACCCCGGCAAACCCCGGGTTCCCGCCGCTGACCGGCCAGCGGTGTACGCTGCCGCACCCTTGCCCTACCATACGCCCCCATGTCCGGCCGCATTCCGCAAAGCTTCATCGACGACCTGCTCAACCGGGTCGACATCGTCGAGATCATCGACGCGCGGGTGCCATTGAAAAAGGCCGGCCGCGAGTACCAGGCCTGTTGCCCTTTCCATAACGAAAAAACCCCGTCGTTTACCGTCAGCCCGAGCAAGCAGTTCTACCACTGCTTCGGCTGCGGCGCGCACGGCAGCGCCGTGGGTTTCCTGATGGACTACGACCACCTGGAATTCCCCGAGGCCATCGAGGAACTGGCGCGCAGCATCGGCGTCGAAGTGCCGCGCGAGGACGGCCCGGCGCCGCGCCGCGACCCGCGCCGCGACGACCACTACTCGCTGCTGGAACGCGTCGACCGCTACTACCGCAGCCAGTTGCGCGAGCACCCGGGTGCCGCCCGCGCCGTCGACTACCTGAAACAGCGCGGCCTGAGCGGCGAGGTCGCCGCCACCTTCGGGCTCGGCTACGCGCCGCCCGGCTGGGACAACCTGCTGAACTTCCTCGGCGGGGATGCCCACGCGCAACAGCTCGCCGAGGAACTGGGCCTGCTGGTGAAGCGCGACGAAGGCGGCTATTACGACCGCTTCCGCGACCGCATCATGTTTCCCATCCGCGACCGGCGCGGCCGCACCATCGGCTTCGGCGGCCGCGTCATGGGCGACGAAAAGCCCAAGTACATGAACAGCCCGGAAAGCCCCGTTTTCCACAAGGGCCAGGAACTCTATGGCCTGTTCGAAGCGCGCAAGGCCAGCCAGAAACTGGAACGCCTGCTGGTGGTCGAAGGCTACATGGACGTGGTGGCGCTGGCCCAGTTCGGGCTCACCAACGCGGTCGCCACGCTCGGCACCGCCACCACGCCGGAACACCTCGAGCGCCTGTACCGTACCGTGCGCGAGGTGGTGTTCTGCTTCGACGGCGACGCCGCCGGCCGGCGCGCGGCCTGGCGGGCACTGGAAAACACCCTGCCGGTGATGCGCGACGGGCGCGAGGCACGCTTCCTGTTCCTGCCCGAGGGCGAAGACCCGGACAGCCTGGTGCGCCGCATCGGCGCGGAAGCGTTTCGGGAAAAAACTGTCGAATCCGTTCCACTTTCACGATTTTTCCTTGAACAGCTCGAGCAGCAGGTCGATACCCGAAGTGTGGACGGACGCGCAAGGCTGATCGAACTGGCGCGCCCCCTGATACAGCGAATGCCCGACACCGTATTTCGCGACCTGCTGCTCGACCAGCTCGCTGAACGCGCCGGCATTGCCGCGGAAAAGCTGCAAAACCGCGTATTTGCTGGTGAAACCGGGCACACCGAGGAACCCCCGAGGGCTTCCGTCAGTCACAGTGGACGCAGCCCGGTTCGCATGGCCATCCGCCTGCTGCTGGAACAGCCGGCGCTGGCGGCAACCGTGGAAACCCCCTGCGGGTTCGAGGACCTGGACGCGCCAGGCATCGCACTGTTGGGGAAACTACTTGAAATTCTTAAGGAAAGCCCCAATCTGACCTTGGGTGGAATTCTCGAGCACTGGCGCGGCCAGGCGGAAGAACGGCAACTGGCCAAACTGGCCAGCACACCGCTGGACCTGCCGCCCGAGGGACTGGGCGAGGAATTTAAGGGCGCGGTACAGCGTCTGATTGAGCAGCGCAACCGTCACAGGACGGAATGGCTGCTGTTTCAGGATCGTCAGAGAGGGCTCGACGATGCTGAAAAACGTGAATTGAAAGAGCTGCTTGCGGCACGTCACCCGAAAACGGACTGACGCCGTTAGGCAGTAACAGAGATAGCTAATACGGGCTATCTCCGCTATAATGCTCGTTTGACTTTTTATCGGAGTCACATCCGGGACACGGGGAACAGTTCAGGTGATAAACCAGGATCAACAGTCTCAACTCAAACTGTTAATTGCCAAGGGCAAGGAACAGGGCTTCCTGACCTATGCGGAAGTCAATGACCACCTGCCCAACGACATCGTCGATCCCGAACAGATCGAGGACATCATCGGCATGATCAACGACATGGGTATCCAGGTGCACGAAACCGCGCCGGACGCCGATGCGTTGCTGCTCTCCAACGACACCGTCAGCACCGACGAGGACGCCGTCGAGGAAGCCGCCGCCGCCCTGGCCACCGTCGACAGCGAGTTCGGCCGCACCACCGACCCGGTGCGCATGTACATGCGCGAAATGGGCACGGTGGAACTGCTCACCCGCGAGGGCGAAATCGAGATCGCCAAGCGCATCGAGGACGGCCTGGCCCAGGTCTACTCCGCGCTGGCCAGCTACCCCGCCTCCACCACGCTGCTGCTGGATGAATACGCGCGCGTGGAAGCCGGCGACGCACGCCTCAGCGACCTGTTCAGCACCTTCATCGACCCCAACGCCGCCGAGGAACCCATCCCCACGGCCGCCTCGCGCGCCGCGGAAGCCGAAAAGAAGGCCGACAGCGACGACGACGAAGAGGACGATGTGCCGGTCGACACCGGGCCCGACCCCGAGGAAACCCGCGAGTTCTTCGCCAAACTGAAGGACCTGCACGAAAAGATCCAGGCGAGCCTGTCCGGCAAGAGCAAGAACCAGGCGAAGCTGAAGAAGCTGCGCGAACAGCTCGTCGACCACCTGATGCACATCAAGCTGTCGCCGCGCATGGTCGAGATCCTGACCCAGAACCTGCGTGACACGGTCAACCGCATACGCTCGCACGAGCGCGTGATCATGAACATCTGCGTGCACGACGCGCAAATGCCACGCCGCGACTTCATTACCTCCTTCCCGGACAACGAGACCGATCTCAAGTGGCTGGACGCGCAGATCAAGGGCGGCCACAAGTACTCGCCGGTACTGGAACAGCACAAGGACGAAATCCTGCGCGCGCAGAACAAACTGGTCGCCATCCAGAAGGAATCCGGCCTGAGCATCAGCGAGATCAAGGACATCAACCGCCGCATGTCCATCGGCGAAGCCAAGGCCCGCCGCGCCAAGAAGGAAATGGTGGAAGCCAACCTGCGACTGGTGATCTCCATCGCCAAGAAATACACCAACCGCGGCCTGCAGTTCCTGGACCTGATCCAGGAAGGCAACATCGGCCTGATGAAGGCGGTCGACAAGTTCGAATACCGCCGCGGCTACAAGTTCTCGACCTACGCCACCTGGTGGATTCGCCAGGCCATCACCCGCTCCATCGCGGACCAGGCGCGCACCATCCGTATCCCGGTGCACATGATCGAGACCATCAACAAGCTGAACCGCATCAGCCGCCAGATGCTCCAGGAAATGGGCCGCGAGCCCACCCCCGAGGAACTGGCCGAACGCATGGACATGCCGGAAGACAAGGTGCGCAAGGTACTGAAGATCGCCAAGGAACCTATCTCCATGGAAACCCCGATCGGCGACGACGAAGACTCGCACCTGGGCGACTTCATCGAGGACACCAGCATCGACTCCCCGGTGGATTCCGCCTCGGGCGCCGGCCTGAAGGAAGCCACCCAGGGCGTGCTCGCCGGCCTGACGCCGCGCGAGGCCAAGGTGCTGCGCATGCGCTTCGGCATCGACATGAATACCGACCACACGCTGGAAGAAGTCGGCAAGCAGTTCGACGTGACCCGCGAGCGCATCCGCCAGATCGAAGCCAAGGCGCTGCGCAAACTGCGCCACCCGAGCCGCTCGGAGCAGTTGCGGAGCTTCCTGGAAGTCGACTGACACACCGCCGCCAATCCGGCAATGGCGAAAGGGGCCGGCCGCCTGGTCGGCCTTTTTTGTGGCGCCACTCCCGCGGGGAAACCTGCTAGAATTCTCCCTGTTTTGGGCCTATAGCTCAGTTGGTTAGAGCAGGGGACTCATAATCCCTTGGTCCCAGGTTCGAGTCCTGGTGGGCCCACCACTCCCCCTCTCCCCGCCACAATTTCTGTGCATGCAGGCATAAGTTGGCCGTTTTGGCCAACTTATTGTTACAGGAAAGCATAGTTGGTCCGGCTTTCTGGCACAACACATAGTTAGCACTTTCGATGAAAACAAGCCGGATTCCCGTTTTGCGGGGGTCCGGCTTATTTTTTGTCATAATAACAAGACCTTACAGCATGGCAAATTAAAATGTGCATAAAATCAATAAAATAGTTCAAACTTGCCCAAACCAGTGCCAAGCCATCGAGAATGGCCTTTCTGATATTTGCATAATTTTATTCGGGGGTTAGATGCGCGCTCTAGTCACATTTACCGGCTTCCACGATCCTTACAGCCTTGGGCTGGTTGGTGAGGAACAGCAGGCTGGCCCAATCATTTCTCTGGTGAAAGCCAGGGCATTCGATCATGTCGTGCTGATCTCGACATCGAATACCCAGAAAAATACCTCAAAAACCGAAACCGCTCTCAGATCTATAAATCCTGATCTCGGGATTTCAATCATCGATGCCTCTCTGAACGACCCCACAGACTACGCAGAAATCCTGCACGAACTTCGCACCAAAGTCCGACCAGCATTGGAGGCGCTGGGTACAGAGATTGATCTTTCCGTTGCAGTCGCCTCCGGAACGCCACAAATGCATGCTGCCTGGCTGCTCATGGTTGCCAGTGGCGAAATGACTGCACGCATCCTGCACATCAGACCGCCACGTTTTGTGACTGCTGACAAACCACTTGTCAGTGAAGTTGATCTTTCGTCACGAGAGTTTCCGGAAGTGCGTAGCGTAAAACTCCTGGATTTGGAGTCTACCGATACAGCACCGGATCCCGGGAATGCCATACGCTCATTGGGAATCATCGGTGACCACCCCGAGCTGAAAAACGCGCTTGATATCGCGGCCACGCTTGCCCCTTCCGAGGTACCTATTCTGATATCTGGCGAGACAGGTACAGGGAAAGAGCTGGTGGCGAGGTTTGTTCACCTTGCCAGCGGTCGGCCAGCGGATCGTTTCGTGGCCATCAATTGCGCCGCCATCCCCAAAGATCTGGTCGAGAGCATCCTGTTTGGTCACCGCAAAGGGGCTTTTACCGGTGCGACGTCAAATCAGGAAGGAAAATTCGCGCAGGCCGATGGCGGCACATTGTTTCTGGATGAACTCGGAGAGCTGCCCCTGGACACACAGGCGAAGCTGCTCCGTGTTCTGCAGGAGGGGCAAATTGAGCCGATTGGAACCGGCAAGCCCCGCAATGTGGATGTGCGCTTGGTCGCGGCAACCAACGTCAATCTGACGCGTGCGATTAAACAAGGAAAATTCCGTGAAGATCTCTATTACCGGTTGAACGTTGGCGAAATCCACCTGCCCGCGCTCAGAGATCGGCGTAGCGATATCCCCAAGCTGGCGCTGGCGGTATTGGACAGAGTGAACACCAGCCTGAAACAGCCAAAACGGCTGACCACGGCCGCCCTGCAACGGCTCCAGGCCTATGACTGGCCCGGTAACATCCGTGACCTAGCAAACGTCATCGAACGTTCCGCACGTTTGTCGCGTTCGATGGTGCTCGATGCCGACGACCTCATTCTCAACGAACCCGTAGGCCAGGCAGACCCCCTGGCGGCACTACCCGAGCCGGCTGAGGGTTTTTCTCTGGATGAGTTTCTGACCAGTGCGCGCAAACAACTCATCATGAGGGCGTTGGAGATCAGCCAGGGGAACCAGAGTGAAGCGGCACGTTTGCTGGGGGTGACTCCGCAAGCCGTGCACAAGTTTGTGCAAAAAATCAAAACCTGATTTCAACCTGGGTTGAAATCATTTAAACTGAGGTTGAAACAGGGGTAATATTCAAAAATGGAAGAAATGCGATAACATGCTGAAACCATTAACAATATCGTACTAATTTGGACTTTGGCACACCGCTTGCTCTATCTGTGCATCACAACACGATCCAGAGGAGCAAGGCAAATGGCACAGTTCAGGGTTTCAGCAATCATCGACGGCGATACGTTCGAAGTGGCAAACGGCTGGAAGTGGAATGGCCAAACCGGTGATCGGGTACGTCCCACAGGCTATGACGCACCCGAAATGAACACCACCGCTGGCCGGCAAGCAAAGCAGAAGCTGGCACGGCTGATTCAGGGGGAAGTTGTCAACCTGGCCGAGGCGCACAAGATCGATCGCGGTCGCTTGGTCTGTGACGTGTATTTCAACGGCCGCAATCTGGCGGACTATTTTACCGAGTACCAGTAGCTTAACTCGTTGTTGAACATAGTAGATTATTACCGAATGGAGAAAACTCGAGTTTCTTCAAGCATAGAGACTTGGTAGGACAAGTAACAATGATCATAAACAAATTCTTTGAGGTCCGTGACCAGGCCGAGCGTCTGCGCCTCGACCTGATGGAGCTGATCCAACAGGAACAGCCCAACTACCGCACGCGCCTGCAGGAAGAAAGCGATCATCTCAAACAAACCCTTGAGCAGTCCGAGGTGCCGGAACTGTTCCGCATCGCCGTAGTGGGCACGTTCAAGACGGGCAAATCCTCTTTTGTCAACAAGCTGGCCGAGGAACGACTGGCTGGCGTAGAGACCAATCCCGAGACGGCAGCCATCAGTATCTTCCGCTATGCAGAGACACCGCGGGCCGAGGTAAAGCTCATCAGTCTCGAAGAGTGGCAGCGCATGGAAGATCTCTATGAAGACGCGCCCAAACACCCCGAGGCCTATCGTGTCGCTGGTTTGCGTGGTTTCAATGAGATGATGGCGCAGCGAAAAAACCGGGAAGGGCAACCCATTGATTTCGACCGCATCGACACCGAGAAGCTTATCCAGGACTGGATCAAGGCAGGCGGTCATACCCATGTCATCGAATCCGAGAACTGGGATTCCAAGAAGGGAAAGCAGTCCTTTCGCAAGTCGATCCGGGAATTTACCTCCAGCCGTAATCCCCTTCATTACTTCGTCAAGGAGTTGATTGTCTATGCACCGGTTCCTCTATTGCAGGATCACGTCGAACTGATCGATACCCCGGGGTTGAATGACACGCAGCTGTTTCGTGGCCAGCTGACAGAGGAACTGCTCTCGGAAGTGGATGCCATCCTGTTTTTGACTCGCAGTGGCGCTTCATTCAGTCAGTACGACAAAGAGTTCATCGTTCGCCAATTACGAAAGAAGCGCCTGCGTCACCTGCGTCTGATCGTCACTCAGGTGGATAACACCTATGAAAATGCCCGGCGCGATGCCCTCGAAGAGGACGAAGATCCGCCAGCCATTCAGGAGGTCATCGAAAAGGAAGAGGCACGCCTACGTTCTGAAATCCGCCGCACCCTCGATGAACTTCTCGATGATTCAGATCTGAAAGAAGAGGAAGGCTACTACTACATCGAGCAACTGGATGCGCTCAAAATCCATTTTACCTCATCGGCCTGGTTCGATGATGGCAAAGTTGATGAGTCTGGCATCCCTAATGTCCGGGATGCGCTGTTCGAAGTCTTGTCGGAAAACTACCACATCAAGCAACTCGTTGATCAACTGGAGCAAACGCTGAAAGCTGTCCGAGGTCGGCTCCAGGATTTTTTCGCTGAACGCCGCTCACTGCTGGATACGGAGTTCGACTATTCCCGGGTCGAACGGAGTATGAAGAAGATCGAGGCGGAACTGGGCACGCTTATGGATCAGTTTCAGCAAAAGATGACTGAGTTGAAGGATACTCATGACCGGGATCAGCAGGCGCTCAGTGATCTCATGGAGGCCAACATCGCCAGAATGCAGCTTCTGGCAAAGGAAGTGCTCTCGGACTATGAGAAAACGGATGTAGCAAAGCACTGGAAAACCCGCCGAGCCGGTTACTGGGGCTATCTTCGCGATCTGGGTGGGCGGGTAGCCGACCGCGTATTTCCGATCATGGAATCGACACTCAACAAGCAGCGGAAACCTTTCATGGAGTTCATCGATCTCGCATCGGCATCTCTGGATGGTCTGCAGAGCCAGATCGAGGCGCTGGAATCCGAATCCGCCATCGATGGACTACCAAAGATTGAGTTCGCTGCCACGAAGCAGCGTTTCATGGACGAGTACGTAAAGGAACTGACGGAGCGGGTTGGAAATGAAAAAGATGCCATTATCCAACTGCTTGAAGAATTTGCCACAGGAGAGCTGAAAGAGCAATTGACAGATGCAAGAGACGGCGTGGCAGATGTCTGGGGGATAGGGACCACTGCTGGCCAGACAACGATCGTCCAGAACTTCTATGACAACATTGGCAAGAGTCTTACGCAAGCGCTGGATAGATTTTTGAAGAAGCGCCTGGATGTCTTCAGCGCGTATTTGTCGAAAAATGCCGAGAGCTTGTTTCCGAAACTCAGGGCTTCCATCGAGTCACTTTTGGCAACACGCCAGCAGGCCATTGAAGAGCACCTCAAGCTGCAAACCGGAGAGGCCCGCGAGCGACTTGAAGCTTATCTTGAATCTGGATTGGGCGTGTTAGAAGGTCGTCATTTGGGAGGTGAGTCTGCCGAATCCATCGAAGAGCAAGGGCCGGAAGAAAAGGTGCTCGATATTGCCGAAGGCGCAACGGGTTACAGTTATGACGCGATATTCGGTCCTTATCTAACTTCGGCCGAAAAGATCGAGATCAAGGAGCCTTATTTGAGGTTCAGGTATCAGTTGAACAATTTTCAGCGTTTCTGTGAACTGATCAGCCGGAATGGCGTAACTCGAAACTTGGATCTGACCACCGGCACCTTGGATGAGGAGGACAGATTCCAGTCAGATGGGCGACTCGAGGATATTCGTCGACATCTCCAGCAACATGGCATAGAGATGAAGTGGAAACGGGATTCATCCTTGCACGCCAGAGAGATCAAGACCAGTGATGGCTGGGTAATCCTCTCTGATCGTGGACTGGATATCTACAAGAAGCCGGAAAGTCGGAATGAGTTCGGTCATTTCGACTTGGCTCTGCGGCACTGTAAGCAGACGCAGATACATATTCGCCGTGCATTGTAACTTTATGAGCAGTAGAAAAGGTCAAAGCGAATGACCGCAAACAGTATCGGACAGAAATAACTATTGGGATGACATGGTAAAAGACACCACAAAAGAAACCGATGCCCGGATCATCATCGATGACTGGCTTCGCCAGTCAGGATGGGATCCCGCCGACAAGTCGCAGGTTCTGACCGAGGTCAAGGCCGGCGCTGGTTTTGGTGGTGTCGCCTATCCCGGTGCTGACAGTGATTCCGGCGCCTTGCGTACATCGGATGGCGATGAGGTGCCCACGGGTCGGGCCGATTACGTCCTGCTCGACCAACGCGGTCGTCCACTGGCGGTCGTCGAGGCAAAAAAGAAAGCCATTCACCCCTACGTGGCCAAGCAACAGGCGCTGCCCTATGCCAAGCAGCTCAATGCCCCATTTATCTTCCTGACCAATGGCGAGCTGATCTATTTCTGGGACTATCAGAACGATGATGCACGCATCGTCAACTCGTTCTTCTCGCGACGCGACATGGAACGTCTGGTGCACATGCGGACCGAGCGCAAACCGCTGGCCACCATCGAGATCCCCGACTACTACACCCGCCAAGGTGAAACGCGCGAGCTTCGTCCCTATCAGAAGGACGCCATGCGCGCCATGGATCGCGCCCTTGAGCTGGGCAAACGCCGTTTCCTGATTGAACTGCCCACCGGCACCGGCAAGACCGATCTCATCTGCCAGTACATCAAACGCCTGATGCAGGCGGGCCATGCCGAGCGGGTGCTGTTTCTTGTCGATCGTGAACAGCTTGCCAAGCAGGCGCTGGAAGCTATCACCGATCTGCTGGGCCAATACAGCCACTACTGGCTCAAGCCCGGCATGGTGCGCACCGAACAGCAGATCACGGTCTGCCTGCTGCAAACCATGATCGGCCGCTACCACGAATACACCAGCGGCTATTTCGATGTAGTGGTAACGGACGAATCCCACCGTTCCATCTATGGCAGCTGGCAAACGGCGCTGACACATTTCGATGCCATCCATATTGGCCTGACCGCGACTCCGGCTTCCTACATTGAGCGGAACACATTTGACTTCTACCAGTGCAAGGACAACACGCCGGACTTTTCTTACCCGATCCAGGATGCCTTTGAGAACGGCTACCTGACCCCGTACCGCTTCGCCGAAGGCATCACCGAAATCATCTCCGAAGGCGCTGATGTCGAAGAAGAACACTATGACCCGGCTGAGTT
The DNA here is from genome assembly GCA_026995045.1 of Gammaproteobacteria bacterium. Classification (GTDB taxonomy): domain Bacteria; phylum Pseudomonadota; class Gammaproteobacteria; order SZUA-229; family SZUA-229; genus S139-92. The sequence goes on along the minus strand of JALWPK010000093.1, from coordinate 12,036 downwards.
CGAGCGCAAATGGACCAACGAAAAAACCAACCGGCTGATGATGGAAGAGTTCGACCGCCTGGCGTGGGAGAACTACAAGAAACTGGCGCCTGGCCAGAAAGTTGGCCCCGGCAAGTCGGTCGTTTTCGCCATTACCAAACACCACGCGGCCCGCCTGGCGCAGTATCTCAACGAACTGCACCCGGAACACAACGGGCGCTATGCCGAGGTGATCACCAGCGACATCCCCAATGCGGATGAAATGATCCGCAAGTTCAAGCGGGAAGACTACCCCATGGTCGCCGTGAGTGTCGGCATGTTGGATACCGGCTTCGATTGCCGCGAAGTCCTGCATCTGGTCATGTGCCGGCGCGTACGCAGTCCCATTCTCTACCAGCAAATGCGTGGACGTGGCACCCGTACCGCACCCCATATCGGCAAGGAGAAGTTCGTCATCTACGACTTCTTCGGTAACCACAAATATTTCAACGACAGTGATACAGATATTTTCACGGGTACCGGCGGCGGCCATGCCCCGACCGTCAGCAAACCCAAGGGCGTATCCCAGCGAGAGCTGCTGGAACTGGGACTCGAAGACGAATGGCTGGAAGCGGTCAACTACGTCGAGGTCGGCCCCGAAGGCGAGCGCGTCGACAAGCGCGAGTATGTCACAGACTGGGAAGAAGCCATCAAAAGCGCCATCGAAAAAGATCCGGTGATCAAAAAGGTCGAATCCGGCGACACCCTGACCGAAGAGGAAGAGCAACAGCTTGCCGCCCGCCTCAACCAGCCCGAGCGTTATTTCAACGAGGAAAACCTGCGCCGCGCCTACCGCAACCCCGGCGGCTCGCTGGTGGATTTCATCCGCGCCGCCCTTGGGCAGCAAAAGATCAAAAGCCGCGAGGAGACCGTCGAGGAGAATTTCCGCGCCTGGCTGGTCACGCGCAACCTCAGCCCGGAGCAGGCGCAATATCTTTCATTACTCAAAAATCGCGGCATCGCGCGAGGCAGGCTGGCGCTGGACGATCTGTTCCAGCCCCCGCTGTCCATCCTCAATGCCGCCAACCTGGGTATAGAGCTGTTTGGCGAACAGGGGCTGAAAAAGGTCGTCGATGAAATGAACGATACCCTGTTCAGCGGAAGCAAGCATTAACCAAAGGCATAACAATACATGAATCACGACTTACGCAGAAAGCTCGACCACATCACCGATACATTATGGGCTGGCGGGGTAACTAACCCCATCACCTACATCGAGCAGATATCCTACCTGATCTTTCTCAAACTGCTGGACGAAGAAGAGCAGGACCGTGAGCTGCGTGCCCGCCTTGGAGGTAATGGCGGTAACACCAAGTTGCTTTACCCCCAACAGGCCGAACGCTACCGCTGGTCAAAGTGGCGTTTCAAGAGCGGCGCAGAACTGCGTGACTTCATCCGCGACGAGGTCTTTCCCTACATGGCCTCACTGGCCAAGGACGAGCCGGAAGTGGCGGAGTACTTCCGCGATGCCGTGCTGGAAATCGTCGATCCCAATGTGCTCAAGCAGGTGGTGGACGAGATCGATTCCTTCGAGTTCCGCAAGCTGGGCCCCGACGTCAAAGGCGACATCTTTGAGTACATGCTGACCCACCTCGGTCAGTCCGCCCTGAACGGCCAGTTCCGCACCCCGCGCCAGATCCGTTCCTTCATGGTGGAAATGGTCGATCCCGAGCTGGGCGATACCGTCTTCGACCCTGCCGCCGGAACGGCGGGCTTCCTCATCGATGCAGTGGACTACCTGCTCGCAAAATACAGCGAGACAGTACAGGAATACCCCATCTACGGCGAAGACTGGCTGGACAAGCGGGGCCAGACGCTTGAGGAAGTGAAAAAGGAACTGCCCAACCTGCAAACCTATAAAAAGGGCGCCGGCGAGAAAATCCCGGACTGGAGCCTGCTGGAGGCCTCCATCTTCGGCGTGGATGTCTCCCGCCAGATGATGCGCATCAGCATGATGAACCTCATCCTGCACGGCATCCGCCATGCCCGGCTCAAGCGCGGCAATGCCCTGTCCGAGCACGGCGGCCTCACGGAAGAAGACCTGTCACGTCGTTACAAGGTCATCCTCTCCAACCCGCCCTTTGCCGGCCAGATCCCCAAGGACTCTATTCGCTCAGATCTCTATACCAGCTCCAAGAAAAGCGAACTGCTGTTCCTGGGGCTGATGATGGAGCACCTGGCGCCCGGCGGCCGTTGCGCCGTAGTGGTGCCGGAAGGATTGCTGTTCGGTTCCACCAAGGCGCACAAGGACCTGCGCAAGAAGCTGGTTGAAGACTTCGACCTTCAGGCCGTGGTCTCGCTGCCCGCAGGGGTATTCAAGCCCTATGCCGGCGTCAAGACCGGCGTGCTGGTGTTCCGCAAGCCGCAGGAAGGCGCAAAAAAAACCGCAACCCAAAAAGTCTGGTTCTATGAAGTGACCAACGACGGTTTCGACCCAGACAAGGTATCCGGTGGCGGTCGCGTGGAAACACCCAACCAGAACGACATTCCCGACCTGCTAAACCAGTGGCACGCCTACAAGGTATCAAAGTTTACCAACCCGCCGGGTGTTGAGGCCAACGCCATTCTCGAACCGGGGAGTGAAATTCCCCGCTGCTGGTGGGCGGACATAAAGACCCTTGAAGCCAATGACTACAATCTGGCAGCGGGCAGGTATAAGCCGCAGGTAGCAGAGCCAGCCCCGGATGAAAATCCCGCCGACCTGATTCGTGAAGTTCTTTCACTCGAAAAAAGCATAACCGAGGGCTTAGAGAAATTGTTAAATGAAGTCGAGGGCACTTCCTAATGTGGGTGTCAACAACCATAGGTGAAATGCTCTCTTTAGATTACGGATTCGGATTACCGAAAAGTAAGAGAGATGAAGCTGGAACTGTTCCTGTACTTGGGTCAAACGGCGAATGTGGTAGGCACCGTGAAGCCAAGGTTAAGGGCCCCGGCATTGTGGTTGGACGAAAAGGTTCTGCTGGCCTTGTAAACTGGATACAGAATGATTTCTGGCCGATTGACACTACATACTATGTAACGCCAAAAATTAAGGTCGAACTGAAGTGGGTTTATTACTTGCTTCAAAACCTTGGTCTCGGCAAGTATAAGACTTCGACTGGAGTACCCGGATTAAATAGGAATGATGTGTATCCTATAGAAGTCAAGTTGCCACCTATCACGGAACAACGCCGCATCGTCGAAATCCTCGACCAGGCCGACGCCTTGCGCAAACAGCGCACCGAAGCCGACGCCAAAGCCGCCCGCATCCTCCCAGCACTGTTCTATCAGATGTTTGGTGATCCTGCGACGAATCCAAAAGGATGGCCAATTGTATCACTTGGGGAAGTCAGCTTAAAAAAACCACAATATGGTGCAAATGCGAAGGCCGTTGAGTACAGAGAAGGAATGCCAAGGTATGTCCGAATTACAGACATTACCGATAGTGGCCAACTATGTAATGAAGACAAAAAATCGCTCGATTTAAATGAGTGGGAACAATATAAACTTGTAGAGACGGATTTATTGTTTGCACGTAGTGGCGCGACTGTTGGCAAAACCTATATGTATCGTGAAGATGATGGCTTATGTGCTTTTGCCGGATACCTTATAAGATTTCAGCTCGATCCAGAGAAAATGAATCCCTGGGTTGTTTTTGCATACACCCAAACACCTCATTACAAAAGCTGGGTTGCAGCGAAACAAAGATCGGCAGCCCAGCCAAATATAAATGGACAAGAGTATGCGGCTTTGCCATTAATGCAACCTGATCGTGAAACTCAGGAACAATTTGCCACCAGGATGAAAAGCATCCATGACCTGAATCAGCAGTGTTTGGATAGATCTTCAAAGTTAGATCATCTGTATGATGTAATGCTTCATCGTGCATTTTCAGGTGAGCTAACAGCAAAGTGGCGCGAAACTCACATGAAAGAACTACTCAAGGAAATGGAAAATCAGGCCAGAAGCCTGGGACTTAATAACAATGTGGCGGTGGGGTCCAGCTAAATGCCGAGCCTGCTTATACGCCTGCTATTGTTTCTGAGCTCTTACTTCCCGTTGGCGGTAATATTCGCGGTGCAGTTGTATCTTCAGAAGCACACAGGGTGGGCCGCGGCGTGTTTGTTGGCGGGTTTAGCGGGTTTGATTGGCCTTGCCGCATTCATGAAAACCAGCGCCAAAATCAATCCTCTGTCGATAAAGGTAGTTTCGGTTTCTCGCCGAGACGGGGAAGCCATGAGCTATATCGTAACCTACCTGCTGCCATTCATTGCCTTGCCGTCAGGTGATCTGGCCAGTGGTATCAGCCTGGGTGTGTTTCTTCTCGTCCTGGCCATTTTGTATATCAACTCGGACATGATGCACATCAACCCGATGCTCAATCTGACCGGCTGGCATATCTATGAAGTCACCTTACCGCAGGGCGATATCTATACCCTGATTGCCAAAAAACGCATTCGCAAGGGCACGGAACTCCAGGTCACCCAGATGGGCGACTGGATATATCTGGAGGCAAAAGCATGAAGGCAAAGGCGAAAAAGGCACTGGATGAGATGCTGGAAATGGAGCTGGGTAAATGCACTATCCAGCTGTGTCTCGCCTCCTTGCTTGAGGAAGATATCCCTGAGTTCCAGCGAGTGACCATTTCAAAGAGCATTGCCAATGAATTCAGGGGTGTAGTGGGTAGCATTCTGGCTAAGTGGGGTCGAGATGCAGAAAGCGGCGATCTGGTATTACACAAATACGACGCGTCCAGCAAACTTGATCCCCATGAAATCGAATATCTCGGTCTGGCGGAACATGATTCAATAAAAGCACAGATTGAATCCCTGTCTGATTTAGATGGCCTTGAGGTGTTTTCCGAGGAAATGAAATTTCTGGCCAAATTGCGTTTCTATGTCATCTCCGTAACCAACAAGCAGGGGAAGACCGCCTACTTTTTCAGAAGTTATTCGCCACGGAGACAACTGGCCAGATCAACAATGTTTGGCGCCGTTATGCGTAACGGTCAGTATGACCGCTATGATGACAGCCTTTTCCTGTTCGATCGAGGAATTGATTGCGCCTTGTATGACGACTACATCTTCATATTTGGAAAAGACAAATTCCAGAAAATATTCCGCTTCTACGAGATGCTAATCAAAACGGCCAAGGCTACCCTCAAAACGATCAAGGCCCACATCCCGATCGATGACTTCCCCGCATTCGAGGCAGCCTGCGAAGGCCACCTGCAGAAAATCGCAAAACTCAAAAACATTGCATCGAAGCCCTATTTGAAAAATCTGAAGCTGAGCGACATCAAGAAAGCCATCAAAAAGTACAACCTGCCCATCAAAACCACAGGAAAGGGGGCAGATGAAAAACTACACTTCGACGCCTCAGACAAGTGGGCCATATTGAGACTGCTCGATGACGATTACCTTGAATCCGTGATGACCGGTAATCAGTATGAAGTCAACTCAAAGCGGAGCATATAGAGGTGGCTGTATGACTTCAGGAGAAAGGAAGCTTGTTTTCATCAGCCATGCAAACCCGGAAGACAATGAGTTCACGCGATGGCTTGCTGCACGTCTGACATCACTGGGGTACCTTGTCTGGGCGGACGTTACCCAATTATTCGGCGCCGAGAAGTTCTGGCGCAACATTGAAGACGCCATCCGCAACCATGCAGTAAAAGTCATCGTTGTTCTGTCTCGGGTTTCACAAACCAAGGATGGCGTGCTCAATGAAATCCATACGGCATTGGCAGTCGAAAAGAAGGGCGGCCTTGATCGATTTATCATACCTATCAAAATTGACGACTTGCCGTCTACCGATATTACCTCCGTTCTCATTCAAAAGAACTACATTAACTTCCATCGTAACTGGGCGGAGGGTCTTGGCCAGTTGACAACCCTGTTTGAAAAAGACAGCGTTCCACACGCTCAGACACAAACGGCGCAGGAAGCCAGTCAGTGGATAGACCAACTTCTCGCCGGCTCACAGAAAATAGTACAGGAACCTCAGCCAATCGTATCGAACTGGTTTTCTATTGAGTCATTGCCTGACAGCTTGAATTTCTTTCGCGTTCCGGTGCCGACTGATCAGCTCCGCTCCCGCTTCGAGTCATTTCCCTACCCTGTTTATCCCTATCAGGACATGATTGCCACTTTTGCTGATGAAGGTGACATAAACGGGTTCCTGCCTCACGGGCACGTCGCAAGCCGCGCTTATTGTTTGCCACTACATGCGATTTTACACAATGAGCCGCACAGTCTGCCTACCCTGGAATGGCCGGATATTTCTCGAATGCTTTCCTATTTGATCAGGAATGCATGGGACAATGCCATGAAGACTAAAGATCTTCGTCCTTACCAGATGGCAAATGGATGGCATGCTTGGTACCTGATCGATGGATACAATGAGAAAAACACGACTCCTTACGCCGACATAGACGGAGTATCAAGATATCGCAAACTGGTTGGGCATAGTGAAGCACGTAATGTCTACTGGCATTTTGCTGTAGCAGCGCATCCTATTATCGGTCGTGAACCCCATCTGATTCTCAAAGCGCATATTCCCTTCAGTGAAGACGGAAAAGTGCCACTTACCAGCACTGCCAGAATGCACAGCCTGCGCCGGAGCTTTTGTCGAAGCTGGTGGAATGACCGCTGGCGCGATTTGTTGCTGGCCTATGCTACCCAGGTTTCAGATGTTGATGGTGGCATAAATCTGCCAGCGGGCTCTGAGCAGGTGATTCGGATAAATTCACGCCCCCTGTTTTTTGAGTCTCCTGTGTCGGTAAAGGGGGTAACCGCAAATGCAGCTGGCAAAGATGAGTCAGATGAGGAACTCGACCAGTTGGCGGATCTTGTGACTTCCGAGGCAGACGCCTATCTGGAAGAGGAACCGTTCGACGACGCGGATGTTTATTCCCCGGAGTCTGAACCATGAACCAAACCACACTAAAATCCCTTCTTTTCATCGATGAGCCAGGTCTCGTTTTCGGTCATGGCCAGGTTCTGCAAAATCCAAAAGACGGCCTGCTCTTGTTTGGCCCACTGTCCGACAGCCGAGGCCCAGCTGAACTCCGTGTCGGTGTTGTCGGCCGCACCGATGGGATTAATCGTTATCAGCGTTGGGTTGAGCACATCAACAACTATATCCCTGCCGAACGATCCGATGCTGCGCACCACCTGGCCTACCCTGGATTCGAAGCGGTATTTAGCTGTAAATGGCCAGTTGAGCCCATCTGCAAATTGCATATTCCAAGTGAGGCATTGTCAGAGACGCTTTATCTTGATGACAAGCATGATGCCATCTATAAAACAGTCGGGTTATTTGTCGATGAGATAGAACGATATATCAGGGAAGAAGAGGCCCATGTCGATCTCTGGTATGTCGTGATTCCAGAAGAGGTCTACACCTATGGACGGCCTAAATCGATAATTCCAAAAGAGCTTCGGCAAAAGTCTTCCCTCATGATGAACTTGAAGACAGCGCGTAGTCTTCAGAAGGAGCCGGATCTTTTTTCGGAGCACAATCAGGCGGCTGAAATTTATAAATACGAGGTTCATTTTCACAACCAGCTCAAGGCCCGCTTGCTGGACAGCAAGGCAGTGATTCAGGTTGTCCGTGAAACCAGCCTGACCCCGGAGGATTTTACGCGGGATGACGGGCAACCACTTCGTAGACTTCAGGATGCCGCTACGATGGCATGGAATATCACAACGACCGCATACTTTAAAGCGTCTGGCCGCCCCTGGAAATTGGCTGATGTGCGGGAAGGGGTTTGCTACATCGGACTGGTCTTCAAACAGGATATGACTACGCTCACAGCAGGTAATGCCTGTTGCGGTGCTCAGATGTTCCTTGATTCCGGGGATGGGATGGTATTCAAGGGGGCAGTCGGTCCATGGTATTCAGAGAAAACAAGAGAATTCCACCTCTCGCGTGCCAAAGCGCGAGAGTTAATGGAATTGGTGGTTTCTGCGTATGTGAAGCAGCATGGCAAGCCACCCAAGGAATTATTCATACATGGCCAAACCCGATTTAATAATGATGAGTGGGAGGGGTTCAGCGAATCCGTGCCAGATGACACTAATCTTGTTGGTGTGCGGATCCGAGACGACAAGACCTTAAAACTCTTTGGCACTGGCAAGGAGCCCGTATTGCGTGGCACAGCGTTTTTACAGAGTAAGCGCCGTGGTTATCTATGGACTCGCGGTTACATACCACGACTTCAGACCTACCCAGGCCGGGAAGTGCCCAATCCGCTATTCATAGAACTCTGCCGTGGCGAGGCAGATCTTGGACAAGTTATGAAAGACATAATGGGCCTGACCAAGGTCAACTTTAATCGTTGTGAATATGCAGATGGGCGTCCTGTTACATTGCGGTTTGCCGATCATGTTGGAGAGATTCTAACGGCGACACCGCAAGCACACACACTGCCACCGCTGCCATTCAAGCATTACATATAGATTGGTGAGATTATGATAAAAACCCTGTTCACTGGAAACTTCAAAGCTTTTGCTGAGACCCAGCGCATCCCCATCAAGCCCATCACATTGATATTTGGTCCCAACAGCGCGGGCAAATCCAGCTTCATCCATAGCTTGGCGCTGGCCTGTGAAACAGAGCGCACCGGGCGGCTGGATATTTTCAAGACCGAAGTTGGCGGCAGCGCCATTGATCTGGGCGGGTTCCGCCAATACATCCATCGTGGTGAAGCCAGGCGGCGCATGGAATGGGGCGCAGAGCTGGAAGTTTCTTCACTACATGGCCATTTGGCGGAGCTATTAGCTTCAGTCAAGACACTGAAAGTCATGCTATCCGTTGGTGTGGAACTGGACAACGAGGAACGGCCATTACCGGGCTCAGAACCAGCAGTGACGGCCTACGAACTGATGGCCGATGACCAGCTCTTGCTGCGCATGAGCCGGCGCCGCGATGGTAAACTGCGCCTGGACCGGCTGAATCACGAGCATGCGGTTTTTCGGGAGGTCCTCAAGGCAATTGTGACTACTACGACGACCACGGATACTATTACAACCGAGGATTTTGAAGGAATAGGCGAGGTCATCAACGACCTTGTGCCCGAACTCAGTACGTACGTAACCCGCTTGTTCCCTGAAGGATTAAGTATCCGTAGTTCCGATACGGCAGAAACCGAACAAGCCACTCTGTTTCCAGTCAGTAAAGGAAGTCGAAAAGAAGATTTAGCCAATGCTATTAGCTTCTTTTTGCCACGAACTCTGGATGAGTTGATAAAGGGTGTAGGTCAAGCTATATCGCAAGAGCTCAAAAAGCTGCACTACCTTGGACCACTTCGTTCTTTCCCACCCAGACACCTTGCATTTTCCCAACACGAGGATGCGAACTGGTATGCTGGTGGCGGATATGCCTGGGATGTGGTGCGGAGGGATGACCATGTGCGTGAGGCCGTGAACGCATGGCTCGGGTCGGACAAGCTCCAAACACCGTATGAGCTCGCCGTTCGCTCTCTTCTCGCTCTAGATCAATTACACGGTCCACTGGAGCAGGGCTTGGAACAAGTGCAGGATGAGGGGCTCGATATTGAACCCGACTATGATGATACGCCCGATCCGATTGGCGCCTATCCGGTTATCAAAGATATTGAAGCGGAGGCAAATAATCTCCTTGCCATAATCGATGAATCCGATGTCGACCGGATTCGTGAGCTGGTTCTTATAGACCAGCGTTCCAACACCGTGGTCACACATCGGGATGTGGGGATAGGCATCACCCAGGTCCTGCCCGTTCTGGTTACAGCCTACGCATCAAGAAACAAGCTTATTGCAATGGAGCAACCGGAAATACACTTACATCCGGCTTTACAAGCTGAGCTGGGAGACGTCTTTATTGAAGCAGCAATCGGGGAACAAAAGAACCGGTTTATTCTGGAAACCCATAGCGAGCATCTGATTTTGCGTATTTTGCGTAGAATTCGTGAAGGTCGACTGCGGCCTGATGACTTGTCGGTTCTTTTTGTTGAGCCACTCCCGGGTCGGGCCAGCAGAATAGTTGAGTTGCGTGTGGATGAGGAAGGCGACTTCATAGACAGATGGCCGGGTGGATTTTTTGAAGAGTCCTACCACGAAAAATTCGCGGGGCGGTAATCATGCTCGTGCCGTTTGTGATCGATGCGGAGAGTCTGGCTCCAGATGAAGACTGGACTGCCGCGCAGCAGATAGCCTACCACAAGAGCTTGCTGGATACTTGGCAACGAATAGGGATTCTTGTGCATGATGGGCAAAAGTTCCATGCATCCCAGCTTAAAGCAGCTATTGACTCTCTGCCACAGAAATTACGACCATTATGGCAGGAACTGCTTGAACGGCTTCCCGTCCTCCCCGGTGACCTAAACTGGGATGGTATCGCCCACAATAATGATACTTGCCTTGACGTCATTTCAGCGATGGCTCTTGTCGCTTTGCTCGACGACCTCAAGGCTGAAGTCGAATTCGGCTTAGACGACGCAGAATTAAGCAAAGCATCTGATTCACACCCATCTCTGGAAATCTGCCGAATTCTTGCCGCAGCTCAGGCAAAAACATTCAACCGAGCATTAGCTATTGCAGGACAGCACATCCCCGCTGGGCAGACTTTCTCTGAACTATGGAATATACGTTTTGAACTTCTTGCCAAGGCCCCGATCAAGCAAGTAGCTATTGTCGATCGATATGCAGTATCCCAACATTACGATTGCCCGCAGGACAAGCTGTCAGGTTTGGAAAGGTTTTTTCGGCTTCTGGACAGCGATGCATCAGGAAGCCGATATGTAACCCTGTACTCTGCCTGGACCCCGGAGCTTAATCAGAAAAATATTTCCCTTAAAGATGTGCAGACAGAGGTAAATACAATCCTTGGCCATCTTCCCAGGCATGCCATGAAGCGCGTAAAAATCTACATGTTACCCAACAGCGTATTCGGTCATCTCCATCATGATCGTTTCATACGATTTGGTGAATATGTGTGGGATATTGGTCTCGGTCTCAAAGTATTTGAGGGAGCATTTTCCGCAGAAAGGTCAACCGCAAGTTTGAAGGTGGGCTTTCAGGTATCAACATACAAAGAAGCCGAAGAAATACTAAGTACAGATAGAGCTGTTCGAGTTGTTGAAATCAATGGTTAATCAGCATACTTTGGTTGCCTTATACCGACATGGAGATTCTGCCTTTGTGTTGCGGGTCACTAACCGACGATATACGAAGGCCAAAGTAACTCATGAACCGTGTTGATCTCCTTCCTTAACACATGTTTTGGCAGCCCGGTTTCTTGACGCAATTTCCGCAGGGCTCCTTTCCTCGATTGCGGCTTACCAGAATCAATGCTCGCCGTGAAAAATTGCAGCGCCGCCTGTCGCGCCTGTCTTCGGATTTCCAGCTTCCTTTCAGTTTTCCATTGTCGATGATTGTCTAGAATTCTTTTGGAAATAACGGGGAAGTGGTAGCGCAGATAGCCGACAGAAACGCCTACTTGTCGCGCGAGCTCTCGCAGGGGAAGGGCTTCATTCTTTGTCTGGCTGTCGAGAACGGACAACAGTTTTTCATATATTGCATCTCGTTGGTGCCGATGGATACGCTTTTTAGGGCGAATATCTTCTGGTAACTTGCTTCCCCAGTCTGGATCAAGAAGGTAAGGCGTGTTTTCAATATCGCCGCGCAGTAAATCGGTCAAACGCACTCCAAGGTGAAACGCAATACGCCGGGCATTAGTTAGTGTCATGGCCTTATGCCCAGAAACGATACTCAGGCATTCATCACGCGGAATTTGTTCCCAGAGCTTTTGCTCCTCCCCCTTTGCCCAGGCATCGTTGAACAGATGGGTAATCAGCCGTTGTACAGAATTATCCGGATACATCAAATTATGATCTTTGGCGATTTCCTCAACGAGTTCGATTAACTGTAAGCGGTAAATAAACGACACCCTTGCCCCGGGCGATTTGCCACGGCCCGTCATCACGGTGTAGATTACCGACCGACAGGGAACGTTGTGTTGTTGATGACAGGATGTTATCAGACTGGATCCCGT
>JALWPK010000092.1 GCA_026995045.1 Gammaproteobacteria bacterium | reverse complement strand
ACTCAGGGCGGATAAGGATACGCCCTGGTAGGTAAATCAGCGCTCTTTACAACCCTACCCTTATAAGCCCAGCAAGCCTCACTGTTGTTCGGCCACAAACAAAAAACCGATCATTTCGAAACAAGCCAATAATAGTGACAGACAGGCGCTCGACGACCTCCACGAGCACGCTGGTGCCATACGATTGAGCTTGAACGCGCTAAGGAATGCCTCGCAGATCGAAATCGGCTGCGCACCAACGTCAGTGCAGCTGGCGGAGGCGCTGCACGCGTACGGTGGCAATGCGGCTGACTATCGTGGCAATTTGTGGCTTGTACTTAGCTCTACTCTTGTGCCAATCGCGTTCTGCTATAGGTACAAGGACTACAACCCTAACATCGCCGAGTTCACCTTCACCGCACAGCACGATGCTCACTTCCACGTGTCGACATCGTATCCAGGACGTGAGTTCATTATGACAGGCCTAAGCGCGAAGAACATTCTTTGCAGCAAGCACCGAAGAGTGCGGCGGCACATGGGTGAAGTTCGGCGTTGACGAGCACACTGTCATAGACGATGTAGGATGGCGAACAGCTATCACGATGCCAACAACAATTGTGTCTTTTCAGCCCGGCCTCGACTAGGACAGCGCTAAGGCACAGTGCACGGCAATTGGCGCGCAACTGGCAAGCATCAAGTCGCCGCACACAACCAGCATGTCGGCATTGCTCGAAGTGCTCGCAATTACAGCGCGCCGCACGGCAACGTTCGATTGGTGGGAAAAGTAAGCAGAAAAGGCTCAACGAAACATCAAGCGATCTAATCAGCGCTTTCACCTGCATCGGCATCGAGTGCAGTAGTGGCGAGTGGAGAGCGCACGACGACTCTACAGTTACCATTGCTGGTTGGAATTCGCGCAAAGAAAGAACCACCAAGCGCTCTACAGGCACAGACCCAATGTGGCAAGCGACGCCCGACTCCTCCGACAGCCCCCAGGCCACTGCGTACCAACCCAGCACAAACACATTGTCCCCATTCAACAAGTCATCCCCATTCTCATTCGTGTGCAAACAAGACTGCGTCGAATACCTCTGCGAGTGATGGAAAGAATCGCAATTTGCAGCGCTCCTCGCACAGAACTTCACCATTCGCTCCAACAACAGCACCGAACATGCGACCGAGCATGTCATCAGTCCATTCACGCCGCGCTTTGCACAGACTGCGGTGAGCGCAGTCGAACAATGGCAACGGAAACTGCTCTGCTTGGTAGCCCGGCTACGCAAGTGGCACGCCATCGGAGATCGCGTACAACTACACACTCATCGACGGTCTCAACGCACTGTTCGGCACGCCGCTGTACGGCATCGGTCGCATTGCCAGTCGTGAAGCGCCAACGCAAGCGCCTGCATTCGATCTCGACCCGCTATTGCCGGCAAATGTGCAAGTGAATGCTCCTATCGCCGCGCCACATGACGCTTGTAAAGCTCGTAGAGAATAATCACCTGACGAAAATCACGCGCAGGGACGGACACACACTATCGATAACAGCACCAACAATGTCAGTGAGACTAGCCTGAACGACTCTTTCGCTGTCCTGCTGCCAGTGGCGACTGGGCGAGCGGCATGACACAAGCGACGCCAATAGGCAGCGACACGCTGGCGAGCAGCAACGCCCCCGTGGAGGTGCACCCGGTGCTGGCCAGGAAGAGGCGAATGGCATCAGAGCGCCCCTCGCTATTCGAAGCGCACTCGTCCTCGCAACCACGTCTTGCGCCCGCTCGCGTCACAGCAATTCGTCAATCCTCCGCCGCAGCCCACGACGAGCAATCTCCTCAGGAGAGAACCGCCCGGAGCGCCCTGCGGCGACGAAGCAGCGGCGCTCGATGCACACGCTTACACAAGATGCGCATAGAGAAGGCTGCTCCAAGACCGACCTCCACAGTCACTGGACGGCGGACATCGGCTCAATGGGACGGCCGGAGAACGGGCTCAGAAGCGGATCAGAAGCACTCGAGTTGTGGCACATGCCGTTGGCAAGCACTCACCACGCAAACGCCGCACGCACCGCTCCGCCGTAGAACGCCCTCGCGGCTCAGGTGAAGTGGCACCGCTGAGAAGAGTGCGTAGCCGCCCGAGGGCATCAGCGCCGAAGCATCGCTCCAGAGCGCAGAAGCCGTCGCACGGCTTCCTCCCCTAATAGAAGGCCGTGCTCAGCGACAAGGGAGCAATTCTGGCGCACCTTGCACTTTGCCCCCCTCAACTCCACTTCGTCGGCGCAATTGGCATAGGGCCGGACGTCGCCGCCAAGCGGGCAACAGAAGCGCAGTCGCCACCCTGCCGCCTGCGATGCGCTTCCCGAAAACTCGCAGAGCCGGCACTCGCATCACAAAGGCCAGCCTCACACTAAATGCTCGATGGAGCTCCGCGCCGCAGAAAGCCTCCCGGTCGGGACGCACCGTGGCAGCGGCGCCAAGGCCCGCCAGCCGAGCGTGTCCGTGCTCAGAAGCAGGTAGCCGGGCTAGACGTGGCGCAGACAGAGCCGTGACTTGCGCCGCCTCGGGCACTGAACCGCCTTCTCACGCTCCCCTCGCAGCGGAGATAACGGAGTGCGTCAGCAGCGCGCGTCGCACCCACCGAACGACGTTGCGTGCAATGGCGGCAACTTTCAGCTTGGGCGCAGTTCTATCCTGAGAAAGCTCCACGACCTCAACTCGCTCGCAGCCAAGCCTCACCGACCACTTTCCGCAGGCGGCACGCACGATCGGCTCTTCAGGCGCCGACAGCGTACGTGGTCTCAGTGCAAGACACTGGAGAAACCCCAGCGACACCCCGGCTCAGAAGCTCCCAACGAGCTCGTACGTCGCAGGCATTGCGTCCAGGCACGCACGCGAGCACGAGGCAACAGTCACTTCGATCGGCGACTTCGCACGGTCGCAGACACCCGCGTCACTTCATTCGCGCGCACGCATCGCGCAAAGCACCTGCCGTTCAAGCTGCCGTGCGTGCAGCAGTTGGCATTCTCGCGCAAACGCCTCGCGCGTCACACCTGGGACGCAATCGCGGCTGCCATGCCGAAGAGTGCCTACGGCGACGACCAGTCGTGCACACCGCAATTGAGAGCGCCTTTGCACCCTGCCGCAGCCTCCGACGCCCAAGCTATTCAGCACCTCCAGTTTCTTTCGCCAGCCGATCGTCTCCACCAACGGCTTGATTGTGCGCTGAGCGTTGCCCGTCTCCCGTGCGCGCTTGACCAATGAGTCGGCCGATGCCGTCGAGCTGTCCTCTCGTTGCGGACTCAGTCTCTCCGAGCGGCAATTCCTGCGCGCACAGCTCAGCGCGCTCAACAAGAGCTCGCTCGACGAGTCGTCTGCCGCTTCCGTCGCCGAGCTGCCCGGCTGTTGAGAGCTCGCCTCCTTGGAGCAGCAATTGCGCTACGCCTTCGCGCTGCTGCTCGGCCGCCACTGGCAACGACGACTTCGCATGCACCTCTCCGACATCGACGTCGGCGCCGTCACCCAGCAGCGCACCTTCACTACAATGGCCCAGCCGCGTCGCGGAGTCGGCAGCACCAAATTGCCGCCGCAGACAAAGCACAGCCCCGCAGGAGTAGTCGTACGCGGCCTGGTGCCTTCGCAGCACCTTACAAAGATCGTAGACGGCCTGCGACCTCTGCAGAATGCGCCGCATGTGGCCCCCGCTCGGCGCACCGGCCCCCCTCCAATGCACCCAGTGGAAAAGAGCCCCGAGCCGGCGAACGGCCTGGCTTGGAGGCTCCAGAGATAGTACCTGCACACGCATCTTAAAGGGACAGTTCGACTGAAAATCGAAACAAAAAAAGAGCTGGTGCTTGCCGATGAGGGCGGGAATAAAGAGAGGGGCTGCAAAGAACGGTCCCACGCCAACCAGGACCGTGAAAAGTCTCCTCAGGACGGGCAGCGAGCAGTGAGACGAGCCGCCCCACTCGCGACTCCCCGTCCTAAGCAGGGCATGTGTGTTGCGTATTCAAGAAAGAACAAGCACGCACTACCGATTTCAAGGTACCGCCGCCGTCACCAGACAGACGACGCACTTCCAACCGCACCGACTACGCATTCACGTGCCGCCCACAGGCGTCGCTACTTGCCAATTGAGTGGGGAAAATGCTCATTGAACCCTCACATCTCTCTCACATCCAGATCAGCGCCAGACGCGCCCACGCCGAGCAGGCTGACAGAGGGGGCTTCGCGCAACAAACATGTGGAGGAGTGACGCACGAAGTGCGACCTATGCACGCGGTTGTCCTTCCGCAAGACGCGTCATTGCCTTTCACGCGCCCTCTGCTCTCGACTGCCACTTTGCGCACAAAAGCATCAAAGCACTTCCCCAACTTAGGCTGGAAAGCTGTGAATGAGGCGCTCATCTCACTTCTCACTGCCCATCCTGAAAAGGCTCTTCATGATCGAAATGGGCGCGGGACCGCTCCCCGTGTAGCCCCTCTTTGGATTCCTACCCTCGCCGACAAACCTTAGCCCTCCTTTAAATTTCGATCTTTCAGTCAAACTGCCCCTTCAATCAGGAAAAGCGACTCCAACCGCGCGACTCGTATGCTTGCAACAAGTAGAGCGAAGTACAGTCGACACGGCACAGAACCAACGCGCTCCGCAGCCGGAATGCTCGTTCAGTAAATGCTCGGCTCTCTAGC
Organism: Gammaproteobacteria bacterium; assembly: GCA_026995045.1. GTDB lineage: Bacteria > Pseudomonadota > Gammaproteobacteria > SZUA-229 > SZUA-229 > S139-92. The sequence goes on along the minus strand of JALWPK010000092.1, from coordinate 1,627 downwards.
ACGTCGTTCTCCGCTCGGCGCCGATCGGTCGCGCTTAGAGCCGTTCACTAAATGCGGAGCTCGCTGAATGCAACGCCGACTGTAGCCGGTTTCGTCGAGGAGGCGCTAGCCTCCATTGCTCAGACGAGACCAACGCTCCGCTCCACTTGCCGACACGCATACAAGTCGTGCGATTAAGTTGTGCACGAAGGTCTGCAGTGCAGGTACTACCTCTGAAATTCTCAAGTTAGGAAGACACTGAAGGATAGTGTGCTGGTAGCCTAAAGCCACACGTAGACTACAGACAGTGTGGAAGGATAGCATTTTGGCTCTCTAGAGCCGTAAATGGTTAGGCATTGCCATTCATGCATTCTCTCAGAGCAAGAGCCGCATGCATGACGAATAGGTATCAGTGCAGTCAGCTAGCTCACGACGGTACAGACTATTCGCCGCCTCACGCCCATCTCCATTGGGCACAGCGAAAGAGGACAGGCGCGCTGAACGGAAGCCGCATGCAGCACATTCTGCTGGGATTAGCATAGAAAACTCGCAAAGGGACTCACGGACTTAAGTATTGTCGCATTTGCACAGGAAATTCGCAGGGGAGCCCCAAGGTGTAATAAGGCCCTCGTTGCCGTCTCGATATTGGCTCCACGCTGCAAGATTCCTCAATAAAAGCGCGCCACGTCCACGCGTCCTCCGGGGGCCGCGCTGTGCAGCGGCAGTCGCCGCTCCGCGAGCTCCCTCCTCCAGCAGACACCCTTTGCAGCAGAAGGCGAGCCACACCTGCACGTCGCCTGAGGCGCGCGCTGCGCAACGGCAACCAGCCTCTCCGCTCAGGCGCAAAGGCACTGACGCCACGACCGTGCAGCAACTGCGCCGCCGCAAGCTCCCCACAACGCGTGGCGTAAGCCAACGCAGCAGCGCCATCGGCAGCCTCGGCGCCGCCACTACCGAGCAGCAATGTCGCGCAGCGTACGCAGCCAGTTTTCGCGCCGCGCCCCTCCTGCCTCGACCCGGTCGACATCAGCGCCATCAGCTCCTCCACACGCGCACCTCCAACGCTCTTCGGCGACGCCCGCGCCACCACTGCACGACTTGCTTGCCCTCGGTGGGCTGACCGCGCTCGACTCCAAAGAACGCCCATTCCACAGGCTACAACAGCTCCGCTCAATGAGAAGCGCCACTGCGCACGCGCAAATCAAGCCGTGCCCCTCCTCACCCCCTCAGTGTTTGTGGCTCCCTCGACCAACGACCCGACTCCTCCTTCCGCGGTGCTCCCCAACAAACGAGCCTTAGAGACGAGTAAAGCAGCGGTAGAAGCAGGAGAGTTCTGTCGATCAGCTCCAAGGAGAGTGACACCGTGCTCCGAAAATCACTCCTTACGACTACGCTCCAGCACTACAATAAACTCGCGCCGCCGGTCGTCTCAATGGAAGTGCCGAGAGGCAAGCTCGATTAGAATGGAGGTGAAAGTGAGCTAAGACATTGATAGAGTCGCAAGAGGTGCATGCCCGTAGGGAGCGCACTGGGAAGGGCAACGAGCGCACTGGGAAGGGCAACGAGCGCACTGGGAAGGGCAACGAGCGCACTGGGAAGGGCAACGAGCGCACTGGGAAGGGCAACGAGCGCACTGGGAAGGGCAACG
>JALWPK010000091.1 GCA_026995045.1 Gammaproteobacteria bacterium | reverse complement strand
CGTGCTGGTGATTGGTTTTATCTACGAGTGGAAAAAAGGAGCGCTGGAATGGGAATAGAAGGCGTTCTTGAAAAAGGCTTTGTCACCACCAGCGCCGACAAGCTGATTAACTGGGCGCGCACCGGCTCGCTGTGGCCGATGACATTCGGTCTGGCCTGCTGCGCGGTGGAAATGATGCAGGCGGGCGCATCGCGTTACGACCTCGACCGCTTCGGCATTATTTTCCGGCCCTCGCCGCGCCAGTCAGACGTGATGATTGTCGCCGGCACGCTGTGCAACAAAATGGCGCCAGCGCTGCGCAAGGTTTACGACCAGATGGCCGAGCCGCGCTGGGTGATTTCCATGGGATCCTGCGCCAACGGCGGCGGCTATTACCATTATTCCTATTCCGTGGTGCGCGGCTGTGACCGCATCGTGCCGGTCGACATTTATGTGCCAGGCTGCCCGCCCACGGCCGAAGCCCTGTTGTACGGCATACTGCAACTGCAGAACAAGATTCGCCGCACCAGCACTATTGCGCGTCAGGCCTAGAGGAAAGATTGAGCATGACGAGCAGGGCGCAACAGCTTTCGGACAACTTGCAGGCGGCATTCGGTGATTTGCTGACCGCCAACACCGTGGCCGAAAACGACGCCATGGCCGAGGTTACCATCGAAGTCGCGCCCGCCAATCTGCTCGCCGTCTGCGCCCGTTTGCGCGATGACAGTCAGTTCGCCTTTGAGCAACTGATTGATCTTTGCGGCGTGGATTATCTCGAATACGGCAATGCTGAATGGAATACCGAAGCTTCCTCCACCGGCTTCAGCCGCGGCGTGGAGCCAGCGGTGAATGCGCGCCTGCGCTTTGGCGAGGCGCCCGCCCGCGTCAACACCGAGCGGCCGCGTTTCGCCGTGGTGTATCACCTGTTGTCCATCGCCAACAACCAGCGCCTGCGGGTGCGGGCCTATTGCGACAGCGCCGACATGCCGGTGATGCCGTCGGTAATCGATATCTGGAATTCCGCCAACTGGTACGAGCGCGAAGCTTTTGACCTGTTCGGCATTTTGTTCGAGGGCCATCCCGACCTGCGCCGTATTCTCACCGACTACGGTTTTGTCGGCCACCCGTTCCGCAAGGATTTCCCGCTGATCGGCCATGTGGAAATGCGTTACGACCCGGAGCAGAAGCGCGTGATTTACCAGCCGGTGAGCATCGACCCGCGCGTGCTGGTGCCGCGCGTGATTCGCGAAGATACAACCCAACACTGCGAACCGGCCACTGAAAACGCCGAAGCAGCAAGCGGAGACGCCAGCGATGCCTGAAATTCGTAACTACACCCTGAATTTCGGCCCGCAGCATCCGGCGGCGCACGGCGTGTTGCGTCTGGTGCTGGAGATGGATGGCGAGGTCATCGAGCGCGCCGACCCGCATATCGGCCTGCTGCACCGCGCTACCGAAAAGCTGGCCGAAGGCAAACCCTACAATCAAAGCATCGGCTACATGGATCGCCTCGACTATGTGTCGATGATGTGCAACGAGCATGGCTATGTGCTGGCGCTGGAAAAACTGCTGGGCATCCAGTGCCCGGAGCGCGCGCAGTACATTCGCGTCATGTTCGACGAAGTCACCCGCATCCTCAACCATCTGTTGTGGATTGGCGCGCACGCGCTGGACGTCGGCGCCATGACCATGTTCCTCTACGCCTTCCGCGAGCGCGAAGACCTGATGGACTGTTACGAAGCGGTTTCCGGCGCGCGTTTGCACGCCACCTATTACCGCCCCGGCGGCGTCGCCCGCGATTTGCCGGACAGCATGCCGCAGTACCAGGCGTCGAAATGGCACAGCCAGCGCGAAGTCGACAAGCTGAATGAAAACCGCCAGGGCTCGCTGCTGGATTTTCTGGAAGATTTCACTGACCGCTTCCCGGCCTATGTCGATGAATACGAAACCCTGCTTACCGACAACCGCATCTGGAAACAGCGCACGGTGGATATCGGCATCGTTTCTCCCGAGCGCGCCATGCAACTCGGCTTTACCGGCCCGATGCTGCGCGGCTCCGGCGTGGAATGGGATTTGCGTAAAAAGCAGCCTTACGAAGTTTACGATCGCATGGACTTCGATGTGCCGGTGGGCGCCAACGGCGACTGCTACGACCGCTATTTGATTCGCATGGAAGAAATGCGCCAGTCCAACCGCATCATCAAGCAGTGCATCGACTGGCTGCGCGAAAACGAGGGCCCGGTTTTGCTGGAAAACCACAAGATTACGCCGCCTTCGCGCGAAGAAATGAAAGCTGATATGGAATCGCTGATTCATCATTTCAAACTGTTTACCGAAGGCTTCTGCTTGCCGGAAGGCGAGGCCTATGCCGCGGTCGAGCATCCCAAGGGCGAGTTTGGCGCGTACATTATTTCCGACGGCGCCAACAAACCGTACCGCCTGAAAATCCGCGCGCCGGGTTTTGCCCATCTGTCCGCGATGGATGAAATGGCGCGCGGCCACATGCTGGCCGATGTGGTCGCCATCATCGGCACCCAGGATATTGTGTTCGGCGAGATTGACCGGTGAGTGTTATGACTGAAGCGATAACCGAATTAAGCGCCCACGCCCGCGAGCAGATCGACGAACTGGTTTCGCGTTATCCGGTCGACCGTAAAAAATCCGCCCTGCTGGGCGCGCTCAACATCGTGCAGCATGAAAACCAGGGCTATCTCACCGAGGAGCTGATGGATCTGGTTGCCGATTATCTGGGACTGGCCAAAATCGAAGTGTACGAAGTCGCCAGCTTTTATTCGATGTACGAACTCAAGCCGGTGGCGCGCAACAACGTGGCGATTTGCACCAACATTTCCTGCATGCTGATGGGTTCGGAATCCATCGTTGAGCATGTCGAGAAAAAACTCGGCATCAAGCTGGGCGAAAGCACACCCGACGGCCGCATCTATCTCAAAAAAGAAGAAGAATGCCTGGCCGCCTGCGCCGGTGGCCCGATGATGCAGGTCAATCATGTTTATTACGAGAAGCTCACCCCGGAAAAGGTGGATGAGATTCTGGACGCGCTGGAGTAGGTCGACGAATCATGGCTAACGAAGTCTGTTTTGCAACGCTGCAGTTCGAAAACGAACCGTACTCCTACGAGAACTATCTCAAGGTCGGCGGCTACGAGGCGTGGAAAAAAATTCTTACCGAAAAAATCCCGCCGGAAGACGTAATCGAGGAGGTCAAGGCCTCCGGTTTGCGCGGTCGTGGCGGCGCGGGTTTTCCCACCGGCCTCAAATGGAGTTTCATGCCGCGCACCGCGCCGGTGCAGAAATACCTGGTGTGCAACTCGGACGAATCCGAACCCGGCACCTGCAAGGATCGTGACATTCTGCGTTTCAATCCGCACGCGCTGGTCGAAGGCATGTTGATTGGCTGCTACGCCATGGGCGCCACCGCCGGTTACAACTACATGCGCGGCGAGTTTATGGACGAGCCGGCCATCCGTTTCCAGCAGGCGCTGAAAGAAGCCTATGAGCACGGCTGGGCCGGTGAAAACATTCAGGGCACGGATATCAGCATCGATATCTACGCCTCACTCGGCGCCGGCGCCTATATCTGTGGTGAGGAAACCGCGCTGCTGAATTCACTGGAAGGCGAGCGCGGCCTGCCGCGCTTCAAGCCGCCGTTCCCGGCCAACTTTGGTTTGTACGGCAAGCCGACCACCATCAACAACACCGAAACCCTGAGTTCGGTGCCGTCCATTATCCGCAATGGCGCACAATGGTTCGCCGACCTCGGTATTCCCAACAGCGGCGGCACAAAACTGTTTTCCGTGTCCGGCCATGTCAACAATCCGGGCAACTTTGAAATCAACATGGGCACGCCGTTCAGCGAGTTACTGGAAATGGCCGGCGGCGTGCGTAACGGCAACAAGCTGAAAGCGGTGATTCCCGGTGGTTCATCGGTGCCGGTGGTGCCGGGTGACGTGATGATGACCGCCAACATGGACTACGACTCCATTGTCGGCGTTGGCTCCATGCTCGGTTCCGGCGCGGTGATTGTGATGGATGAAACCACCGACATGGTGAAAGCCCTGCAGCGCATCTCGCAATTCTATTTCTCGGAATCCTGCGGTCAGTGCACGCCCTGCCGCGAAGGCACCGGCTGGCTGTACCGCATGCTGACCCGCATCGTCGAAGGCAAGGGAACCATGGATGACCTAGACCGTCTGGACGATGTCGCCAGCAAAATCGAAGGCCGCACCATCTGCGCGCTGGGCGACGCCGCCGCCATGCCGGTGCGCAGCTTTCTCAAGCACTTCCGGCACGAATTTGAATATTACGTCGAACACAAACACAGCATGGTAAGGGCGGCTTAGTTTCCTGGCCACAGAGGTCACAGAGGACACTGAGTATTTTTTAATAACTAACACAGGGTAGATAACACGGGATAGCAGTTAGCAGACAAACAACTTGTACGCACACTTACCTCTAAGGTCTCTGTGTGCTCTGTGGCTAAAAACAATATGTCAGAAACGAACCAACAAATTGAAACAGTAACGATTACGGTAGACGGTGTGCAGTTGCAGGCGCCGAAGGGCGCGATGCTGATTGAAGTCACCGATCAGGCCGATATTCATGTGCCGCGTTTCTGTTACCACAACAAGTTGTCGGTGGCGGCCAACTGTCGCATGTGTCTGGTCGAAGTCGAAAAAGCGCCCAAGCCGCTGCCTGCCTGCGCCACGCCGGTGATGGACGGCATGGTGGTGCATACCTGTTCGCCCGCAGCGCGAGAAGCGCAGAAGTCGGTGATGGAATTTCTGCTGATCAACCACCCGCTGGACTGCCCGATTTGCGACCAGGGCGGCGAATGCGAATTGCAGGATCTGGCCATGGGTTATGGCAATGACGCCTCGCAATATGTCGAAACCAAGCGCGTGGTGCTCGACAAAAGCATCGGCCCGTTGATCGCCACCGAACTGACGCGCTGCATCCACTGCACCCGCTGCGTGCGTTTCGGCGAGGAAATCGCCGGGGTGCGCGAACTGGGCATGACCAGCCGCGGCGAACGCGCGCGCATCGCTACTTACATGGGGCAGGCGGTTACTTCTGAATTGTCCGGCAATGTTATCGACCTGTGTCCGGTGGGCGCGCTCACCGCCAAACCGTCGCGATTCGCCGCGCGCGCCTGGGAAGTGGTGCAGCATCCCGGCATCGCGCCGCACGACTGTGTTGGCTCCAACATTGCCATTCACACCTTGCGCGGCGAGCTGATTCGCGTGGTTCCTCGTGATAACGAAGAAATCAACGAAATCTGGATTTCCGACCGCGACCGTTTCAGTTACGAAGCCGTCGACAGCGACGAGCGCATCACCACGCCGATGATCAAGCAGGAAGGCGAGTGGCGTGAAACCGACTGGGAAACCGCGCTGAATTTTGCCGCTGAAAAATTGCGCGCGCTGCTGGATGGACACGCCGCAGCCGCTGAGCCGGAAGCCGAAACAGAAGGCGAGGCTGGCGAGCAGGACGAACAAACTGAAAGCGCTGACGCCGCTGCGCAGCCACACCCCTTCGCCACCCTGGTGTCGCCCAGCGCCACGCTGGAAGAAATGTTCCTCGCGCAAAAAATCACCCGCGCGCTGGGCAGCAACAACATCGACCATCGTTTGCGCCAGGCCGATTTCAGCGATCAGGACGATGCGCCGGTGATGCCGTGGCTGGGCCAGCCCATCGCCGCGCTGGAAGATGTCAACGCCGCGCTGTTGATTGGCTCCAATGTGCGCAAGGAGCAACCCCTGATTGCGCATCGCCTGCGCAAGGCGGCGGTGCAACACGGCGCGCAGATTCACTTTGTCAATTCACGCGCGTTTGAAATGAATTATGACGTTGCCAGCAACACTGCCGTTGCGCCGCAACACATGGCCGGTGTGCTGGCGGCGATTGCCAGGGCCTGTTATGACGCCAGCGGCGCCACACCGCCGTCGAATCTGGCGGATGTGATTAACAACGCCAAGGTGTTTGACCAGCATCGCGCCATCGCCAGCGATTTGCATCAGGCGGAGCAGGCCACGGTGCTGCTGGGCGAGCAGGCGGCCATGCATGAAGATTATGCCGTGCTGCGACAGTTGGCGGCGGCGATTGCTGAGGCCAGCGGCAGCGTGTTTGGTTCGCTCAGCAACGGCGCCAACGCGTCCGGCGCCTGGCTGGCAGGAGCGGTACCGCATCGCGCCGCAGGCGGCGAAGCGCTCGAGCAGCCCGGCATGAACGTGGCGCAGATGATTGCCAACCCGCCGGCTGCGGTGATGTTGCTCAATGTCGAGCCCGATGCCGATGTCAATCAGGCCAGCGCGATGATGAGCGCGCTCGACAGCGCCGGGCATGTGATTGCGATAAACAGTTTTGATTCGGATGCGTTGCGTCAGGTCGCCGATGTGATTCTGCCGGCGGCGGCGTTCGGCGAAACCTCCGGCGCCTTCGTCAACATCGAAGGTTTCTGGCAAAGCTTCCGTGGCGCGCGCGAAGCCAAAGGCCAGTCGCGGCCGGCCTGGAAAATCCTGCGCGTGCTGGCCAATCAACTGGGCCTGAAGGGTTTTGATTATATTGCTTCCGAGCAACTGCGCGATGAACTGCGCGGTCTGTGTGAAAACATCGAGCTGGATAACAGCCAAACCAGCAGCGCCACGGTCAGCCTGAGCGATGCGGGCGACGCCATGATGCGCGCCGGTGATGTGCCGATTTATGAAACTGATGCGCTGGTGCGCCGCGCGCCTTCGCTGCAACGCGCTGCCGATGCGCAAACGATTTGCGTGCGCATCAATCATCACGAAGCCGAACGGCTTGGTTTGGCTGACGCCGCCTCGGTCATCGTCAAGCAGGACAACGGCGGCATGCAAAGCAGCGCGCAGCTGGATCTGGTCATCGATGACGCGATTCCGGCGGGCACGGTGTGGATTCCCTACGCGGTTCGTGGCAATGAACTGCTGGTGGCAGCAACCGGTCCGGTGACCCTGGAGGCGGTGAGCTGATGGATGCATTCATGGCCAATCTGATTGAAAACGCACTGGCGGTGTGGAACTGGTTCCCGGCCGACTGGCGAACCGTGTTGCTGATACTCGGCAAGATCATTCTGATTCTTGTGCCGTTGATGCTGTGCGTGGCCTATGTGACCTACGCCGAGCGCAAGATTATCGGCTACATGCAGGTGCGCATTGGCCCCAACCGCGTCGGCCCGCGCGGCTGGCTGCAACCGATTGCGGATGCGGTCAAGTTGATGTTCAAGGAAGTCATCATCCCGACGCAATCCAACAAGTTTCTGTTCCTGCTGGCGCCGGTGCTGTCGATTGCGCCCGCGCTGGCGGCGTGGGCGGTGATTCCGTTCGATCGCGGCATGGTGCTGACCGATGTCGATGCCGGCCTGCTCTATATTCTGGCGCTGACCTCGGTCGGGGTGTACGGCGTCATCATCGCCGGCTGGGCGTCCAACTCGAAATACGCCATCATGAGTTCGCTGCGCGCCGGCGCGCAGATTGTCGCCTATGAAATCGCCATGGGCTTTGCGCTGGTCGGCGTGCTGATGGCCAGCGGCAGTCTCAACATCGGCGAGATTATCGAAGGTCAGGCCGGTGGCGTCAGCCAGTGGTTCATCTGGCCGCTGCTGCCGCTGTTTCTGGTGTACTTTATTTCCGGCGTGGCCGAAACCAACCGCGCGCCGTTCGACGTGGCGGAAGGCGAGTCTGAAATTGTCGCCGGTTTCCACGTGGAATATTCCGGCATGGCGTTTGCCATTTTCTTCCTCGCCGAATATGCCAACATCATCCTGATTTCCGCGCTCACCGCAGTGATGTTCCTCGGCGGCTGGTTGTCACCGCTGGAAGGCGTGCTCGGCAGCGATCACCTGCTGGGGCAGAGCAGCATGCTGTGGTTCTTCGCCAAGACCGCGTTCTTTATTTTCTGTTTTCTCTGGTTCCGCGCCACTTTTCCGCGTTATCGCTACGACCAGATCATGCGTCTGGGCTGGAAAGTGTTTATTCCGGTCACCATCGTCTGGCTGTTTGTCGAAGGCGTGATGGTGGTGCTGCAAGTCGGGCCGTGGGCGGCGTAGGGGGAAGACCATGAGCAGCATCAGCAAACAAATCGGCCATTTCGTCAAGAGCTTCACCCTGTTTGAATTGCTCAAGGGGTTGAGCGTGACCGGGCGCTATCTGTTCAAGCGCAAGATCACGGTGCAGTACCCGGAAGAAAAAACCCCGATGTCGCCGCGTTTTCGCGGTCTGCATGCGCTGCGCCGTTACGCCAACGGCGAGGAGCGCTGCATCGCCTGCAAGTTGTGTGAAGCGGTGTGTCCGGCGCTGGCCATTACCATCGACTCGGAAGAACGCGAGGATGGCACACGCCGCACCACGCGTTATGACATTGACCTGTTCAAATGTATTTACTGCGGTTTCTGTGAAGAAGCCTGCCCGGTGGATTCGATTGTGGAAACGCATATTTTTGAATACCACTTCGAGGAGCGCGGCACACAAATCATGACCAAGGACATGCTGCTGGAAATTGGCGACAAGTACGAAGCCGAAATTGCGGCCAACAAACAGGCGGACGCGCCTTACCGCTGAGAAAGAGACAGGAATTAACATGAGCATTATCGATCTGGTTTTCTTTTTCTTTGCAGGCATGCTGCTGCTGGCGGGCATGGGCGTGATTCTGGCGCGCAACCCGGTGCATTCCGTGCTGTTTCTGGTGCTGGCGTTTTTCAGTTGCTCGGCGCTGTGGCTGTTGCTGGAAGCCGAGTTCCTCGCCATCGTGCTGGTGCTGGTGTATGTCGGCGCGGTGATGGTGCTGTTCCTGTTTGTGGTGATGATGCTGGATATCAACCTTGCGGTGATGCGCGAAGGTTTTGTCAGCTTTCTGCCGGTGGGCGCGCTGATTGCGCTGGTGATTGTGGCGCAGATGGTGTGGGTGGTCGGTGACTTTGCCGAAGACACCTTTGCCGGCGAAGCCTTCCAGCAGGGCGTGCGTCATGCGGCGGATTATTCCAACACCAAGGAGCTGGGCCGCGTGTTGTACACCGATTATGTGCTGCCGTTTGAAATCGCTTCCTTTATTCTGCTGGTGGCGATTGTGGCCGCCATTGCGCTGACCATGCGCCGCCGCGCCACCACCAAGTACCAGACGCCGGGCAGGCAGGTGAAAGTGAAGCGCGGCGATCGTCTGCGCATCATCAAGATGGACGCCGAGGTGGAGAAATAACATGGTAAGTCTGACCAGTTATCTCGTGCTCGCGGCGATTCTGTTTGCCATCAGCGTTGCCGGCATTTTTCTCAACCGCAAGAATGTGGTGGTGTTGCTGATGTGCATCGAGCTGATGCTGCTCGCCGCCAACATCAACTTTGTCGCGTTCTCGCATTATCTGAATGACATCAGCGGCCAGGTATTTGTGTTCTTCGTGCTGACGGTGGCGGCCTCGGAAGCGGCGATTGGTCTGGCGATTCTGGTGGTGCTGTTCCGCAATCGCCGCACCATCGATGTCGACGAACTCGACGAGATGAAAGGTTAGGGGACGGATTATGCATTCACTCTATCTTGCGATACCGCTTTCGGCCCTGTTCGGCGCCATCATTGCAGGCCTGTTTGGCGGCGCGATTGGCCGCAAGGGCGCGCACACTGTCACGATTCTTGGCGTCGCCGTGTCTTTCATCCTGTCATTGATTACGCTCAAGGCGCATGTGTTCGACGGCGCCGCGCCGTATAACGCCAGCGTGTATACCTGGATGGTGTCCGAAGGCATCCGTTTTGAAGTCGGTTTTCTGATTGACAACCTTACCGTCATGATGATGGCGGTGGTCACCGGCGTGTCGCTGATGGTGCACATCTACACCATCGGTTACATGGCGGACGATGAACATAACTGGCCAAAGGATTCACTGGCCGGCAAAAATTCCTACCAGCGCTTCTTCAGTTATATCTCGCTGTTTACTTTCTCCATGCTGATGCTGGTGATGTCCAACAACTTCATGCAGCTGTTCTTTGGCTGGGAAGCGGTTGGCCTGGTGTCCTATCTGCTGATTGGCTTCTGGTCGATTCGCCCCACCGCGATTTTTGCCAATCTGAAAGCGTTTCTGGTCAACCGCGTCGGTGACTTCGGTTTTGTGCTGGGCATCGCAGCGGTGCTGATGTATACCGGCTCGCTGGATTACAATGAAGTTTTCAGCAAGGCGGAATCCGTTGCCGCGCAATCCATGAGCATATTCGGCCAGACCGAGTGGAATGTGATGAGCGTGATTTGCATTCTGCTATTTGTCGGCGCCATGGGCAAGTCGGCGCAGATGCCCCTGCATGTGTGGCTGCCCGATTCAATGGAAGGTCCGACGCCGATTTCCGCGCTGATTCACGCCGCCACCATGGTGACCGCCGGTATCTTCATGGTGACGCGCATGTCGCCGTTGTATGAATTGTCGGAAACCGCGCTCAGTTTTGTCATGATTACCGGCGCGCTCACCGCCTTCCTGATGGGGCTGATTGGCATTGTGCAGAACGACATCAAGCGCGTGGTGGCCTATTCCACGCTGTCGCAGCTGGGTTACATGACCGTGGCGCTGGGTGTGTCGGCCTATTCCGCCGCGGTGTTCCATTTGATGACGCATGCCTTCTTCAAGGCGCTGCTGTTCCTCGCCGCCGGTTCGGTCATCATCGCCATGCACCACGAGCAGGACATGCGCAAGATGGGCGGCCTGAAAAAATATATGCCGATTACCTACTGGACATCGTTGGTGGGCTCGCTGGCGCTGATTGGCTTCCCGGGTTTCTCCGGTTTTTTCTCGAAAGACGCCATCATCGAAGCGGTGCATCACTCAGAAATTTACGGGCATGGCCTGGCCTACGCCTCGGTGCTGGGCGGCGTGTTCATTACCGCGTTTTATTCGTTCCGCATGTTCTTCCTGGTGTTCCACGGCAAAGAACGCATGGATCAGCACACCAAAGAGCACTTGCATGAAACCCCGTGGGTGGTCACCCTGCCGCTGGTGCTGTTAGCGATTCCGTCAGTGTTTATCGGCGGCTTTACCATTGGCGATATGCTGTTCGGCGATTATTTTGCGGGCGCGGTGAAAGTATTGCCCGAGCATGATGTGCTGGCTGAAATCGGCGCCCACTTCACCAGCGCGATTGCCTTTGTCGAGCACGGTTTTGCCGGCCCGGCCATTTACCTGGCTGCAGCAGGCGTGGCGATGGCGTATTACATCTATCTGGTTAACCCGACGCTTGCTGATTCCTGTGCTCGCAACTTCAAGTGGATTTACAACACGCTGAATAAAAAATACGGCTTTGATGAGGCATATGAATTTGTCTTCGGCGGGGGCAGCCGTTTGCTGGGCAAGCATTTGTGGCAACAGGGTGATGTGTTGCTGATTGATGGTTTGCTGGTCAACGGCAGCGCCAGACTGGTGGGCTGGTTCGCTGGCGTGGCGAGACTGGTGCAAACCGGTTTCCTGTATCACTATGCCTTCGCCATGATTATCGGCGTGCTGTTGCTGCTGACCCTGTTTGTCATTTTTTAACGTGAAGTTTACGGATTAGAAGGTTTACTATGTTCGCCGACTGGCCATTACTGAGTCTGACAGTTTGGATACCCATCCTGGGTGGTATCGCTGTGCTGTTGTCTGGCGACAAGGGCGACGCAAACGGTGTGCGCCGGCTGGCGCTGATGGTGTCGATCGCCACTTTCATACTCAGCCTGGGTCTGTACACCGGTTTTGACAGCAGTACGGCAAACATGCAGTTTGTTGAAAAGGCGAACTGGATAGCCGCGTTTGATATTTATTATCACTTCGGCGTTGACGGCATCTCCATGCCGCTGATTATTCTCACCACCTTCACCACCATTCTGGTGATTCTGGCGTCATGGCAGTCGGTGCATAAAAACGTGGCGCAATACCTGGCGGCGTTCCTGATTATGGAAGGCTTGATGGTCGGTGTGTTTGCCGCGCTGGACGCCATGCTGTTCTACGTGTTCTGGGAAGGCATGCTGGTGCCGATGTTTATTCTCATCGGCGTTTGGGGTGGCGAGCGCCGCGTTTACGCCACCATCAAGTTCTTTATTTATACCTTCATCGGCTCGGTGTTCATGCTGGTAGCGTTGATTTACATGTACATCAAGGGTGGCAGTTTCAATATTCTTGATATGCATATGTTGCCGCTGGACATGAACGAGCAGATTCTGATTTTTATTGCCTTCCTTATGGCGTTCGCAGTAAAAGTGCCGATGTGGCCGGTGCATACCTGGCTGCCGGACGCGCACGTGGAAGCGCCCACCGGCGGTTCGGTGATTCTTGCCGCGATTATGCTGAAAATCGGCGGTTACGGTTTTCTGCGTTTCAGTTTGCCGATTACGCCTGACGCCAGCCACACGCTGGACTGGCTGATTATTTTCATGTCGCTGGTCGCCGTGGTCTACATCGGTTTTGTCGCACTGGTGCAACGCGACATGAAAAAACTGGTGGCCTATTCCTCAATCGCGCACATGGGTTTCGTGACCCTGGGCATGTTTGTGATTTTCCAGATCTGGGAAAACCCGGCCAACGTCAACCAGAGCGGCGCCGCGCTGGCGGTGGAAGGCGCTATGATTCAGATGATTTCACACGGCTTCATTTCTGGCGCCATGTTCCTGATGATTGGTGTGCTCTACGACCGCATGCACACGCGTGAAATCAGCGCCTACGGTGGCGTGGTCAACACCATGCCGGTGTTTACCGCTTTTGCCGTATTCTTCGCCATGTCGAATGCCGGATTGCCTGGCACCTCCGGGTTTGTTGGTGAGTTCATGGTGATACTGGCCAGCTTCAAGGCCAACTTCTGGTACGCCTTCCTTGCCGCCACCACCCTGATACTGGGCGCAGCCTACACCCTGTGGATGGTGAAGCGGGTGTTTTACGGCGAAGTCGCCAACGACAATGTGCGCAAGCTGAAAGACTTGAGCCAGCGCGAATTCGTCATCATGAGCATACTGGCTGTTGCCGTGCTGGCGCTGGGTCTGTGGCCGGCGCCGGTGATGGATGTGTTGCACGCATCAGTCGAAAATTTATTGCAGCATGTTGCGCAATCCAAACTGTAGTAACACGAGCTGACACAAAGAGAACACTATGACACTGGAAATACTCAACTACGCAACTGCCTGGCCGGAAATCGTGCTGCTCACGCTGGCGTGCGTGGTGCTGGTTGTGGATGTCTTTCTCGATGATGACAAGCGCGATGGCAGTTACCTGCTGGCGCAAATCAGCCTGTTTGTTACTTTTGTTCTGGTGCTGATGTCGCCTGACGAGCGCGTGCTGTCATTCAACAACATGTTCGTTGTTGACGGTCTGGCCAATACCCTGAAAGCCTTTATTCTGGCAATCAGTTTTGTTGTGTTTATCTATTCGCGCGATTACCTCAAGGATCGCAACATATTCCGCGGCGAGTTTTATGTGCTCGGCATGTTCGCCATCGTCGGTATGATGCTGATGGTGTCATCCGCCAGCATGCTGTTGTTGTATCTGGGACTGGAGCTGCTGTCGCTGTGCATGTATGCGCTGGTGGCGTTCCATCGCGACAACAGTTTTGCCTCGGAAGCGGCGATGAAATATTTCGTGTTGGGCGCGCTGGCCTCAGGCATGCTTCTGTACGGCATGTCCATGCTGTATGGCCTGTCCGGCAGTCTGATGATTGCCGACATTGCTGTCGCAGTCTCAAGTGGCGGCAACAATGCCGTCGCCATGGCGTTCGCGCTGGTATTCATTGTGGTGGCGCTGGCGTTCAAACTGGGCGCCGTGCCGTTCCACATGTGGGCGCCGGATGTGTACCAGGGTTCGCCCACCGCGGTCACTGTATTTCTGGGCACCGCGCCCAAAATCGCCGGCTTTGCCATGATCATGCGTCTGCTGGTTGAAGGTCTGGGCGGACTGGTGGCCGACTGGCAGCAAATGTTCATCATTTTGTCCGTGCTGTCGATGGCCGTCGGTAATGTGATTGCCATCGCGCAAAGCAACATCAAGCGCATGCTGGCTTATTCCACCATCTCGCATGTCGGCTTTATCCTGCTCGGCATCCTCACCGGCAATGCCGATGGCTATGCCTCCGCCATGTTCTACACCCTGTCGTATGCGCTGATGTCACTTGGTGGTTTCGGCATCATCATGCTGATGGCGCGGGCCGGTTTCGAAGCCGACCAGCTCGACGACTACAAGGGGCTGAATCAGCGCAGCCCGTGGTTTGCCTTCCTGATGATGATTCTGATGCTGTCGATGGCGGGTGTGCCGCCAACGCTGGGCTTCTGGGCCAAACTGGCCGTACTCACCGCCATTGTCGAAATCGACCTGGTATGGCTGGCGGGCGTCGCCGTATTCTTCTCCATCATTGGCCTGTTCTACTACCTGCGCATCATCAAGCTGATGTACTTCGACAACGTGGTCGACAACCAGCCCATCCAGTGCGGCCGCGACATGCAAATCGCCCTCAGCGGCAACGCCCTGTTGATACTGGCGCTGGGCCTCTATCCAGCCAGTCTGATGGCGCTGTGTGTCGCCACATTTAGCTGATTTGATAGCCCTTCACAATAGTCTTTCTTTTTGTCGTAGCAGATAGCTGTCGGCGGCCAATTCGCGTTTTTGTTTGCTCTGCTAACCCAGTTGTTATCCATCCTGCTATCCAGTAATCTGAATCCCCGACAGGAGTCAGGTTATGGACAAATTTGACCGCATTTATGCGCTGCATGGTTTGCTGGCAAACAGCAGGCGGCCTGTGCCAATCACAACGATCATGCAGCAGCTGGAGTGCTCCAAAGCAACAGCCAAGCGTATTATCGAGAATATGCGGCTGTACCTGAGTGCGCCCCTGGAATATGACCGGGCGCGCAATGGTTACTATTACAACAACCAAAATAGCGAACATCCGTTCCAGCTGCCCGGTATCTGGTTCAACACATCCGAGCTGCATTCGCTGCTCACCGCGCAAGCCTTGCTGGAGCGGGTTGACCCAGGGCTGTATAGCAGCCAGCTTCGCCCCTTGCATGGCAAGATACGTGACATTTTGCGCAAAGCCGGCCACAAGGATACCGAAAGCTACCGGCGTATTCGTATCCTGTCACTGGCAAAGCGCAAGTTCGATAATCATGTGTTCCGGCAAATTGCTACAGCAGTGCTGGAGCGAAAACAACTGCATGTCGTCTACAACGGACGGGGTGACGGCAAGGCGAGCAAGCGCACAATTTCTCCCCAGCGCTGCGTGCATTATCGGGACAACTGGTATCTGGATGCATGGTGTCACAGTCGTGATGACTTCCGCACCTTCGCAGTCGAGCGCATTGAACAGGCCAGGGTTATGAATCAGGCTGCCAAACATATCAGCGAAAAGGAACTCGACTCACATTTTGCCAGCGCCTACGGTATCTTTTCCGGCAAGGCCACTCACACTGCGGTGCTACGCTTTAGCCCGCAACGCGCCCGCTGGGTCGCGGAGGAAGAATGGCATCCACAGCAGCAGGGCCACTGGCGCGAAGACGGCTGCTATGAATTGCACATACCCTATGGCAACCCGACCGAACTGATTATGGATATCCTGAAACACGGCGCCGATGTCGAAGTGATTAAACCCGCCAGCCTGCGCCGCGCGGTGCGTCAGCGCATATACAACATGGCGTATCTGTATGATGACCGTTATGAGCCACCGAAATAAATAATTTCCCACAGGCTCACGTTTTGAGCCTGTGGGTGTGTTCCAATGAACCGGGCTGTTGGCGAAAACCACAGCCTGGTGGCACAGGGATGCGCTGCCATTTTATTGATTATTCAAACAGGTATGAGAAATTGAGACCATAATCTTATTGGATGGCGAACTCAGCAATGAACTACATAGCCCATGTAAAACAGGATAAAGCGGGAAACTGGATCGAGCACTCGCTTGAGGAGCATCTCACCTGTGTTGGCAAGTTGGCGGTTGAGGCTGCCGCTCGCTTTTCAGCAAGTGACTGGGCGCGATTGGCCGGGCGTTGGCATGACCTGGGGAAGTATAATGCTGAATTTCAGTCTTATATTCGTGGCGCAAGTGGATATGAAGCACATCTTGAGGACGAATTTTCCAAAGGCCGGGTAGATCACTCAACTGCGGGAGCAATTTTTGCAGTCAATAAACTTGGCCTTCCCGGAAAAATTCTGGCCTATTTGATTGCCGGCCATCACGCCGGTCTGCCAGACTGGGAAAAAGACGAGGCGCCAGGCAGCAGTCTGCGTGAGCGCCTGCAACGCACAGAATTACTGGATAAAACGCTCGCTCAATCTGTCCCTGACAACCTGCTCGAATGCACTGAACCCGAAGTAAAAATACCTGGCGGGCCTTCCGGTTTCGCACTGTGGGTTCGAATGCTGTTTTCCTGCCTTGTCGATGCGGACTTTCTCGATACCGAACGCTTTATGGATGAAGACAAGGCGAAGCAGCGCGGTAAATATCCAACAGTTAGTGACTTGCAATCCCGTTTCAACGAGCACATGGTCAAACTGGGGCAGTCTGCATTGGATACGCACGTAAACAGGCTGCGCGCCGATATACTGCGGCAGTGCCGTGAAAGCGCCAGCAGGCAGCCAGGCTTCTTTTCACTTACGGTGCCTACCGGTGGCGGCAAGACACTTTCGGGCATGGCCTTTGCGCTGGATCACGCCATCCAGCATAACAAGCGGCGAGTTATTCACGTTATTCCCTACACCAGCATCATCGAGCAAACAGCGGATATTTTTTGCAGTATTTTTGGTGATGCCGTCATTGAACACCACAGCAGTCTTGACCCTGACAAGGAGTCCGTTCGCTCCAGACTGGCATCGGAAAACTGGGATGCGCCGATAATCGTTACCACCAGCGTACAGTTTTTTGAATCGCTGTTTGCCGCACGAACCAGCCGCTGCCGCAAGCTGCATAATCTGGTTGACAGTGTAGTAGTGCTGGATGAGGCGCAATTGCTGCCGCCTGCATTTCTACAGCCTATTCTTGATTCACTGAACCTTCTGGTCGAGCATTATGGCGTCACAGTGGTATTGTCAACGGCCACCCAGCCAGCGCTTAACACGCGCAAAGACAGCTTTGGCAGAACGATACTTCGCGGTCTCGAAAATGTACAGGAAATTATCGAACAACCCGATGTTTTATACAGCAAGCTGGAACGTGTTCGCGTGACCTTGCCTGTGGATTTTAACAGCAGCAGCAACTGGCAAGACATTACCAATGAAATCAAGCAGCATGAAACAGTGCTGGCTATTGTCAACACGCGCAGACATGCGCGCGAGCTGCACGCCCTGTTGCCCGAAGGCGCCATCCACCTGTCAGCACAGATGTGCGGGCAGCACCGATCCCGCGTTATTGCTGAGATCAAGGAAAAACTCGGTGAAGGAGAACCCGTTCGTGTTGTCAGCACCCAGCTGGTAGAGGCCGGTGTTGATCTGGATTTTCCTGTGGTGTTTCGTGCGCTCTCCGGCCTTGACTCCATCGCTCAGGCGGCAGGCCGTTGTAACCGGGAAGGCCGACTGAAACAGGGTGAAGTGGTTGTTTTTGTACCGCCGGAGCCGCCGCCACCCGGCGATATGCGCCGTGCTGCGGCCAAGACGGTTTCGGTGCTTGCCAGCAACGGTGATGCGCCGCTGGCTCGCGACAACTTCACAAAATACTTCCGCCTGTTTTATGATGACACCGATCTGGACAAGAAAAATATTGTAAAACGCCTGATGCCCGATAGTCAGGAGCTTGGCGTACAATTTCGAACCGCCGCCAGGCATTTCAAACTGATTGATAATGCAGGTGAAAATGTTCTGGTGCGCTACTACTCTGTGGTTGACAGTGAAGCAGGTGAGCAGGGCAGGGCGGTTGATGCGCTACTGGATGCCTTGCGCCATGCCGGGCCAAGCCGCGATCTGATGCGGAAGCTGCAACGCTTCAGCGTCAATGCGTCACAACAGCATTTTCAGCAATTACGCGAGAATGGCGAAATTGAAGAAATCCACCCAGGAATTTGGGCGCAGGTAGAGGGTTCATCGGTATATGATTCGGTATTGGGCTTGATGCAAACGTCCGGGTGGTCTGCCGAAGAAATGGTCATATAAAGGAGAGATGCATACATGAAAAGCCATTGTCTTGAAGTGCGCGGTGATTTTGCCTGTTTTACTCGCCCGGAAATGAAAGTGGAGCGAGTGTCTTACGATGTGATTACCCCCTCGGCTGCGCGCGCTATTTTTGACGCCATTCTCTGGAAGCCGGCCATCCGTTGGCGGATAACCCGTATCGAGGTGCTGAGCCCCATTCGCTGGATCAATCTGCGCCGGAATGAACTGGGCAAAGTGGTCTCTGTTTCAAACGTAAAAAAAGCAATGAATGCGGCTGATGGTCTACCACCATTTTTTATTGATGAAATAAAATTTGTCAACGGTAAGTACAAGCTCGTCAACAGAGAACAACGTGCTGGACTCTTTTTGCGTGACGTCCGTTATCGACTGCATGCCTGCTTTGAATTGCTAGATCACAGTGAGAACCCAGCCAAATACGCTGAAATGTTCCAGCGCAGGGCGCGCAAGGGTCAGTGCTTCAATCAGCCCTATCTGGGCTGCCGCGAGTTTAGCGCGGATTTCCGCCTTGTTGAATCCGGCGAAGATGGGCCAAAGCCCATTGCCGAAACGCGTGATCTGGGCTGGATGCTTTATGACCTGGACTACAGCAACCCGGCATCGCCCACACCAAGGTTTTTTCAGGCCCGGATGAACAGCGGTGTTATCGATGTGCCGGATTGGCATAGTGAGGAGGTGCGGGGATGATATTGCAGGCGCTTTATGACTATTACCAGCGCAAGCAGCATGACCCAGAAGATGCATTGCCGCCTTTTGGCTTTGAGTGCAAGGAAATTCCATTTATTATCGAGATTGACGCATCAGGAAACCTGATTCAGATCGAGGATACCCGTAGTGGCGAGGGCAGAAAAAAACAGGCTCAGGCCTTTCTTGTACCCCAAGCAGTCAAAAAGACCTCAGGCATTGCTACCAACATGCTTTGGGACAATGCTGAATATGTGCTGGCCATCCCCCGCAAGGCCAAAAAAGGGCAGAAAAAACCTGATACAAGCCGTATTCTTCAGCAGCATGATGCATTCGTCGAACGTATTCGTGCTTTACCTGAACCAGCGGCCAGTGATCCGGGTGTTGTTGCAGTGCTCGCTTATCTTGAGAAGCTGTCCTGCCGAGAGTTGATCTGCCTGCCGGTGTGGAGCGAGCTTCGCGCTAACCCCAATGTCAGTTTTCGCCTTTCTGGAGACAGCGAACTGGTTTGCCAACGACCAGACGTGAAAGACACCATAGAAACGTTGGCGGAATCGGCGGCGGACAGTAGTGACAAGGGGATATGCCTGATTTCTGGTGAGGAGCGTGGCATTAGTCGCTTGCACCCGGCTATCAAGGGTGTTTGGGGCGCTCAATCGTCAGGTGCTAACATTATCTCATTTAACTTGGATGCTTTCCGTTCGTGGGGAAAAGAGCAGGGTAACAATGCACCGGTAGGTGAACGGCCAGCATTCGACTACACCACTGCTCTCAATCATTTGCTTCGCAAGGGCTCACCACAGCGTTTGCAAGTCGGAGACAGTTCTACTGTCTTCTGGGCCGACAGGCCTACAGAAATGGAAACCACCGTAGTCGATATTTTCGGTGAGCCCCCAAAGGATGACCCTGACAGGCAAGTCAACAAGATTGAGTCATTGTTCAAGTCTGTCAATCACGGGCGTTATCCGAAAGATGACGCCAATACCCGTTTCTATATACTGGGACTGGCGCCAAATGCCGCCCGAATCGCCGTTCGCTTCTGGCAGGTTACCACGGTCGGTGAGCTGGCTGAACACATCATTCAGCATTTCGAAGACATCCGTATTACCCACGGTAGCAAACAACCTGAATACCTGCCATTGTTTCGCATGTTGGCGAGTACTGCCGTCCTGGGTAAGGCGGACAATATTCCATCCAATCTCGCCGGCGACACCCTGCGCGCCATTCTGGAAGCTCGCCCGTATCCTCGCACCTTGCTGGCGACAGCCGTGCAACGCTGCCGCGCTGAGCGGGAAGTCACGCATCCACGCGCTGCGCTGATAAAAGGCTGCCTCAACCGTGCGGCGCTATATTCAAACCCCGACAATATGGAGGAATTGAAAGTGTCATTAGATCCCGACAATACAAGCATCGGTTACCGTTTGGGCCGGCTGTTTGCTGTCCTTGAAAAAATACAGGAAGAGGCAAGCCCCGGCATCAATGCGACTATCCGCGATCGTTACTATGGCTCGGCCTCAAGCACGCCTGTTGCTGTTTTCTCGACACTGATCAAGCTGTCCAAACATCATCTGTCCAAACTGGAGAATCGTGGTAGGGAAATCAATTTTGAGCGTTTACTGGGCGAGATCATCGATGGTATTGGCGATTTTCCGGCTCATCTGTCACTGGATGATCAGGGGCGCTTCGCCATCGGCTACTATCACCAGCGACAGCATTTTTTCAAAAAGAATGAAACCACTGAATAACAGGGAGACAAACAATGAGTATTGAAAACCGTTATGACTTTGTTCTGCTTTTTGACGTTAAGGACGGCAACCCGAATGGCGACCCGGATGCCGGCAACCTGCCTCGCGTTGATCCGGAAACGGGGCGAGGACTTGTCACTGATGTCAGCCTGAAACGCAAGGTGCGAAATTATGTGGGCATGGTAAAGGGGGAAACATCTCCTTATGAGATCTATGTGAAAGAAAAAGCAGTCCTGAATTTGGAGCATGCGCGTGCATATAAAGAAGTTGGTGCTGAAGATCAGTTGGAAACAGACAAGAAAGGTCATGTAAAGTCAAAAGGAAAAGGCGCCAATAACGAGGCCAGGGACTGGCTGTGTAAAAACTTCTTCGATATTCGTACTTTCGGCGCCGTTATGTCTACCGGTGTAAACTGCGGTCAGGTGCGCGGCCCGGTACAACTCACGTTTTCTCGCTCGATTGACCCAGTCTTCGCCCAGGAACATTCCATAACGCGCATGGCGGTGGCAACCGAGGCGGAAGCGGAAAAACAGGACGGCGACAACCGGACAATGGGGCGCAAGCATACCGTGCCATATGGTTTATACCGCGCTCACGGCTTTGTCTCCGCTCATTTGGCCAATCAGACCGGCTTCTCGGAGGAGGATCTAGAACTGTTGTGGGAATCGCTGGCCAACATGTTCGAGCATGACCGTTCGGCAGCACGGGGTGAAATGACAACCAGAGGGTTGTATATTTTCAAGCATGACAGCGCGTTGGGTAATGCGCCTGCAAGTGATCTGTTCGAAATAATAAGCATCAGCAGAAAACCCGATGTCACGGTGGCTCGCTGTTTTTCTGATTACAATGTTGAGATTGATGAAAGCAGTATGCCGGAAAATGTGGAGTTGATTCGAAAGGTAAATTAGCGGGACGCGCATCTGGTTTTTTGTTTCATCAGAACGATATGGTAAATCATTATGTTAAACATACAAATCGACAACCCCGAACTGGAAGCCCATATCTCCCAATATTTCGGCAATAATACAGAAGCGCTGGCCAATGCGTTTTCAGAGTTTTTGCAGCAATATCGGGTGGCGCAGGATGTCAAGATAGCTGTCGATCAGCTTGAACAGGGCGAGGGCATTGATCTCAAGCAGGTGATTGCGGATACACGCGCAAAATATGAGTAAATACAGGATTGTATTTTCCCCGAAAGCGCGTGATCGGCTGCTTGAACTGGCTGATTATCTTTACCGGCAGAAGCTGTCAAACCGTTTCGTTACCGACTATCTTGATCAGTTTGAGCACTGGCTCGAAACAGTGCTGGGCCAATTTCCCGAGGCGGGGACGCCGATGCCGCAATACGGACAAGATGTGCGGCGTATCGTCTACCAGCGTTACAGTTTTCTGTATCGCCTGCGGAATAACCGCATTGAAATCCTGACGGTTTACAGGGAAAACCTGCCTTGATGGGGGCGACATGGACAGCAACGACAGCCCCTTGCTTATCTCCGCGCTACAGCATTTCGCTTACTGTCCTCGCCAATTTGCCCTGATACATGTCGAACAGGTATGGGCCGAAAACCGTTTCACCACAGAAGGGCAGATATTGCACAGGCGGGTGGACGAAGGGGTGATTGAGCAACGCCCTGATTTGCGAACCGAGCGTGGCATCATGGTTCAGTCAGAAAAATATCAGATTATCGGCAAACTGGATTTGCTTGAAATAGTTGGGCGTGACCCACCTGTATTTGTGCCGGTTGAATACAAACGCGGCAAGCCTAAAACGGAAGATTGGGATCGTATTCAGCTCTGCGCCCAGGCCCTGTGCATCGAGGAAATGCGTGATGTCAGGATTGATGAAGCCGCAATATGGTATTGGGAAGTCCGCAGCCGGGAAACGGTTCTCATTGATTCAACACTTCGCCAGATAACTGCTGACACCATACAAGCGGCAAAATCCCTGCTGGATTCGCGCCGTACGCCGCCACCTGTTGACGACAAAAAACGATGTCGGGCCTGCTCGCTTCGGGACTTGTGCGAGCCTGATCTTTTCAGGCGTGAC
>JALWPK010000090.1 GCA_026995045.1 Gammaproteobacteria bacterium | reverse complement strand
ACCTGGGGAAGTGCCACGGATTTCGGCCTCGATCTTGTAGAACTCGGCAATTCTGCGCAGCCCCTCGGCCGCAATCGGTGAAGCGTCGCTGTCATGGACCTCCTTCAGCTTGCGCCTTGCATGATGGTATGGATACCCCCTTTCGCCAAACCCTAACGGTGGCGCAAAATTGGAGGTATGCGCAACAAACAGGAGGTTTTCATGTCGCACAGCATTGCCCTTGTTGGGCTTGATATCGCCAAGTCAGTTTTTCAGGTTCACGCAGCCGCCGAGGATGGCACGGCCATATTGCGAAAAAAACTCAAACGTGCGGAGGTTGAACGATTCTTTGAAGAACTGCCATCTTGCAAAATTGGCCTTGAAGCCTGTCCTGGCGGGCATTATTGGGCGCGTTTGCTACGCAACATGGGGCACGACGTGAGACTGCTACCGGCCCAATACGTGCGCCCCTATGTGAAGACGAACAAGAATGATGCGGCCGATGCAGAGGCCATCTGCGAAGCCATGACCCGTCCATCCATGCGGTTCGTCCCGATTAAGGAGGAACATCAGCAACAGATTCTCGTGCTGCATCGGGTGCGCGAAATGTTGATACGCCAACGGACGCAACTGATAAATGGTATTCGGGGGCATCTGACCGAATTTGGAATCATCGCCCCGGCCCGGGCGCATCGGATCGGCCTGCTCATTGACGTCATCCGAGACGAAGAAGATGCGCGTCTGCCGTCTGCTGCCAGACGCGCGTTGAGCTATCTGGTAGCACAATTCGAGGAAGTAGCAACGAAACTAGCATCGATTGATACAGAGCTCATGGCTATGGCACGTCAAGATGACACCTGTCGTCGCCTGATGACTATTCCAGGGGTTGGTGTGATCATCGCGACCGCGATGGTTGCGAGCACGCGTGACCCGAATGATTATAAGTCTGGCCGACACTTCTCTGCTTGGTTGGGCCTTGTTCCAAAACAAAATTCAACTGGCGGGGTGGACCGTTTGGGCGGGATCAGTAAACGCGGAAATGGCTATTTGCGTCGTCTGCTGATCCATGGGAGCCGTTCCATAATGCGATGGCGGAGCAAATCCTGGATCTGGCTTGCGAAGCTACGTGGCCGCAGACCTGCAAATGTTGCGACAGTCGCAGTCGCGAACAAAACTGCGCGCATTATTTGGGCACTCATGAAGTATGGTGGTATTTATGGCGAGCCTGCAAACGCGAGAATGTGACTTTTGAAACTACGGTGATTGGGAGCTGACAAAACCCAACATCCCACGAATGCGAGGGATTTCTGAACGAGATGGCATGACCGGGCGGACCGGGGTTGGAGTAAACCCGTTGGGCGCATCGAGCTTCGAGCTCGTGGTGCGTGATTGGGATCCAGCTTGCGGATTTTACCATTGAGGCCGATGATGCGGGGCGCATTGTCGTGACAGGCCGAATAGATGACCGCAGCCGTGGATTATGCTGGAACGGAACGAAATAATCCTTGCAAACGCGGGGGTATCCATAGATG
>JALWPK010000089.1 GCA_026995045.1 Gammaproteobacteria bacterium | reverse complement strand
AACAGGCGCGGTTTGGGGTTGCCGTCCTGCGGCTTGGGCGTGACCGTGCCGATTTCAATAAAACCGAATCCGCAGGCGGCCAGCGCATCAATGTGATCGCCGTTTTTATCAAGACCGGCGGCGAGGCCAATACGGTTGGGGAAAGTCAGGCCCATTACTTTCACCGGCGATGCTGGCGGCCTGCGCACAAACAGTTTCAGCAAACCGGTGGCATACAGTACGTCCAGCAACTTCAGGGTAAGCCGGTGAGCGGTTTCGGCATCCAGCCTGAACAGAAAAAAACGGGCGAGAGAATACATTGCCGAATTATAAACCCGGCGGCTGGATATGTTCGACTATCAATTGCAGTTTTTTATTGCCATTGTATTCGTTGACATCCATGCGATAGGCAGCGTGCAGTTTGCCGCCGGCTGGCAGGTTTTCATCGGTATGATTGAACGCAATTGCATCAATGATTTGCTCACCGTCTGTTTTGCGCAAGCGCATTTTCAGATGTTTTTCGCCAACAATGCGCCAGTCAACCACTTCAAACTCGTCATCAAACACCGGCTCGGGGAAATGCTGTCCCCAGGGGCCGGCATAACGAAGCATTTCGGCGTTGGACAGGTTCAGTTGTGTCTCATCGACTGCGCCATCGGTTTCGATGGTTTGCTGCAAAATATCTTCATTCACCATGTCGCTGACAGCCTGTTCCAGCGCAGCGCTGAAGGTTTCCAGCGCGTCGGCGCGCAGGCTCAATCCCGCCGCCATCGCATGGCCGCCGAATTTGATAATGAGGCATGGATGTTGCTTGTCGACCACATCAATTGCATCGCGAATATGCACGCCGGGTATGGAGCGCGCCGAGCCTTTCAGTTGCCGCTGCGCCGAGGTATCTGTCTCGTCCGCCTGCGCAAAGGCGATGACCGGGCGATGCAAGCGCTCCTTGATGCGCGAGGCCAGCAGGCCGACCACGCCCTGATGCCAGTCATCATTGTAAAGGCAGATGGCATTCGCGGGCCGTTGTGATTCCGCCTGCTGCTCCAGCGCCGCCAGTTGCGCATCGATCAGCGCATTGGCCTGCTGCAACATCTCCGCTTCGATACTGCGGCGCTGTTTATTGATGGCGTCGAGCTGTTGCGCAATGTGCAGCGCCTGCGGCAGGTCATCGCTGAGCAAACATTCGATACCGATGGACATGTCTTCCAGCCGGCCGGCCGCGTTCAGGCGCGGCGCGATGGCAAAGCCGAAGTCCTGCGCGCAACAACTGCGCATGTTGCGCCCGGCGACGCGCAACAATGCCTGTATGCCCGCGCAACCGGCGCCAGCGCGAATACGCTTCAAACCCTGATCAACAAGAATACGGTTGTTGGCATCCAGCGGCACAACATCGGCGACCGTGCCCAGCGCCACCAGATCCAACAACTCGGCCATGTTGGGCTGTTGTCTGACCGCAAAATGATTGCCTTCGCGCAAGGCTGCGCGTGTCGCCAGCATCACATAAAACGCCACGCCCACACCCGCGATCACCTTGCTTGGAAAATCACAACCGGGCTGGTTGGGATTCACAATCGCAGCAGCCGGTGGCAAGGCCTCGCCGGCAAGATGGTGGTCGGTCACAATCACCGGGATGCCGAGTTCCTCTGCGCGCTGCACGCCGCTGATGCTGGCGATGCCGTTGTCAACCGTAATAATCAGATCCGGATTGAGGTCTTTGGCGACTTCAACCAGTTCCGGCGACAAACCGTAACCAAAATCAAAACGATTCGGCACCAGATGATGACACCGGCTGTGGCCAAAGGCGCGCAAGGCGCGCAGCATCACCGCCGTGCTGGTGGCGCCATCGGCGTCGTAGTCGCCGACAATCAGAATCATACTGTCGCTGCTGATGGCGTCGGCAATGATTTCCGCCGCCTGCTCACAGTTTTTCAACAAGCGGTAATCCAGCAATTTATCCAGTGTGTAATGCACCTCATCGGTATCGCTGACATGCCGGTTGGCGTAGACCTGTTGCAACAACAGCGGCATATCACTATCAGCCAGCGCATCACATATCGGTTGCCGGCGACGAACGATTTTATTGGTTTGTTTGACTGATTCAGGCATCGTGTTGAATATAATCCAGTGCAGAGACACGGCGAGCAAACAGACTGGTCACGGCATTGCGCCAACCGCCCGGCGGCAAGCGATAGGCGCCGCCATGACAGGGATAGATGGTCACCTCCGCCCTGCGCCGCCTGGCCATCTGCGGCAAACCGCCCAGCCACTGTTGCATCATTGCCTGCAAGCCGTCTTGCCAGCGCTCGACATCACCATAACTGGCGGCGGAAAGTAAACAGGTATCACATATGACAACCTGTTGCGGCAAGGCTGTGGTTGCTGTTGGCAAGTCGTGACTGTCACAGCTTACGTATTGAGCGATGCCCTTGAGCAAATCATCATTTGTATAAAAAGCCGTGTCGCCCTTCGACGCTCTGTGTGGCAGCGCGCCTTGCCCCCATAGCCAAAGACTGTTCGCAGCCAGTTGGCCGTTTTGTTCACGAACTGCATTCACCGGCGACTGGTGCATCAGCATTTGCGCCTCATTGAGAAAACGTTTCCAGTAAATTGCGTTCTCACCCGTTGGCAAATGAAAATTGATATTGCGGCCAATCACTGCATGCAGGGCGGTAGTTTCAACTGAAAAGGGTTCGTCAGATACGATAAACCATCGCCCGCACGCATCACTAATGATGGCGATGTCATCCTGCGAAAAATGCGCGTTCAGTTCGGTCAGCAGTTGCTGTTTTTCCTGTGGCGACAACTCCAGCGCAAACTCGTCGTACAGAATGGCGTGATCCATATCCGCATGCAGATGCACCGGCGCGAGCTGCATGCAATGCTTGCCGGCGATGTCTCCGCGTTCCGCAGCCAGTGTCAACGCAGCCGCTGGCAACGGTTGCGGCAAATCAAACAGGATTGCGATTTGCTCATAAAAATTGTTCGCAGCGGGGATTGATTGCGAAGCCGACAACAAGGCTGACAAGGGACTGGCCTCCTGCTCGCTTATCGCGCTGTCTTTGGGAAACGGGCCGCACAAGCCCGGAACGATGACATGCCAACCCTGCATGATTGCCGCTACCCGGTTTGCCGTGCGTCCATCTGCCTGCGGATGTGATACAGGCAAACGCCGGTGGCGACGGAAACGTTCAGACTTTCCACCGCGCCATGCATCGGAATGGAAATCAACTGGTCGCAATGTTCGCGTGTGAGGCGGCGCATGCCCTTGCCTTCCGAGCCCATCACCAGCGCGGTTTTGTCCGCCACCTGACAATCGTACAAATCCGCATCGGCTTCGCCTGCGGCGCCCAGAATCCATACATCATTATCATGCAGGGTTTGCAGGGCGCGCGCCAGATTGGAAACCTGCACAAACGGCACGGTGTCGGCTGCGCCGGAGGAAACCTTGCGCACCACGGCGGTCAGTCCGGGGCTGCGGTTTTTTGAAACAATGACCGCATCCGCGCCAACCGCGTCAGCCGTGCGCAAACAGGCGCCGATATTGTGCGGGTCCTGCACTTCATCCAGCACCAGCAGCAACAGTGTATCGCGTTCGCAAAGTTGCTCCAGCGACACGGTTTTGGCGGTGACTGGCCGTACTTTCGCCACCACGCCCTGATGCACCGCGCCTTCGGCTTTTTTATCAAGCCTGTCGGTTGCTGCCTGCTCAATATGAATGTGGTTCTGTTCGGCAAGGCGCACAATATTGTGCAGGCGCTTGTCACGCCGGCCTTTTTGCAACCACAGTTGCAACACGGCCAGCGGGTTGTTTTTCAGTATGGATTCGACTGCGTGCAGGCCGTAGATCAGCTCGGCGCGCTCACTGCGCCGTCCCCTGCTTCGGCTCATTCGTCGACAACCAGATCAAAATCGATTTTACGCTCGTCCATATCGACCTTGTTGAGCTGCACGGTCACCGCATCACACAAACGGAATGTCAGACCGCGGTTTTCACCGGTGAGACGATGATGCACGGGGTCGTATTCATAATAATCGCGCGGCAGATTGGTAATATGCACCAGCCCCTCGATATACAGCTCATCAAGTTGCACGAACAAACCGAACGAGGTCACGCCGGTAACATGGCCCTTGTATGTGTTACCGATTTTGTCCAGCATGTATTCGCACTTGAGCGCCGCTTCGGCATCACGGGTGGCTTCGTCGGCGCGGCGCTCGTTATTGGAGCAATGCTCGCCCATGCTCACCATGCTGTTTTGTGAATACGGATATTCCTTGCGTTTTTGCTTGTGTATCACATGCTTGATGCCGCGGTGCACCAGCAGGTCGGGATAGCGGCGGATTGGCGAGGTGAAATGCGCATAGTGCGTCAGCGCCAGACCAAAATGCCCGGTGTTGTCCGGTTTGTACACCGCCTGTTTCATCGACCGCAGCATCAGGGTTTGAATCAGATGGGCGTCATCGCGTTTGGCGATTTTTTCACCCAGTTTTGCATAATCGCGCGGGGTGATTTTTCTGCCGGGCGCGCCCAGCTTCAGCCCCAGGTCGTCGAGAAAACCGCGCAGGTCTTCCAGCTTGTCATCTTCCGGCGGCTCGTGCACGCGATACAAATCCGGCACTTTGTGTTTCGCCAGAAAACGCGCAGCGCAGACGTTGGCGGCAATCATGCACTCCTCGATAATTTTATGCGCATCGTTGCGCTTGACCGGGTGAATGCCTTTAATCTTCTGGCCTTCATCGAATTCGATTTTGGTTTCAACCGTTTCGAAATTGATGGCGCCGCGTTTCTTGCGCGCAATTTTCATCGCCTGATACAACTGATACAGGTTTTCCAGATGCGGCAGCACGTTCTTGACCTTGTTGCGCGCTTTTTTATCCTTGTCGACCACTGCTGCCGCGACCAGATCGTAAGTCAGCCGCGCGTGAGAGCGAATCAGCGCATCGTGGAAGTTGTAATCGGTTACCTTGCCTTCGGGCGTGACGCGCATGTCGCACACCATGGTCAGCCTGTCCACCTTGGGGTTGAGTGAACACAGGCCATTGGAAATCGCTTCCGGCAGCATGGGTATAACGCGGCCGGGGAAATACACCGAGGTGGCGCGCTCGTAGGCTTCGCCATCCAGCGCGGAACCGGGTTGCACATAATGCGCGACATCGGCAATCGCCACCAGCAAACGCCAGCCGTCGCCTTCGGGTTCGCAATACACCGCATCGTCAAAATCGCGCGCGTCCTCGCCGTCGATGGTCACCAGCGGCACGTTGCGCAAATCCAGCCGGCCCTTTTTATCGGCCGCCGACACCTTGCTGCCCAGGGCATCGCTTTCACGCAAGGCGTCCGCCGAGAACACGTGCGGCAGGCCGTGGCTGTGTATCGCCACTTCGATTTCCATGCCGGGAGCCATGTGGTCGCCGATGACGCCGATCACGCGACCAATCGCCTGGCGCTTGAAAGTAGGTTGCTGGGTGATTTCAATCTGCACAATCTGGCCGTTTTTGGCCTCGCCCAGCGCATCGCCGGGAATCAGGATATCCTGGGTGATGCGCTTGTTGTCGGCGACCACAAAGGCGACGCCGCTTTCGATAAACAGGCGGCCGACCAGGGTTTTGTTGGCGCGCTCGACCACGCTGACGATGGCGCCTTCCTTGCGGCCACGGCGGTCAATGCCGGTGAGGCGCACCACCGCCTTGTCACCGTGCAGCACGGTGCGCATCTGCTTGCCGTGCAGAAAGAAATCATCGCCGCCCTCGTCCGGAACCAGAAAGCCGAAACCGTCCGGATGCGCAATCACCCTGCCCAGCGTCAGGTGGGCTTCATCCACCGGCAAATAGCCGCCCTTGCGGTTCTGCACCAGCTGGCCGTCGCGCAGCATGGCCTTGAGCCGGAAACCCAACGCCTCCTGCTGCTCTTCTGTGTCCATGCCGAGTTTTTCAACCAGCTCGTCGAACGACAGCGCGCCGGCCTGTTTGACAGTTTCCAGTATCAGCTTGCGGCTGGCGATGGGGTTTTCATAGCGGCTGGCTTCGAGCTGGGCGTCCGGATCCTGCGGCGTACGGTCGCGTTTCTGTTTGTTCGCCAGTTGAGTACGTGTTTTGGCGCTTTTCTTGCGGGAGGAAGCCTTGCGTTTGCTGGTGGATTTTTTAGCCGCTTTTTTGGCGGTTTTGCGTCGGGTGGTTTTTTTCGTTGATTTTGTGGCCATTTTTCGCCTGGAATGTTCTGTGCGCGCCCCGCGCCGTGGCCAATGGTGTAATTGACAACATCCGGGACGCCATGTAAAGTTCGCGACCTGCAATCCGGCGCGCTTTGCGCCTGCATTGCCCAGGTGGCGGAATTGGTAGACGCGCTAGCTTCAGGTGCTAGTGGGGGCAACCCCGTGGAGGTTCAAGTCC
>JALWPK010000088.1 GCA_026995045.1 Gammaproteobacteria bacterium | reverse complement strand
CCTTCATCCACACCGGCGTAATCGCGATATTCCTGATACGATTTCGCCTTCGGATCGGTGTCCTTGAGGCTTTCGCCATCATAGACCTTCATCTTCGAGTAGATACTCGAATTCTCGGGCGACGTGAGACGCGACAATACGCTGAACTGCGCCAGCATGTTGAGCGTATTGGGCGCACAGGGCGCTTCGGATAAAGAACTGCTGGCCAGCAGCTTGTCGTAAATCCGGGTTTCTTCCGATACCCGCAGGCAGTATGGCACCTTTACAATATAAACCCGATCGAGAAAGGCTTCATTGTTTTTATTATTGCGAAAGGTTTGCCACTCGGATTCATTGGAATGCGCCAGTATAGTGCCTTCGAATGGCAACGCGGACAAGCCTTCGGTGCCATTATAGTTACCCTCCTGGGTCGCGGTCAGCAAGGGATGCAGCACCTTGATCGGCGCCTTGAACATTTCGACAAATTCCATCAAGCCCTGATTGGCGCGACATAGTGCGCCGGAATAGCTATAGGCATCGGCGTCGTTTTGCGCATAATGCTCCAGCATGCGGATATCCACCTTACCCACCAGCGCGGAAATATCCTGATTATTATCATCGCCGGGTTCGGTCTTGGCGATACAGATTTGATCCATGATTGAAGGCATGATCTTGACCACCTTGAACTGACTGATATCGCCGCCATACTCATGCAGCCGTTTGACCGCCCACGGCGACATGATTTTATTCAGATAGCGCGGCGCGATACCGAAATCATGTTGCAGAATTTCTGCATCTTCGCTGGCGTCGAACAGGCCCAGCGGGGATTCAAACAGGGGGGAATCCTTGATTGCATACACCGGATTGACTTCCATCAGCGCCTTCAGGCGTTCCGCCAGCGAAGACTTGCCGCCGCCCACCGGGCCCAGTAAATAAAGGATTTGCTTCTTTTCTTCCAGCCCCTGCGCAGCATGCCTGAAATAGGCGACGATTTGCTCAACCGCATCCTCCATGCCATAGAATTCCGAAAACGCCGGATAACGGGCGATCAATTTATTGGAAAAAATACGGCTCAGACGCGGATCCTTCGCGGTATCGATCAATTCGGGGTCGCCAATCGCCGCCAGCATGCGTTCGGCGGCGGTGGCGTAGACCAGCGGATCTTCCTTACACATTTGCAGGTATTCCTGCAGGGTGAATTCTTCCTGCTGGCGCTGTTCATAACGCTGTTGATAATTATTAAAAATACTCATCCGGGTCACCACTTTCCAAATCGTTATAGAAAGGCGCCCAGCAAATTACTCAGTATTAGCGGACACCGCCTGATTATCTGGTTTTGTTGCCTGTATCTGTCGGGTCGAGATATTTTTTTGTTGTTGGCTACGACTCATGTCTGTGCTCACATTGCTTAAAAAATTAGAACCGCAAAGCTTTTGGAAAGTTCGATATTTTCATAACCGATGGATAGATGGCGGGTTACGGCAGGCTAAAGGCAGGGTTTCATTCATCCAATGATCCGCGTTATTTTCTTCATTCCAGCATGTCG
>JALWPK010000087.1 GCA_026995045.1 Gammaproteobacteria bacterium | reverse complement strand
TTGGCAAACACGGGGTTCACCTGGTTGGCGGGGTAGTCGGTATTCAGCGCGCGGAACTTACCGCCGTTGGCGGATGCGGCCTTACGCGCATAATCGGCATTACCGACGATGCTGTAGAACTCGGCAAACTCAAGCACGGTGGAGCGGCTTAACATCGCGCTTACAACCGCCTGGGTTACCGGGTCCGATGCGGACAATTGTTGTAGTAACATAATGATCTCCTTTTCAATGATTGATAATTGACACCTTATTTATTGCGCGGACTGGGCGCGGATGGCTTCTGCCAGGGCGCTTACGCCACCTGTTCTATGATGATCCGGCGCGGGCGGCTGCATCCGGTTATTGGCGCCGGGAACCTTTTTGGCCACGGCTTTTTTCTCTAAGATCGCGCTGGCCGCATCAAAATCATTGATCAGCTCCCGTATCCAGATATCACGCTCGGCGTCGTCAATCTTGCCGTCGCTGACAGCGTCGTTTACAACCGCTTCCGCTTTTGTTTTTAGACGGTCGCGCTCGGCGTTTTGCGTTTCTTCCGCAAAGGCCTTTAACTCCGCGTTCTCTTCTTCCAGCTCTTTGATGCGCGCCTGTGCGTCGTTCAGCTCGCTTACGGTTTGGGCCGCTTCGCTTTCCAACTGGCTTACGGCGCTTTCGGCTTCCGCTTCGTTGGTTACGGTATGGCGTGCCAGTCTGCTGAGCATGGCAAATATCTTATTCATGTCGTCTCCTTCTTGGTTATGGTTGGTAAACAGATTTTTAAAGGACAGGTAATTGGTCGTTGTTTTGGCCGGGTTTGGCTCGATGCTGTCCGCAAACCCCATATCTTTGGCCTGTTGGGCATTCAGCCAGGTTTCCTTATCCATCAGGTCCGCAATTTCCGCGGCGGTTAACCCGCTTTTGGCGGCGTAAATGCCAACGATGGTATCCTTGATTTGCATCAGGCGTTCCCGGGTTTGCTGCATGGTCTGGCTGTCGCCGGCGGCAAAGGATGCCGGGTTGTGCAGCATAAAAAAAGCATTTTCCCGGATGGTAACCGTTTTACCGGCCATGGCGATAACCCCGGCGATGGATGCGGCCAGGCTTTCAATGATCACGCTCGTATTGCGTTCGGCCAGGGCGTTGTAAATGGCGATACCTTCAAACACATCCCCGCCGTAACTGTTCACGCGCACCGTAAAATCGGTTACCCCGTCGTTCTCCAGGGCGTGCAGTTGGTTGATAAAGTTTTGGGCGTTGGTTTCCCAGCCGATTTCGCCCATCAGTAAGACTTCCGCCTGGGTTCCGGAAAGCCGTTTTAAGTTGAACCATTTTTGCTTAGGCATAATTATCTCCAGTACATTTCCGCTTTAAATTTAACACGTCCCACATACAACATGGCGTCGCCCGCCTTATCCGTTAATACCAGTTCGTAGCTCACCGGGCCCTTAAATCGCAGGGTTTGTCCGCCGGCGTCCGGATTGGTACCGCGCAGGGTATTGATAACCCATTCAATCAGATCATACGCGTCGTTGTTTTGAGCGTCCGCCCCGGCCG
>JALWPK010000086.1 GCA_026995045.1 Gammaproteobacteria bacterium | reverse complement strand
ATCATGTCCCATACGTTTGGTGAGTTCTCCTTTAAACCCATAGTTGGCATGTTCAAAAGAGATACGAGGAAAGAAGATAAAGAGCACTACTACCCAAGGCAGAGAGTACATAAACATAATCATACTATTTTTAAAGCCTTCTACAATGTCTCCCTGCATACGGTGTGAGAGTATCATCCAAAGAAGCACAAAGACTTCAAATATGACATAAATGAGCATCACTATGCCATGGTAAAAGAAGAGCGAAAGTGACAAAAATAAAAAGGGAGAGATAAGCAGATAAAAGTTGATAACACGGGTAAGTCTCTGTAAGGCTACCACGATAAGAAGTATGTAGACAAGCAGTTCCAAAAAGAGTTTTAAACGTGACAAACCAGCAAAAGAAAAGGCTCCATACAAAGAGAGGTAGAGGGCTATCATGCCGAGGATAAAGACGGAAAACAATAGTGTTTTACCTGCAGGTGTGTGTTTAAACAATAAAATAATAAAGACTATCATACTAAATAATATCATAGGGACTTTTAGCATGACGATAAGAGGTAAAAGTACGACTACATAGGCAAAGTCAAGCAGTGTCAGTTCTGAGAGTTTAGTATCTTGCAAGTATTTCAAGAATGTCATCTATACTCTCCTTTTGTGCGTTTATTACTTTGTTAGGGAGGGTAATAAAAAAGGGAACTCTCCGCTTTTCACAAGCCAATACCCATAGCGTCAGCTGAGAAAGACGCTGCTCTGTATCTCCTTTGATATTCTTAAATATAAAATTGAGGTCTCTACTCTCAGTCTCTTTGGAGAAACGTTTGACAGAGACTTCTCCTTTGGCTACCGATGCCCAGTGGATGTGCGAGATTTTTTGTGAACCGTCATAGGTACTCAACCCATCGAACTCTTTCTCTTCTCCTATGTGTGTCTCTTGTGTTTGTAAAAAGTTTTCTAAAGAGATACCTTTTGGTTCAGGATAGACGATGCCCACAAAACTTGCATCAATCTTTTTAGTAAGTCTTGCTGTGGAGAGAGGGTATTTGCTTTCTATATAGCATCCACTATAGGTAAATGAACCTCTTTTTTTGGGCGTAAAAGGGAGTGAGATATTTTGTTTGCTTTTGGCTTTTATATAGGGTATCTGGGTAGAGACATCTTCTTCTCCATACAGCTTTATAGCCCATGAAGTAGTATTTGTAGGGTTATTAATACTAAATAATATCTTATTTTCTTTGTTGGCGAAAAAACGTCCTTGTTTTGTAAAGTCAACATCCAAGTTACCGAGGTTAAGTACCCCTATAGGACCTGCAGAAAAAGCAAAAGAGAAAACAAAAAAGAGGGTAATGTAGACAAGGTTAAAGTCATGCATATAGGCTTCCATAAAAAGCCCAAAGAGCATGATGACTACCATCAAAGAGAAGATGGTCGCGTGTTGCTGGATACTTCTATGTATCTGAATGAATTTGCGTAAAGATTTCATGGTCTATGCGTAGGGTAGTGGTATTTCCCTCTTTAAAACGTAAACGGTGTGTGCAGACGATACCTGTAACCATCTGAACATCA
>JALWPK010000085.1 GCA_026995045.1 Gammaproteobacteria bacterium | reverse complement strand
ATTCCCTCATTGGAAAGTGAAGTGACAAGGATCTCCGTGCGACGGTTCTTCGCACGGTCAGATTCGGTGGTGTTGGGTGCGATATAGCAACAGAGCGGTGAGACGTTCAGCGTGATATCGTCTTTGTTTACGCCGAGTCCACTTAAATACTCCATCACAGATTGGGCGCGTTGTTGAGCCAGTGTTTTGTTATCGATGGTGCTACCGGTGCTACCGGTGGTCGTGTTATCGGTGTAGCCTGTGATGGTGAGTCGATAGGATTCCGGTAGGGAATCGACCAACCGGGCGAGCGCATCCTGATCGGATTGTTTCAGGACAGAAGAGGCATGTCCGAAATGGACCACGAGCTTGCGTTGAATGCGGTGCATGTCTTTGACTGATAGTGATTCTGCCCGGTGATCAGATCTGCGAAATGTGGTCTTCTGTGTGGGCGCTGGGCAATTGGCGCAGACCATAAAGTAATCAGGGGCGCCACGTACTTGAGTAAGACCAAGGACGGGGGCCTGTTGGGTTTCATTGTCAATCGTCTGAGAATGTGGCGCGGATGCGCAACCCGTCAGGAGGGTTGTTAACAGACAGATTATGAAAAACACGTTGTGCATAATTTCTACGTTTACGTTCACTGCCAGGCGTCGATGACGGCCCTGCGTTGTAAGCACCAATGGCGCGCCAGTTGTAACCAAAGCGACGGATATAACCCGCCAGGACCCAGGCGCCTACCTCTATGTTGGTACACCTGTCCCATAGATCCCCGGGTTGAATTCCCATCTCCGCCAAGCGGGGAAACCACCGGGAGTTAATCTGCATAAAACCGACATCCACCGATCCGTTGGTGTTGCGATTCACCGCGTGAGCATTCATTGCGCTCTCGGTCATAGCGATGGCGCGCAGGATGGTTGTGTTTATGCCGTAGCGTTCCGCGGCGGACCGCCAGCAACTTTCAGCGAAAACACTGTTCACCACCGCAACCAACAAAATCATAAAGATTACTGTGCTTCGCATATCGACCATCCTGCACGACTGCGGTCGTGAGGGCATAGTGTCTGGAAGAAGAGTGATCAGAACAATGGATAATTGGATTCAGTATTTCGAAAAATACCGGCAATGGTTTGTCTGTCGTACGTGTGTGGCAGGAATGCCCAGTCAGGGGAGAGGCTCCCCATGACTGGATAGACGTTATAGCAAACCCCTCTCTGCAAAAGAGACGGTTTCTGTGATACCGACCACGATATGGTCCAATACCCGAACATCAACCAATGCCAGTGCGTCTTTCAGGCGTCGGGTTATCTGTTCATCCGCGTTCGAAGGTTCTGCGATCCCGCTGGGATGGTTGTGGGCGAAGATAACTGCAGCAGCGTTGATCTCGAGTGCCCGTTGTACGACGATGCGAGGATAGACGGAGGCGCCGTCGATCGTGCCCTGGAACATTTCATCGAAGCGTAAAACCCTGTGCCGGTTGTCGAGAAAAATGGCGCAGAATACTTCATTCTTGTAATCTGCAAATTTGACACGCAAGTAATCCGTCGTCTCGGTTGGGCTGGTTAGAT
>JALWPK010000084.1 GCA_026995045.1 Gammaproteobacteria bacterium | reverse complement strand
AAACGCTTCGTGGTACTGTATTCGCAGGAGGACAACGTCCTCGGTCCCTACGTCAACCGGCCGAACTATCCGGACCTGCCCGGCACCCTGATGGACGAACTGCTCGAAATCGCCGACACCCCCTCGGGCCAGGAGGACATGACCCCGGGCCAGGACGGAAAAACCCAATGGCTGAGCGAAGTCTGGCCCAACGCCATTCTGGGGATGTCGGCCTACGAGTTCGCCACGCGGATCCAGGGCGCGCCGCTTCTCGACTCGCTGGGACGCCTGCTCCAGTGGGCCCGGGGCAACCAGGTCGCCCTGCAACACCCCTGGCGCGAGCCGGGCAACCGGGAAATCTACGAACGCCGCCTGGCCGAAGTGCGGGCCGAGTACGAACAGCGGCTGGAAGCCCTGTACCGCCGCAACCCGGCCCTGCGCCGTACCCCGACCCCCGCCGAGGAACGGGCCGTCGAAACCCTGCTGAGCCTGGCAGCGCACCGGACCGCGCCGTACAGGAAGGTCCGGCCGGTGCGGCCGGCGATGGGGTATGTGGGGTTGCGCGAAGCAACGAAAATCGACCAATTCCTTGATGAACTGGTGAACAGAAAACACACGATTGTCCAAGTCAACCAAACCCCCTGGCTCAAGAGTCATTCGGGGATGCAGGAGCCGACGGGGGAATTGCGGGAGAAGGTCTATCGCGAGGAAATCATGCAGCGCCATATACTTCCCACGACCGGATTCGGCAAGCATCGAATGTGACCATATCAATGCGCATCAGGCGACTTTGGCTGCTTTTATCTCTATCGTTTGCCGCCATCCTTGTGCAAGGATGCGACGGCTCGTCGGCTGGAGAACGTCCTTCCACCCCGGTCCAAAGCCTGTCGGTTTCAAGCGACGGGCGCTACGTGGTATCCACCCACGGTGATAGAAGACTGGTTCTGTGGGACCTTGTCACCCGAACGCGACGCGTGCTCTCATCCAACGCTAACATCTACAGTGCACGCTTCGTTCGCGGGCGGCCACGCTTCATATGGCAGGATCTGGAGAAAGTCGTGCATCTGCAATCAACTTCCGGAGAAGAAATCAGCCGGTGGGCACTGGCGCGCGACACCTATGGCCATCTATTGAGTCCTGACCTCAAGACTTACGTCTACAGCGACGAAGGTTATGGTGTCCATGTGCGCCTGGGTGAGAAAGAATACACGTTGAAGAGGTCCGACCCAGGCACCTTTCTCGGGACCGGAAAGCTTTTCAACCTTGATCTCTCGCCTGATGGGGGGACGATTCTTAGTGCTGGCGATTGCTCGCCCTATTTTGGCACGGCTGAAGGGTTTTCACCCGAAAGGCAAGCGCAGAAAGGCTACCGTGATTACGAGTGCCTTATCCTGTGGGATATAAAAACGTATTCACCCCTCGCCAAACTCCCCGGCAACATCGCCAAAACCTACGCCACCTTCAGCCCGGATGGGAAGTATGTGGTGAGTGGGGATGAGAATGGGCATTGTTATGTATGGGATGCGGTTTCTATACATAAACGATTCCGTTTGGCCGACCTCACTGACGG
>JALWPK010000083.1 GCA_026995045.1 Gammaproteobacteria bacterium | reverse complement strand
TGGTAAAGATAGCCCAATCTTTACCATTATTCAATAGTAAAGATTAGCGAGACTATATATTTCTAAAAATCGAGTGTAATCATTGATTTTGTACGGGAATTTGAATTGACCACAAATAAAGCTAACGACTTGCATCAGCGGCACAGCGGAAATGGCGCGGCTTTTGCGACAGCAAAATGGCGTGACATTTTTGCTGTGTCCACTGCATGCACTTGTTGAACGAAGCCGCTATCGCGGCAGGTTCATAATCTCTTGACCGCCTGATGTTCAGGCGTCCGTGCCTGGCACGGTTTCTCAAGAGGTTAACCTAATGAATACTCAAGATCAATGTCGCTTCAACACCCTTTACCAGCAACTCTTGCACGAACTCAAACTGCGCGGGTTGGCGCCCAAAACAATCGATGCCTATTCTCGTTCGGTGCGCCGCATTACCCGGTTCTTTGATTGTTGCCCTGACCACCTGGATGCGGCTCAACTCAAAGCCTATTTCGCTGCCCTGGTTGATTCGCATTCCTGGAGCACCGTTAAACTCGATCGCAATGGCTTGCAGTTCTTTTACCGCTATGTGCTCGATAAGCAATGGCAGTGGATTAAAATATTTAAACCGCCTCAGATGCAGACCTTGCCGGATATCCTGTCGCAGCGTGAGGTGCGCGATTTGATCAATCGTTGCCGTAAGTTACGTTACCGGGTGTATTTCCTGACAGTTTATAGTATGGGGCTGCGCCTCGGTGAGGCTTTGCATCTGGAGGCCGGCGATATCGATGCGCCGCATCATCGCGTTCATATCCGTCTGGGCAAGGGTAAGAAGGATCGTTATGTGCCTTTACCTGATGTGACGCTGCGGGCTTTACGTCGTTTCTGGAAAACGCATCGGCATCCGAGTCTGTTATTCCCTAATCCGGTCGGTTCGCCCGAACGTATCCGGTGTGCGACAACCTGTATGGATCGTGGCGGGGTACAGGCGGCGATGAAGGCGACGGTGGCGGATGCGGGCATTACGCGCAGGATCTCGATCCATTCATTGCGTCACAGCTACGCCACCCATTTGTTGGAGCTGGGCGTGGATCTGCGGGAGATTCAGACGATCCTGGGCCATGCCAGTCCGGCGACGACCGCACGTTATACCCAGTTGACCGATGTGACCCATGAGCATGCGACAGCGCGTATTGCGCAGTTAATGCAGCCTTTTGTGCTGCGTTGGGAGGATCGGTCATGATCGCTTTGGCCGAGGTGGTGCAGCGGTTTAAAGGGCTGCTCGAACAGCGCTATGCGGATCAGTTGCTGCCCGGTCACCGGCGGGCTTTGCAGGCCATTGAGCAGTGTCGCCAGTTGAGCCAGGATGCGCTCACGGCTCAGTGCCCGGATTGCCATTACCAGTTACAACTCCCGCGCTCCTGTGGACACCGCAGCTGTCCCCGCTGCCAACAGCGCGACAGTCAGGTCTGGATTGATCGCCAGCTTCGCAAGCGCTTGCCGGTTGAGTATTTTATGATTACTTTCACGTTGCCGGCGCAACTGCGCCAGTTGGCCTGGCGGCATCAACGTGTGGTGTAC
>JALWPK010000082.1 GCA_026995045.1 Gammaproteobacteria bacterium | reverse complement strand
AGGAGAGTACCCCAAAGCGTGGGGCAATTAGGCTGCCAGTTTTACTGGGGAGGCTGATTTCATCCCTGGATACCATTGTTCAAACTTCCCGCGTAAGGTGCCATCGAGCGTGCGGGTTCGGGTTTGCAGCATAAGGTGAGCTCCGATTTTTGACCATCGCATTTGCTGGCGTTTACAAAAGCGTTTTCCCACCACGGTGTTGACGGTGCTTTCCACAAAGCCGGTCGAAACCCGCTCGCCGTATCGCCTGCGTTCCGCGTAATTCGGGATCATCCAAGCGCTGTTACTGATATATGTTTGGAATTCCGTGGCGGCTTTTCGCAGAGCTTTGATGCTGGCATAGTCCGTCTCGACCTCATCCAGATCCATCACCAAATCATCAATTGCTATTTGTCCATCGTGCAGGTTTCCATTCCACAAATACGCTTTGATCTGGCGTAAAATTCTGGCCAGTTGCTCTGCCTCGGCCAGATTGTGATGGGCCAGCCCCTTGATGTATTGATGCATGACGGTAATGCGCATGGTGATGTGGAACCAGTCCAGAATATGCTCAAAAGCCGGGGCCATGTCGCGCGCCATGTTGATCACGCTATCGCCCCCATCGGTCATAAATGTGATTTGCTGGTTTTCTTGCCAGCCCTGATCTTTTAAAACCTCATGCAATCGCCGTTTGGGTTTTTCATCATGGCTTTGCACTAGGCCAAGGTAGCGATCTGGCCTGTCTGCCGGAATGGATTTTCCTACGGTAACCTCAAAATGAGACTGACCCTTTTCGCGGGAGCGGACATATCCGCCATCAATCCCGACAGTGATTGGCCCTGCCGGATTGGGAAGCTTCTCCCGTTCAAACGCAGTGGTCTGAATGAAGTTATATTGTTCGTCAGCCAATTCAGATTCCATACGCTCAGCAACACGGCCCAAATGCCTGCGCACAGTTTCTGCATTCAGTTGCTTTCCAATTGGCAATACGTCTTTGAGCAAATCTACGGTCACGCCAAAAGAAACCAGCGATGCCCATTTTGTTTCCAGCCAGAGCATTTCTGGCGCAACATGGCCTGGTAACAAGGCGGTCAACGGGCTGAATGTCTGAGCCGTATGCGGCTGACATGCACAATGATAAAAGCGCGGGCTATCGACGGGAATATCCCCAAAAACAGTGCGATATTGGACACTTTTACTACCCTTTCGGCGCAGTCTCCGACCGCAGCATGAACAAGTTGAATGCGCTTCACAAAAGGCTTGAGCTTGGGCTGCAACAATTTCCTGCTGCAAATTTAAGAGAAGACCCTTGCTGTCTTCAATAGACAGGCCAATTTCTGCGACGCACCCAAAGCCTTTGTCAAACTCGGCAATGTTACATTCATGGGTAACGCCGCCTAAGTCTGTGATCTGGATTTTAATTTGAATATTCATCGACTTACTCCTGGCAATTGGCGTTGTTGCATAGAACCCTTGCAAGATTGGGGGATTCCTATTTGTGCGGGGACGTGATTCATTCTTTGGATGGTACAGAAACTTCGAACCCGCCCGCAGCTTGTCACCCCGAAACCGCGCTAC
>JALWPK010000081.1 GCA_026995045.1 Gammaproteobacteria bacterium | reverse complement strand
TGATGAACACCATGCGCATCGAGATTGCGGCGGAATACCTGGTGATGGCGGCGATGCTGGCGGAAATCAAATCGCGCATGCTGCTGCCGCGCCCGACCGAGGAG
Source organism: Gammaproteobacteria bacterium (assembly GCA_026995045.1). GTDB lineage: Bacteria > Pseudomonadota > Gammaproteobacteria > SZUA-229 > SZUA-229 > S139-92. The sequence continues at coordinate 6,453 of JALWPK010000081.1, read as the reverse complement.
GAAGACGAGGACGATCCGCGCGCTGAACTGGTGCGTCGCTTGCAGGAATATGAGCGCTTCAAGCAGGCGGCGCAGGACATCGACGAAATGCCGCGCGTGGGCCGCGATATTCATGTTGTCGAAGTGCAGCCGCCGGAACTGCACACCGAGCGTCCGCTGCCGGAGCTCGACCTGCGCGAACTGCTGCTGGCGTTCAAGGATGCGATGGCGCGTTCGGAAATGTATTCGCATCACCAGATTCAGCGTGAGGCGCTGTCGGTGCGCGAGCGCATGAGCAAGGTGCTGGCGAAAATCAGCGCCGACGGCTTTACCGACTACACCTCGCTGTTCACCATCGAGGAAGGCCGTCGCGGCGTGGTCGTGACCTTGCTGGCGATTCTGGAACTGGTGAAGGAGCAGCTGATCGAAATGGTGCAGTCCGAGCCGTTCGCCAGCCTGCACATCAAGGCGGCCACGGGCGAGGGCGGCGCCGAAGGGCCGAAGCCACTCGACTTGCCGCCGGCATAACCAACTACATTGAACACAGTGAACAACCCCATCGGAGACACATGATGGAATCAGCCAAACTGAAAAACATTCTTGAAGCGGTGCTGGCCACTGCCGACCGGCCACTCACTGTGCCCCAGATGGAACAGTTGTTCACGCTGGATGAAGACCAGCCTACGCGCGATGAAATCCGCAAGGCGCTGCACGACATGGAGCAGGAATTCGCCGAGCGCAGCATGGAAATCAAACAGGTCGCCAACGGCTACCGCATGCAGGTCAAACAGGACTATGCGCAATGGGTGGGCCGTTTGTGGGAAGAAAAACCGGCGCGCTATTCACGCGCGCTGCTGGAAACACTGGCGCTGATCGCCTACCGCCAGCCGATTACCCGCGGCGAAATCGAGGAAGTGCGCGGCGTCAGCGTCAGCTCCAACATCATCAAAACCCTGCTCGAACGTGAATGGATACGTGTGCTGGGTCACAAAGACGTGCCCGGCAAACCGTCGCTGTACGGCACCACCAAGGAATTTCTCGACTATTTCAATCTGAAATCACTCGACCAGTTGCCCACGCTGGCCGAGATTAAAGACCTCGACCAGATTCATCCCGAACTGGCGCTGGAAGAAGATACCGAAGGCGAACAGGCGGCGGGCGCTGAAACTACCGATGCGCAGGCGGAAACGGATGCTGATCTATCCGATGATGCGCAACAGGCTGAGGCGACCGAAGCGGCGGATGAAATTGCACAGCAGGATGTGACAGAAAATGTCAGCGCTGAAACGCAAACCGATGCCGAAGACAGCATCGACGACAGCGCGGAACAGGAACTGGAAGCCGACGCCATTACGCCCACACCCTCGGTCAGTATTCACTAGCAGGCTGTTAATCTTTCTCCTCCATGTTTGAAGAACGCGCACAAAAAGCCATGTCGCGGCTGGGCTTCGGTTCGCGCCGTGAAATCGAGCGCTGGATTCAGCAGGGCCGCGTCAAGGTCAACGGCAAGCCAATAGAACTCGGCGCAAAAGTGCGTGAGGGCGATCAGGTGCAGTGCAATGGCCGCCGCGTGTTTATCAAACCGCCAAGCCGGGAAGTGCGCATCCTCGCCTACAACAAACCCGAAGGTGAAGTGTGCAGCCGCAAGGACGAATCCGGTCGCCGCACCGTGTACAAAAACCTGCCCGGCCTGCCCAATGGCCGCTGGGTCAGCATCGGTCGGCTCGATATCAACACCAGCGGTTTGCTGCTGTTTACCAATGACGGCGAGCTGGCCAACCGCCTGATGCATCCCTCGCACGAAATCGAACGCGAGTACGCGGTGCGCGTGAATGGCCGGGTGGATGACAGCAAAATCAAGCAACTGCTCAAGGGCGTGGCGCTGGAAGACGGCCCGGCCAGCTTTGACAGCATTGTCTACGCCGGCGGCCAGCAAGGGCATGAAGGCGCCAATCACTGGTACCATGTGGTATTGCGCGAAGGCCGCAACCGCGAAGTGCGGCGTTTGTGGGAAGCGGTGGATACCCGCGTCAGCCGGCTGATACGTTTGCGTTATGGCAATATCAGCCTGCCGCGCAATCTGCGCCAGGGCAAAACCGTGGAAGTGGATTTTGATCTGGTTGAACAATTGTGTCAGCAGGTGGGTCTAAGCTGCGAGCGCCCGAAACCCAAACGCGTGCATCGCAGCGCGGCAAAAAAATCTTCAGTCTGGGGCCGTAAAAGCGCGCCATCCGGGCGGCGCAGCAAGCGCAGGTAAAAGCTGGCATCAACTCACGTCTGCGGGGACAGGTTATGTTGAAGTACGGTTGGCTGTTAATGTTGTTCTTTGTACTCGATGCGCCGGCCAAAACGGAAGGCGATCTTGCGCCGGGACTGGTGAATCCGGGTTATGTTGAAAAGCCGGACTGGTTCAAAACCTCTTTCCTTGATTTATACGAAGACATCGATGAAGCCGCCGAACAGGGCAAACGGCTGATGCTGTATTTTTATCAGGACGGTTGTCCCTACTGCAAAAAACTGTTGCAGGACAATTTCGGCCAGAAAACCATTGCCGAAAAAACGCAACGCTATTTTGATGTGGTGGCGATTAACATCTGGGGCGACCGCGAAGTCACGGTGGGCGACAAGGTGGTGACCGAAAAACAGTTCGCCGAAGCCCTGCGCGTGCAATACACGCCGACGCTGATTTTTTTCAACAAGGATCGCAAGGCGGTTTTTCGCGCCAACGGTTATTACCCGCCGCAAAAATTCGATGCGTTGCTGGATTACATTGGCAAGCGCCAGGAAACGCAGATGAGCTACCAGCAGTACATGCAGAAAGTTAATCCGCAGCCGGCCAGCGGCAAACTGCATACGCAGCACACCAGTGTGAAAACGCCAGATAATCTGCAGGCGGCGCTGCAAGACTGCAAGCCGCTGCTGGTGATGTTCGAGCAAAAGCAGTGCGCCACCTGTGATGAATTGCATCTGGATATTTTGCAGCGCGACGTCAGTCGCGAACTGCTGAAAAAACTCAATGTGGTGGTGCTGGACATGTGGTCGGAAGATCGCATCGTGAAGCCGGATGGGCAATCCGCCCGCGTCATCGACTGGGCGAAACAGCTTGACATCAAATACGCGCCCAGTCTGGTGTTTTTTGATGCAGACGGCAAGGAAGTGTTTCGATCCGACGCCTACCTGAAAGCATTCCACACCCAGTCGGTGATGGATTATGTGATTTCCGGCGCGTACAAAACCCAGCCCAACTTCCAGCGTTATATCGATGCGCGCGCCGACGCATTGCGTGAGCAGGGCATCGAAGTCGACTTGATGAAATAGCGCCTGGCGAGGTTGCGCCGGCAGGTTCTGTTCAGTTCTTGTCGGCAAGGTCGTTAACGGTCAGGGTCTGACCGTTAAAGTCAATCTGCGCGCTCAGCAGCGCCGCGTAATAATGCGCCACATCTTTCGGCAGTGGCAGGTTTTCCGGGTTTTCCGCCGGGTAGGCGCGGGTGCGGAAATTGGTGCGCACCGCCTGCGGGTCGAATGCGTTGACGCGAATGCCGGCGGTGTCCAGTTCGTCGGCCAGTATTTTCATCATGCTGTTCTGCGCCGCCTTGGCGACGCCGTAGGCGCCCCAGTAAGCGGTTTGCTTGTTGTCTGCATTGAACACGATGCGGCCCTTGTCCGCCTGTTTGAGCAGCGGGATGCAGGCCTGGGTCAGCATGAACGGGCCGTTCAGGTTAATCTGCATTACCTTGTACCATAGTTCGATGTCGTACTGCTCCATCGGCATGGAGGCGCCCAGCCAGCCGGCATTGTTGAACAGGCCGTCGAGCTTGTCGAAGGTTTTGCGTATCACCGCCTGCAGGTCAAGATAGTCATCCGCGCCTGCGCCTTCCAGATCCAGCGGGTAGATGGCGGGCTCCGGCGCGCCCAGTTCCACCAGTTCGTCATAAACCTGCTCCAGCTTGCGCGTGGTTTTCCCCAGCAGAATCACGGTGGCGTCCGCCTTGCCGCATTCGAGCGCAACCGCGCGGCCAATGCCGTCGCCGGCGCCGGTGATGAGGATGACCCTTTGATTCAGATCGACGGTATCGGGCAGGGAAAGGGCAGTCATGGCAAGGCTCGCTCAGGTACAATGGCGGGCTATTCTACCCGATTCTGAATCGCGATAAAGCGCGATAGCGATTGTTATGCCTGGTCACTACACCCGCCTGCAATGGAAAAACAGCCAGCCTTACAGCGAGCTGTACAATGATGTGTTTTTCTCCCGTGCTGGCGGCGAGGCCGAATCGCAGCATGTGTTCATCGCCGCCAATCGGCTGGCGCAACGTTTTGCCGGGCGCCAGCACTCCTGTATTGCGGAAACCGGCTTTGGCTCGGGGCTGAATTTTCTGCTCGCCGCGCAGTGTTTTCTCGAGCATGCCGACAAGGGCGCCAGTCTGGATTTTGTGTCTGTGGAGAAACATCTGCCGCACCCCGATGATGTGGCGCAATGCCATGTGGACAGACCGCATCTGAAAACGATTGTGGACGAGCTGTTGCGTTGTTACCCGCCCGCTGCGCCGGGCATGCACCGTTGCCTGCTGTTTGATGGCCGCATCCGTCTGACCCTGATGCACGATGATGTAAGTCATGCGCTGGATACCGTCGACATGCAGGTGGATGCCTGGTTTCTGGATGGTTTTGCGCCATCGAAAAATCAGGCGATGTGGTCGCAGCCGGTATTTGATGCGATGGCGCGATGCAGTCATGCACAGACCACGGTTTCCACCTATACGGTTGCCGGTGTTGTGCGCCGGGGGTTACAACAGGCGGGTTTTGAGGTGCAGAAAGTCCCGGGTTTTGGCGATAAGCGTGAAATGCTGACCGCTCGCTACAACGACACGCGGCGGCGCGCCCGGCAAGCGCCCTGGTTTCATCTGCCGCGTTCAAGCGGTGATTGCAAACAGGTGGTGATTGTGGGCGCCGGGATCGCTGGTTTGGCCACCGCGCATCAACTGGCGCAACGCGGCTGCCAGATTACGCTGGTCGATAGGGCAGCTGAAGCAGCGTCGGCGGCTTCGGGTAATCCCGCAGCGATTGTCATGCCGAGGCTGACGGTGGGCGATGGGGTTTACAATGCTTTTGCCTTGCAGGCGTTTTACTTTGCGCGTCAGCAGTACCGCAAACTACAACAGTCGTCGCAACAGCCGTTCTGGTTTGAAAGCGGCGTGTCGACAGCGGTTGAGCGCGAACGCGCAGAAAAAATGCTGGATGCTGCACACATGGCGTCAGCCTTTCTAAGGCTTGATTCTCAATATGCGACAAAGACAGAGCGGCTATGGTTGCGCGCAGAGGACGCTGGCTGGATCAGGCCATCACTGGCGTGTCAGCAGATACTGGCCGTGTGCGCAGATTCGGCGCGCTATGTGCAGGCGGAGGTTGCTTCCGTGCGCGCTGAAAACCATCGTCACATCCTGCTGGACAGCGAAGAGCGCGTTATTGCAGAAACGGATTGTGTGGTGCTGGCCAACGCCCATGGCCTGAACGCGTTGTTGGGTGAAGATCAGTATCCCATTGCAGGCAATCGTGGTCAGGTCAGTCTGGTGGAGGAGCGCGACTTGCTGTGGCGTCCGCCAGCGCCGCTGTCGGCAGACAGGTACATTACCCCGGCTCTTGAGGGCGTCGCCTGTGTTGGCGCCAGTTATGCGGACAGCCAGGCCGTCGCGCTCAGTCAGTCAGATCACGCAGACAATATCGATGGTGTGAACAGCCTGTTTGACCGCGCGATTGTCAGCGAGTCAGCCAAACAAAGGCTGGAGGGGAGAGTGTCCTTTCGAGCGGTCACGCCTGACCGCTTGCCCATGGTTGGCCCTGCGCCTGATATCAGCGATTTCAGACAACGCTACCGCGATTTGCATCATGGCAAGGCTGAGCAAAACTATGCGCCGGCGCGTTATCGTCAAGGGCTGTACCTGAATGCGGGCTATGGCTCGCACGGCTGCAGTCAGGCGTTTTTGTGTGCGGAAATATTGGCAAGCATGATTGCCAACACCCCGGCGCCGGTTACCCGGCCTGTTTTGGAGAGGCTGTTGCCTGCGCGATTTCTGGTGCGCGAACTTAAACGTAACCGGCCACAGACTGATTCAGTTTCGCCAGATCGGTGTCGGTGATTGCCTCAAGCGGACTGGGACGATGCACCGCGTAACCCTGCACATAATCCACGCCTATCTGCCGCAGTTTGTGGATGATGCGGTCGTTCTCGACAAACTCTGCAATTGTGCTGATGCCCATCACGTGACCGATTTCGTTAATCGCGGCCACCATGGCGTGGTCGGTCTTGTTGTCCGCCATATCGCGCACAAAGCTGCCGTCAATCTTGAGATAGTCAACCGGCAGGTTCTTCAGATATTCAAACGATGACAGGCCGCTGCCGAAATCATCCAGCGAGAAGCGGCAACCCATTTCGCGCAGTTCAAACATCAGCTTGCGGGATTTGTAGATGTTGGCGAT
>JALWPK010000080.1 GCA_026995045.1 Gammaproteobacteria bacterium | reverse complement strand
AAGCCAAAGTCATCGTGAACTGCCTTAACCGATTCACAGCACATGGAATGCCTGTGAGCGTGAAAATCCAATGACTGGCTTGGGAAAGGGGAAATCCGTCTCAACGATCTTATATGCAACAACGCCCTGGCAATTTTATCTTTGAAACGGGCTATTCAACAGCATCTCTAGCCCGCATAATTGTTTGCCTGCTGGTTTTCATATCACGGGCAATGGCAGATACAGTTTCACCGGCCGCCAATTTCTGGCGAACGGTTTTCTGCTGTTCATCTGACAATGCCGGTGGACGGCCCAGTATTTTCCCTTCGGCTTTTGCTCGGGCCAGACCGGATTGGGTTCTTTCAATCAGCAAGTCCCGTTCAAACTGCGCAACGGCGTTGATCACGCCCATGGTCAGCTTTCCGGCCGAGCTGGTCAGATCTACACCGCCCAGAGCCAGACAATAAACCCGGATGCCATCCTGCGCTAGCTTGGCAACACTTGTGCTGACATCAATGGCGTCGCGCCCCAACCGGTCAAGTTTGGTCACGATCAGCACATCGCCCTTTTCCATCTTGTCGAGCAAGCGTGAAAAGCCTTTCCGCCGCACAATGGCCACAGAGCCGGAAATAGTTTCGGTAATGATGCGATGGGGTTCAACATTAAAGCCAGCGGCTTTGATTTCACCGAGCTGGTTTGAGGGCTCTTGCTCGATGGTCGAAACGCGGGCGTAGGCAAATGTTCTGGGCATGAATTTATCTGTGGGCTGTCTGTTAAGAAATGGGTGTCCGTAACTTCACCTGTGTTCAATACGTAGTCAAGCTAATTTATGGACAGGGTATCAGCACCCGTCCGAAACCGGTCGTTTATGGACAGATCACATAAGCTGCTGATGCATAAGCTCCCGATGCCTCCCAGCCCGAAAAGCCCGGTTCACCGTTTTTCGAGAAAATTTGCCTGCAATATAAGCCCCACGAGAGACCACGCGCTCCATGGCCATCTCAACATCCTCGGATAGAAGCTCGCGGACAGTTTTGTCAGTGGTGTCAATTTGCATAATGTCGCCAAGCCATTCTGCCATCACATCCATGTCTGTCCAGGCCTCATAACCGTTCGCGTCATCGCGACGGTCCAAAAATCCATGCGGCCCGCCGCAGTCTTCCGGCGGACAGCTCCCAGAGCCCCCGATGCAAACCGGGTATTTCTTTTTAGGGTCCGTCACGCTGATATCTTCAATGCGAACCTCATGCTTCCAATAATCTCCCATGTCGTAAATATAGGCAAATCGATCATTTTGGCGAAAGCCAAAATCATGCAGCGGAATATCTGAGCTTGCCGCATGTAATTCTCGAGACCCATAATTAACAGCGTGAATATCAAACTGGAAAAGATGAATACTATCCCAACTCATGGCAACCTGAAGAACCCCGTGCAGCTCGCGCAGTGTGACCGATGAAGGAACAAGAACACGCCGCCAGATCATCGGGCTGATCCCAAGGAGACGGATCTTCAGTTGAAAGGTTTCCCGTAAAGCTAACATGACTTCTCACTGCCACCACCAGCTCAAAAACGCAATTGCCCCACGCTTTGGGGTACTCTCC
>JALWPK010000079.1 GCA_026995045.1 Gammaproteobacteria bacterium | reverse complement strand
TAATCTTAATCCGGATCATATTCGTGTATTGATATATTTTTAATGTATACAGACGCTCTATTGTTCTGGAATGGGTTTATTACAAAAATTGGACCGCTTTCATAATCCTTTTTTCCTTTAGGGGGGGGCTTTGTAAATAAATTTATATACATGGTACCCAGGTTTGAAGAAGAATTTATGCCACCCGCTATTTCCATTATGTAAGGTTGCATAAGCCATATATATTTCGTTGGAGCAATTGTTGCAAGAGGCGACGACCTCTATGATCACTCTCTTTCCAGAAAATCTAATATTGTAAGATTTTGGAAAGGAAAAATAAATCCCCCTGTGGCCCCACACCGGCCTGTCATGGGAGCGATGAGGTGTTGGAAATGAAACAGCCATAACGTTTTCGCCTTGATCCAATACGCACTTCACCTCACCTGGCGTGCTTTTTTTATAATTGATATAGGCATCAAATGGATCAGTGCATGATACATATAAGGCCCCATACCGTAGAGCTTTAAGAGGGTGCATAAGATCATTATTTATTGAAAACCTACTGGCTATATTTGGGTACGAAAATATTAAAACCACGGGGAGGGCTAAAAGGCTAATCCATAAAATTTTTTCTTTGACAGAAAAATCCATGGCTGATGGTTCCATAACACATAAAGAAGTCTAGGAGGATGACACCCCTTCTTCTACAGGGTGTAAAAAAAGTGTCAATGTGCACAGGCGCATTGTCCGCCTTGGCGTCACCCTGCTGGATTTGTGCCGTGCCGAACGCCAGCTCAGCCTGTTCGGCGACGATGATACACAGCGCCAGCGCTGGGAAAAGATCAGCGACACACTGGATGCGCTCAACACCAGATACCACCGCACCCTGGTCAGCATCGGCCCGCTCAGGCCGCCGCCAAGGCAGTATGCGGGCGCCAAGATCGCCTATACCCGCATCCCAGATTTTCAGGATTTTGTCTGATGGCGGCGCTGCAATTGCGTGATCTGGCGGGCGGCGGTTATCGTTTTGTCGCCACCTGCCGCCATTGCGGCTACCGCGCCGCCATCGATCCGGATGCGCTGCTGGCCACAAGCGAAGAGGCGCAATTCTGGACCAGCGCCGACATTGCCGCGCGGCTGCGCTGTTCGCAATGCAAAAGACGGCTTTGGCGCAAGGGCGCGGGCCGCGCACACCTGGGCCGCTGTCTCGCCCTGGAACGCCCGGCGCGCGCCAGCATCGCCTTTCAGGGCGGCATGCTGTTTGAAGACCTGAAATGACTGGCGTGCCGGGCTCGAGGGCGCTTCACGTTTTGATAGACTCAAAACCGCACTCTATCCTGTTGTCTTGCCGCACGTCTTGTCCAAAACCGGTATCCATCCCGGATCGGGGTCCGGGACAGGCTTTTTCGGGAAGTGCTCTAGACCAAAAACTGTGCCAGCGCGCGCACGTCATAGCCGGCCCTGGCGGCGGCATCGATGATGTCCTGCGCCGCCATCTTGCCCGCTTGCGACAGCGCCCAGGCATGGGCCGAACGGGTGCCGCTGCGGCAAAACGCCAGCACCGGGCCATCGGCGCCGTCCAGAATGGCGGCCACCTGTTCGATCT
>JALWPK010000078.1 GCA_026995045.1 Gammaproteobacteria bacterium | reverse complement strand
GCTCTTTACGGGTCTTCTTGCGGTATTTCTCGAAACCACTGCCGGCCAGTGTCTGTTGCTGCATCATTCTCTCTTCCATATACAATCGGTTGGGGTATTATTGCAAAAATTGGGGATTAATCAGAGGCTCCCTAACCTTTGGCATCTTGAAGCATCAAACGTAATAGTAGGCGCAGAAAAACGCGGCGAGCTGAAGCCGGGCGAATCAGAAAACTTCATTGCCCAACTGGAAAATCTGCCAATACACGTAGATGACATGACTGCACACCAGGCATTTTCAAGGACGATTAATCTGGCGAGAACTTATAAATTATCAACCTATGATGCTGCCTATTTAGAGCTGGCAATTCGAACAGGTCTTCCTTTGGCTACGCTGGATAAGGATTTGAGAAAAGCGGCAAAAAAAGCTGAAGTGCCTGTTTTCCTGCAGTAGAAACAGAATAATAGAATGCCCATTGGTGAGTTCGCATAGGGCTCTGCGAAACTCCATAGCCATTTGTGGCTTAGGAGCATAAAGGAATCACTCAGCGCCTTGCGTTGAAAAACAGTATTCCATACCCAACGCCAACAGTCTGTCATTCCGGCAACCGTTTCATCGGCGGTCGTTTGAAAATATCGTGACTGCATTCCGGGCAGCGGAAGATTACGCTGGTGGTGGGGTAGGCGATGTGTTTGCCACACTCGACGCATTCCAGTGTGCCGGGACCGGTGACTTCACCGGTGTGGTAGCGGGCGTGTTCAGTGCTGGCCTGTTTGAGCTGGTCGAGTTCGACGCGGGTGGTGTCGGCAACGGAGAGAAACAGGTCGACTATCTTGCGTTCGACAATCTCGATATCCAGCATCAGCCAGTCGGTGAACTCGGCGCTGCTTTCCATCAGGTATTCGGCGGCGTCGTTGATGTCGCGTTTGATAAAGCTGCTGATCTGGGCGGCTTCTGCTGCGGTAATGTCGCCGACTTCGATCAGTCGCTCACTGGCGCGATTGAGCGCCTGTTGCAGCGAGATGTCAGCCGTTTCGGCGTCCGCCATGTCGAACACGTCGCGGATGGCGTGCATCATGTCGTTGTAGGCGCGAACCAGACGATTGTCGAGGTCCTGGTCAGTCACGTTGTACCCTCTGTTGCGACTTGAAAAATCCTGCCGAATTGGCCGCCCGAAGCAGGGCGGCAGTTCCTTTAAGCATGGCGCTGGTGTATCCTTCACACTCCGTTTGCGGCGCGCCGCGAAGCGCGTTTTCCATGCTTTATACCGATAACTTATAGAACATAATCCGGGCAGCCGCTGCCTTAACTGACGAGCTGTCAATCACACTCATGCAATCACAATATACGCCAGAATCCATCGAAAACGAAGTGCAGAAAATGTGGGACGAACAGTCCACTTTCCGCGCGATTGAAGACCCGGAACGGGAGAAGTTTTATTGCCTGTCCATGTTCCCCTATCCCAGTGGCCGCCTGCACATGGGTCATGTGCGCAACTACAGCATCGGCGATGTGATTGCGCGCTACCAGCGCATGCAGGGCAAGAACGTGCTGCAACCGATGGGCTGGGACGCCTTCGGCCTGCCGGCGGAAAACGCGGCGATGAAAAACC
>JALWPK010000077.1 GCA_026995045.1 Gammaproteobacteria bacterium | reverse complement strand
TTGATAACCAGTTAAATTCAGACCACAGCTTCAGCGGCAAGGGCGACACCTCGCAAAGCAATTCATTAAGCGGCAGCGTCACCGTTGTGGTGGTCGATGTGCTGGCCAACGGCAACCTGGTGGTGCAGGGTGAAAAATGGGTGAACATCAACGAGGGTGAAGATTTTGTCCGGTTGCGCGGCATCGTGCGTCCGATTGACATCAACCCGGATAACACCATCGCCTCCACCCGCGTGGCCAATGCCGACATTCAATACGGCGGCGCCGGCGCGCTGAGCGATTCCAACAAAAAAGGCTGGCTGGCGAAATTCTTCAGCAGCGACTGGATGCCTTTCTGAGCGGGTAAGCAAACATGAATATGCGTATATATAGAGTACTTGGCCTTGTTCTGATTCCGGTTCTGTTGTTGACAGGCATGCCGGCGCGATCTGAGCGCATCAAGGATGTCGCCACCGTGCAGGGCATGCGCGACAACCAGTTGATTGGTTACGGCCTGGTGGTTGGTCTGGACGGCAGCGGCGACAACGTCAGCCAGGTGTCATACACCGCACAAAGCCTGAAAAACATGCTGACCCAACTGGGCATAGTGGTGCCGCCAGGCGTAACGCCGAAGCCGAAAAATGTTGCGGCGGTGATGTTGCACGCCACCTTGCCGCCGTTCATTAAAAAGGGACAGAAGATTGATGTCACCGTATCATCGGTTGGCAACGCCAAAAGCCTGCGCGGCGGCGCCTTGCTGATGTCGCCACTGAAAGGCGCGGATGGAAAGGTCTACGCCATTGCGCAGGGCGACCTGATTGTCGGCGGTCTGGGGGTGGAAGGTTCGGACGGTTCGCGCATCACGATTAACATTCCCAGCGTCGGGCATATTCCCAAAGGCGCGATTGTCGAACGCACGGTCGCCAACTCACTGGGTTATACCAACAAGCTGGTGCTGAATCTGCACACCGCCGATTTCACCACGGCCAGCCGTATGGCGGAAACCATCAACAAAGAATTTGGTGAAGGCACGGCGCGCGCCATCGATCCGATTTCGGTGGAAGTAGCGGCGCCGGCAACCGACTCGCAAAAAATCGCCTTTCTTTCCATGGTGGAAAACCTGAACTTTTCACCGGGGGATGCGCCGGCGCGAGTCATTATTAATTCGCGCACCGGCACCGTGGTGATCAGCAGTCATGTAGTGGTGACGCCTGCGGCGGTGTCGCACGGCAACCTGGTGGTGACCATTTCCGAACAGGCGGCGGTGAGCCAGCCCAACGCCCTGTCCACCGGCGGCAACACTGAAGTGGTGGCCAATTCCGAAGTCAACATCGAGCAGGAAGACAATCGCATGTTCCTGTTCAACCCCGGCGTGGATCTCAATGATATTGTGCGCGCGGTCAACCAGGTTGGCGCCGCGCCGGGCGACCTGGTGGCGATTTTGCAGGCATTGAAACAGGCGGGCGCGCTGCGCGCGGAACTGGTGGTGATATAAATGGCGGCGGCTTACGACATGTCCAGCGCCAGTCTGTATACCGATTTTGGTGGTTTGGCTCAACTGCGTGCGAAAGCATCTTCACACACTGCTGAAGCGAACGGCAATAACAACAATAACAGGGCGGATGCAACCAAAGAAGTCGCAAGGCAGTTTGAAGCATTGTTTTTGCAGATGATGCTGAAGACGATGCGGGACGCCAGTCAGTTGAGCGAATCCACCGATTCTGATCAAACCCGGTTCTATCAGGACATGTTCGACAAGCAGGTTGCGCTGGATCTGGCGACCAAAGGCGAGGGAACCGGATTGGGCGAAATGCTGGAGCGCGAACTGTCCGGCGCGCCGGCGTCACAGCCACCCTCACAGGCGACATCACTGCTACAGCAGCAGATAGCGATGGCGGCGCAGACAAAGGATGATAACTGATGGCGGATCTTCTCAACATCGGTGTTAGCGGCTTGCTTGCATACCAGCGTTCGCTGAACACCATCAGCCAGAATATCGCCAACGTCAACACCGATGGCTACAGCCGCCAGACCACGCAACTGCAGGCGACCGTGCCGCAGGCCTATGGTTTCGGTTTTCAGGGCACCGGGGTGGAAGTGTCAACCATCACCCGCTCGTACGACGCCTATCTGGAAACCAACATGCGCAACACCACGTCCAGCCAGTCCGAGTTTGAGTCTTTTTATACCCTGGCTTCGCAACTGGACAATCTGGTGGCCGACGCCGATGCCGGTATGAGCACATCGTTGCAGCGTTTTTTCAGCGCCATGCAGGATGTCGCCGACGCGCCGACTGATCCGGCTGCGCGTCAGGTATTGCTGAGCGAAGGCGAGCAGCTCAGCAAACAGTTCAACGAACTGGCCGGCTGGATTGAAAACACGCGCGATTATGTCAACACGCAAATGAATTCCGCGGTGGCGGACATCAACCGCATCACCACCGGCATTGCCGAACTCAACCAGCGCATCGTGCTGGAGCAGGGGCGCTCCGGCGGGCAGCCGGCGAATGATTTACTGGATCAGCGCGACCGCCTGATTCTGGAATTGTCCGGCCTGGTCAATGTCACCACCCTGCAGCAGGATGACGGCGCCGTGAACGTGCTGGTGGGCAAGGGACAGGCGCTGGTCGTGGGCAGTGACGCGCTGCAACTGGAAACCGTGGTCGAAGCCAGCGACCCCAACCAGTTGGGCATCGCCATGCGCAGCGGCGGCGGTGGTCTGATTCCGATTACCGATCAGATGAGCGGCGGCCTGATTGGCGGCGTGCTCGGTTTTCGCGAGCGCATGCTCGACCCCACCAGCAATGCTTTGGGTCTCACCGCGATTGGCATCGCCAGCTTTTTTAATGAACAGCAACGCCAGGGGATGGATTTGAATGGCAACCTGGGCGTCGATTTTTTCAAGGTCGCCTCGCCGCAGGTGCTCAGCATCAACGGTACGCCGGGCAATGTGGTGGCCAGCTTTGATGATGTGTCGCAACTGACCAACCTGGATTACACCATCCAGTATGACGCTGGCGCATGGACGCTGCGGCGCAACGACACCGGTCAGGTGGTGCCGATGACCGGCTCCGGCACGGCGGCTGATCCTTTTATTGCAGACGGGCTGGCGCTGGAAGTGACCGCCGCGCCGGTCAATGGCGAAACCTACCAGATACGCCCGACGCGCAATGGCGCGCGCGATATTGCGATGATACTGGGCAGTGCGGTGCAGATTGCCGCCGCCGCGCCGGTGCGCAGTCTGGCGGGCGCGGCCAACACCGGTAGTGGCGCCATCAGCGCGGGTGAGATTACCGACATCAACAACGCCGCTTTCCAGACCACGCCGGGGCAGCTCAGCCCGCCGTTGCTGGTGCAGTTCACCGGCGCCAACAGTTACGACATTTATGACAACAGCAATCCGGCGTCGCCGGTGTTGCTGGAAGCCGGCATCGCCTACGACCCGGCCACCGGCAGCGACCTGTTCCCGACGCCGGGCGGTCTGGATTACGGTTACAGCATGCGCATCACCGGCGCGCCGCAGGCGGGCGACACCTTTACCACGGAATACAATACTGGCGGCATTGGCGATAACCGCAATGCGCTGGCGCTGGCCAACCTGGCGGCTGACAAGGTGCTGGCCGGCGGCACAGCCAGCATAGTCGACAGCTACCGCAATCTGGTGGTGGATGTGGGTATCAGCACCCGTCAGGCCGAGCAGAACTCGTTGGCGCAGAAACGCGTGCTGGATCAGGTCACCGCTTCACACGACGCCAAGTCCGGCGTCAATCTGGATGAGGAAGCCGCCAATCTGGTGCGTTTTCAGCAGGCTTATGCGGCGGCGGCGCAGGTGATTTCCGCCGCCAGCTCCATGTTCGACACCTTGCTCAGAGTCACCACGAGGTAACCGGCATGCGAATTTCAACCGCACAAATGTATTACAAGGGCGTCACCGCGATGCTGGACAAGCAGGCCGAACTGGCCAAAACCCAGCAACAACTGGCCACCGGCGAGCGTATTCTCGCGCCCAGCGATGACCCCGCCGCCGCCACCCAGGCGATGCAGCTGGAACAGATTATCGAAACCACCAAACAATACCAGCGCAACGGCAACTATGCGGAAAGCCGGCTCAGTCTGGAAGAAACCGTACTGGTGGAAGTGGGCAACATTCTGCAACGCGTGCGTGAACTGGCGGTGCGCGCCAACAACGATACGTTGAGCGCGGGTGATCGCACCGCGATTGCCGCCGAAGTGCGCTCGGTGCAAAAGGATCTGGTGCAACTGGCCAACACCCAGGACGCCAACGGCGAATATGTGTTTGCCGGATTCAAAACCGCGACCATTCCATTCAGCGACGACGGCGCCGGCAACTTCACCTATAACGGCGATCAGGGTCAGCGCGCGCTGCAAATCGGCGACAACCGGCAGGTGACGATTGGCGATTCCGGCGATCGGGTGTTCATGCGCGTGGATGACGGCGCCGGCGGTTTCAGCAGCATGTTCGATGTGTTGTACGAATTCGCCACCGACCTGGAAGCCAATGCGCCCAACACCGCCACGCTGACCAAACTGGACTCGGCGCTGGACAATGTGCTCACCGTACGCGCTTCCATCGGCGCGCGCATGAACTCGATTGAAAACCAGCGCGGCGCCAATGATTCGTTCTCGCTGCTGATGGAAGAAAACCGCTCCAAACTGCGCGACCTCGACTATGCCGAAGCGGTCAGCCGTTTTGAGCAGCAAATGCTGGCGTTGCAGGCGTCCCAGCAGAGCTTTATCAAAATAGAAGGCCTGTCTTTGTTTAATTATCTGTAATCGCAACGGAAACAATCATGTCAAGCAAACCGCAAAACGTCGCCGCCATCAAGCCATTGCACAACAAGGCTGCAAGCGCGGCTCATAATCGCCAGGACAGTCTGCTGGAGCGCGCCGATGCGGCTTTTGACAATCAGGAGCTTGAACAGGCCTGTGAAATTTACCGCAGCATCATCAGGCGGGAACCAAAAAACCTGCGCGCGCTGACGGGTTATGCAAAAGTGGCGATGCAGTGGAATATGGTCACACTGGCGGTTGATGCGCTGAAAACCGCGCTTTCGGTGAACGCCAATCATGTGGCGGTGAACGCCATGCTGGCTGCGGCCTACACCAAAATGCAAGATTACGGCAAAGCGATTACGCACTATAAAAAAGTGATTGCCATGCGGCCGGACGATGCGGATGCGCATGGCGAGCTGGCGCGGCTGTATGCCATCACCGGCGACCTGGCGAGCGCGCGCAACCGTTACCGCAGCGCCTTTGCGTTGAAGCCTTCTGACCCGCGCAATGTACATGGCCTGATACAGACAGATGAACACGCCATTACGCCACAGGTGATTGATACAGTGGAGCAACTGCTGTCGCGGAATGATTTGCCGCTGGCGGATCGCAGCAGCTTTTATTTCGCGCTGGGCGCGATTTTTGACCGAGAAGCGCGCTATGACGAAGCCTTCGCCAATTACATGGTCGCCAATATTGCGCGTGGTGAACACTATGACGCCAGCGCGCATGAACACTTTGTCGATAATCTGATTGAATCTTTTGACGCCGGATTGTTTAGCCGGCACAACAATGTGCGCAGCGTTATGCAGGATGAGAGTGTGGATGTGACGCCGGTGTTCATTGTTGGCATGCCGCGTTCCGGCGCCAGTCTGGTGGAGCAGATTCTGGCCGGCCACAGTGAGATTCATGCGGCGGGCGAACTGGACAGGATTGAGCGCATCAGTCATGGCCTGTCCGCGTTGATGGAGTCGCAATCAAGCTATCCCGCGGGCATCGCGCAACTCTCATCTCAGTCACTGCGCCAGACTGCGCGCGCGCACAGGCAGTATCTGCATCAACTGGCGGCGGGCGAGCCGATGGTGACGGATAAAATGCCGTCCAATTATCTGCATCTGGGACTGATTGCGATCTTGTTCCCGCAGGCCAAAATCATTCATTGTGAACGTGATCCGCTGGATGTATGCGTATCCTGTTTTTTCCAGAACTTTACCGGGCGGCACGCTTACGCCAGCGACTTGCAGGCGCTGGGGCATTACTATAACCAGTATCAACGCCTGATGTCGCACTGGCAAAACGTATTGCCGACGCCAATACTCAATGTCAGTTATGAGCAATTGGTAAGTGACACGGAAAATGAAACCCGCAGAATCATCGGCTTTCTTGAACTGGAATGGCAACCGGCGTGCCTGCAGTTTCACCAGCTCGATCGCGCCGTCAACACCGCCAGCCTGGCGCAGGTGCGCAAGCCGGTGTACCGCAGCGCCATCGGCCGCTGGCGCAACTATGACAAATATTTACAGGCGTTGAAAAAAACAATCGGGCTCGGCGATATTGTTGACGAGGTGAATCAAATGACGTTGGGCGAGTCCACCATTCTTCATGCAAACAATAGTAATATTAGAGTGAAATCATGTAGTTATAACCACTGAGGGGCATCCCCGCATGGCGGACGGGTGCGGTGGGCAAGCGCCGCATTCGCCACAAGGCAGCATGACATTGCCGCCCGGCGGCAAATATTTGCCGCATGCCATTAAAGCTTTCCAGTCGTCAGCCGATGATGCAAACGGAGGCGGTGAATATCCGGTCTGAAAAAATTCAAACCGGGTATATCCGCCAAAGTTAACACATGGTCGTAGCTGGCCGTGCACTACTGGAGAATCAATTATGGCGCTTGTCATTAATTCTAATATTATGTCTTTGAACGCCCAGCGTAACGTTAGCAAGACTAACAACATGCTGGCGACTTCGATTCAGCGTTTGTCTTCCGGCTTGCGCATCAACTCCGCCAAGGACGATGCGGCGGGTCTGTATACCGTTGAACGTATGACAGCTGATATTCGCGGCCTCAACCAGGCGGCGCGCAATGCGGCGGATGGTATTTCACTGTCACAAACCGCGGAAGCTGCGCTGGGCCAGATCAGCGATAATCTGCAGCGTGTGCGCGAACTAGCGGTGCAGGCGTCAAACGGCACGGTGGAAGACCGCACTGGTCTGCAAAAAGAAGTGGATTTGCTGACAGCGGAAATCAGCCGCATCGTGGATACAGCCAGTTTCAATGGTGTGCAACTGCTGGATGGCACGCAGACAGCCGCACTGGAATTCCAGGTTGGCCAGGATGCGACTGACCAGATTTCTATCGCAGCAACCGATCTGGATATCTCGACTATCAATGCCTACAGCGCAACCGGCGCCAGCACCATTGATGTCAGCACTGACGCCAATGCGGCGCAGGCTGCATTGACAACACTGGATGCAGACATTGACTCCGTATCCGGACTGCGCGCAACCTTTGGCGCCACCCAGAACCGGTTTGAAGCGGTGATTGCCAGCGTACAGTCCTATGCTGAAAACGTATCGGCTTCACGCAGCCGTATTCAGGATGCGGACTTTGCGGCGGAAACCGCCAATCTGACCAGGACGCAGATCATGCAGCAGGCCGGCGTCGCCATGCTGGCGCAGGCCAACTCCGCGCCGCAGAACGTACTGTCGCTGCTGCGTTAAAACGGACGTTATTGATAGCGTAAATTCCCTGGTGGGTAACAGTGTGTCCGGTTTTTCCCCGGAGCCGGGCGCACTGTTATTTTAACAACAGGGCATAACAGGATTCCTGATACAGGCGGTTATCGCTGCCGGTATATGAATCATGACGAATTTCGATTTTAGTGACAGAGCTAAAGTTTTTTTCCGCGTCGCCGAAAAACTGGGTGGAAGCGGTGAATATCTCGTGAAGATATATCCGCTAAAAATAACAGCGCCACCCCGTGAGGTGACGGCACCACTGGAGAATTAACATGGCTCTTATCATTAATTCAAACATTATGTCGCTGAATGCGCAGCGCAATGTCAGCAAAACCAACAGCATGCTGGCGACCTCCATTCAGCGTTTGTCTTCCGGCCTTCGCATCAACTCTGCAAAAGATGATGCCGCCGGCCTGTATTCCGTTGAGCGTATGACAGCGGATATTCGCGGCCTGAACCAGGCGGCGCGCAATGCGGCGGACGGTATTTCACTGTCACAAACCGCGGAAGCGGCGCTTGGCCAGATCAGCGACAATCTGCAGCGTATTCGTGAACTGGCGGTGCAGGCGTCAAACGGCACGGTGGAAGACCGCACCGGTCTGCAAAAGGAAGTGGATTTGCTGACAGCGGAAATCAGCCGCATCGTGGATACGGCAAGTTTCAATGGCGTACAGTTGCTGGATGGCACGCAGACAGCCGCACTGGAATTCCAGGTCGGCCAGGATGCGACTGACCAGATTTCCATTTCGGCAACCGACCTGAACATCTCGACTATCAATACCTACAGCGCAACCGGCGCCAGTACGGTAGATGTCAGCACTGACGCCAATGCCGCCCAGGCGGAACTGACCAATATCGATGCCGATATTGACGCAGTGTCAGGCTTGCGCGCAACATTCGGCGCCACCCAGAACCGGTTTGAAGCGGTGATTGCCAGCGTGCAGTCCTATGCTGAAAACGTATCGGCTTCACGCAGCCGTATTCAGGATGCCGACTTCGCTGCGGAAACCGCAAATTTAACCAAAACCCAGATCATGCAGCAGGCGGGCATCTCCATGCTGGCGCAGGCTAACTCCGCGCCGCAGAACGTGTTGTCGCTGTTGCAATAGAAGTAAGGCTGCTGTTTCCCCGGGGAGAGCTCGCCCCGGGGAGCAGTTTACAATCCGGACAGGCGCATAGTTAGCATGCGCGGGTCGGAGCGAGGTAATCGTAATGGTGACTGGCGTTAACACAGACAACATACCCAACCCGATCAACACCCCAGCCGATGGCGGCAAGGTGGAAGCCGTGACTGCCGTCAATCCCAGCCCGAAATTGCCGGGCGACGGCAAACCCTTGCCGCAGGAAAAACCCGACTCCCCCAATGAACAGCAGGAAATTGAATCCACACTGCGTGAATTTGAGCAACAGGCGCAAATGGTGCAGCGCGAATTGCACTTCAGCATCGACAGGGAAAGCGGCAAAACCGTAATAAAAGTCATGGACGCCAACACGCAGGAACTGGTGCGTCAGATTCCCAGCGATGAAGCGCTGCGATTCGCGCGCAAGCTCAGCGAAGGTGAAAAGCTTGAACTGTTCAACAGCTTCACCTGACAGGGCGCTGGCAATAGCTGGCATCATAATTGCTTCGGTGATTACAACAACCGTATTTTAGTGGGGAAACCATGCCATCAATATCAGTAGCAGGGGTAGGCTCAGGACTGGATGTGCAGTCCATCGTTGCGCAATTGATGGAAATTGAACGCATTCCGTTACAGCGCCTGCAACAGAAACAGAATCAGCTTGAAGCCCAGATCAGCGCTTACGGGCAATTGAAGAACACGCTGTCCGTGTTTCAGGATGCGATGGAAAAACTCAGCACGCCCGATGCGCTGAAAGTATTCGCCACCAGCACCACCAACGAAAATATCGCCACCATTACCGCCAGCAGCACGGCTGATCTGGGCAACTTTGGGTTGGAAGTCGTGCGGCTTGCCGAGCAACACAAAATGACCTCGGCGGAAGTGCTGGACACCGACACCTTCGGTGGCGGCGCAGGCGACTCGATCAGCATCCAGGTTGGCGCCGATGCCGCCAACACTATCACGGTCGACCTCAGCACGGCATCCACGCTGACTGATATTCGCGACGCCATCAATGACGATGTGAATAATCCCGGCGTACAGGCGACCATCATCAATGGCGACAATGGCAAGCAAAAACTGATACTGACATCCACTCAAACCGGTTCCGCCAATGCGTTGACCCTGTCCTATGGCGGCGGCGTCACCGCCGCAACGCTGGGCCTGCAAACTTTCAATAACATCAATGGCGACACCAGTCTGCTGGACGCCGAAATCAACATCGACGGTTACAACATTACCCGTTCCAGCAATAACATCAGTGATGTGATTGCGGGCGTCACCATTAATCTGAAAGCAGCCGCGCCAGGCGCAATCGTTAATATCGGCATTGAACGTGATCTGGAAACGGTCGAAGCCTCCGTACAGGGTTTTGTTGACGCCTTTAACAGTCTGCGCGCATCGATCAAGGATTATCGCAACGGCCAGCTTGAGGCCGACAGTTCATTATTATCCATAGAACGTCAAGTGATGGCGGTGCTGAACACGCCCGCGGCCGGTGGTGTTTACAGCGTACTCTCCGAAATAGGCTTGAGCATGCAGAAAGATGGCAACATGACGTTGAACAGCGCGGATCTCAGCACCGCATTGCAAAATGATTTCGACGCGGTCGCGCAACTGTTTTCAGCCGATGCGCAGGGTTTCGCCAACCGGCTGAAAGCACTATCGGATACCTGGCTGGATACCACAGATGGCCTGCTTAAAACCCGAACCGACGGGCTGGAAGCGCGCATCGATACGCTTGAGGATCGTCAGGTTTCTGTTGAACGCAATCTGGCTTCGGTGGAAGCCAGGTTGCTGGCGCGATTTACCGCGCTGGATGCGCTGGTCGGGCAGTTGCAGGGCACCGGTCAGTTTCTGACATCACAACTGGCGTCACTGCCAAAGGCGAACAGCGGCGGTTAGGCAAATACATGTCGATTGCAATTCGTTAAAGCCTGAATCACAGCTGACGATAATACTATTACAACATCACGTGGAGATCAGAACGGTGAGCATGACATCAGCAAGAAATCACATCAGCCAATACAAACAGGTGGACAACTACACCGGCGTCCACGACGCCAATCCTCACCAGCTGGTCGCCATGCTGCTGGATGGCGCGCTGGGCAAGCTGGCCGCCGTCAAGGGTTATATGTCGCATGGCGAGATCGTCAAAAAAGGCGAAACCATCGGCCAGGCAATCTCCATCGTCGGCGGGCTGCGCGCCAGTCTGGACATGGAGGCGGGCGGCGAGGTCGCCACTAACCTCGATGACCTGTATGACTACATCGAAAGGCGTTTGCTGGAAGCCAACCTGAAAAATGATGTCGCCCTGGTGGATGAAGCCAGCAAGCTGTTGCACGAAATCAAAACCGCCTGGGACGCCATACCGGTTGAAGCGCGCACTGTCAGCAAGACCGCTGTAGCGGCAGCCAGCTGATATTTCACATCTGTAACAACAATAATAACGCGAGACACGCCATGAACCCTGTCAACCCGGTAAACGAAATCGTCAACCAGAGCGAGGAGATGCTGACACATGCGCGCGAAGGCCTCTGGAGCAAGGTGGCCAAAGCCGAAGAATTTCGCCGCGCCTTGCTGCACAAGCTGTTTTCAACCTCATCGGATGCAGCGGATATTCCGGAAATCAACAAAACCATCGAGCAAATCATCGCCATCAACAAAAAGCTGGAAGACATTGCCCTGGCCGCGCGCGATGAAGCCAGCATCGATTTGCAAAAAGTCAGGGAAGGCCGGCTGGCGGTGAATTCATACGTCAAGCATATCTAGGCGCTTATGAACATTGCTGGATAACGCCAGCGGGAATATAGCAAGTCACCTGTACATTTATCGTATGTTGCGACGGCTGTTACAGCGCCACCGGAAACACATGCCCGGCATCACGACCCAGTTCCCGGGTCCAGACCAGTTCACCGATAATCCTGAATTTGGCGACTGACAGGGCGCCGCGGCGCGCGCGTCTGCCATCGGCCGAGGCTGTCGCTTCCAGCACCTCTTCCCGCGTCGCCATGTACATTTCGGTTGGTTGAAAATCGTTATCCATCAATGACAGCACCAGCAAGTCCCAGTCGCCATTTGGGTTGAGCTGACCGATGCGATGACTGGATTTGACCTGCTCGCCGATGACGCGGCTCTTGATCAGCACGCGCAAACCGTCGAGTTCATCCTTGCCAATGGCGTCATAGCCGCAATTACGTTCTTCACACAACTCCAGGCCAAGATGCCGGCTCACATCATAGCGCGCGATTTCGCCTGACACCGGCAGCATGGCGCCGGTGGTTTTGCGAAATTCCGCCGCCAGGGTGCGGGTTTGTTCAATCAGTTTGTCGATGGAATACAGACTCATAAAAAATCCTTGCTTGCCTGAAAACCCTATCGGCAGGCAACGCCAAAAGTTTATTGTTTGGCTGCAAGCTGCGTGACATAAACCCGGCGCCAGGTCAAAAAAACAGGCGACAGAGTTTTGACAGACCGCCAAGCAACAGCGCTAAGTGATTGAACAGTCACAAAAACATAATTTAGGCACGGTCCTTGCTGCGGTGATGGCAACACACCAGACGAGATCAGTAAAAATGATGGGCAATGTCGCACAAATCGAACTGACCGGAGCCACGCCTGCGCCGCATCAGGCCAGCGAACAACTGGAAGACGCCTTCGCGCTGTTCAACAAACTGTCAGTGAAACTGGCCGACTCTTACAGCGAGCTGGAGCAACAGGTAGCACGCCTGTCAGTGGAGCTGGCCGACGCCAATTCCGAGCGTATTCGCGAACTCACCGAAAAAGAGCGGCTGGCGAAACGGCTGGAAAGCCTGCTCGACAGTTTGCCGGCCGGAGTGATTGTGGTCGACGAGGATGACCGAATTCGTCAGGCCAATCCGCTGGCGCACGACATGCTGGGCGACGCCATCAATGGCAAGGCGTGGCGGCAGGTCGCGCAGCAGGCGATTATCACCCAGAGCAATGAACTGCGATTGTGCGATGGCCGATGGGTCAGCGTAACAGTGCGTCCCTTACAGGGTGAATCAGGCAAACTGATTTTACTCGCCGATGTAACCGAAACCCGCGCTCTGCAGAACAAGCTGGCGCGTCAGCAACGTTTGAGTTCGCTGGGTGAAATGGTGGCCGGTTTGGCGCATCAGCTGCGCACGCCGCTGACCACCGCCTTGCTTTACATGTCCACGCTGGAACACCCCAACACTCCCGAAGCAGACCGGCAACGTTTTGTCAGCAAGGCCAAGCAACGCCTGTTACATCTCGAACGCATGGTCAATGACATGCTGGTGTTCGCCCGTGGCGATGTCATCGCTTGCGAAAACATTGCGCTGACCACGCTGTTGCAAAAGCTTGTCGAAACCGTCCAGCAACAGTGCGATGCAGCTGGTGTTGGGTTGCATTACACGATTGATACGCAGTCTGCCGAAGTACAGGCCAGTGAAGACAGCTTGCTCAGCGCGCTGCAAAACCTGGCGGACAACGCCATCGAAGCTTGCCGCGATATGCAGCAGGGAAAACTGACTATCGAGGCCAAAGCCACCCAAACCGAATGTCTTATCCGTTTTGTCGACAACGGCTGCGGCATGAGCGAAGCGGTCATGAACCGCGTGCTGGAGCCGTTTTTTACCACCCGCACAGCCGGCACCGGCCTGGGGCTGGCGGTGGTAAACGCCGCAGTGGAACAGCTTAATGGCAGTCTGAAAATTGCCTCCACACCGGGCAAGGGCAGCTGCTTTGAAATCACCTTGCCGCTGGCGCAGCGCGACGCCTTGCTGAACAGCGAAATCGCCGTTTACGCCAGTGACGAATTCAACCGCCATCGCGCCACGGCCAATCCGGCCAGTATTGCAATCAAGAGGTAACACCATGAGCCAAGCAACTATTTTGATAGTGGAAGACGACGCCAGCCTGCGCGAAGTGCTGAATGAAACCCTGGGCATTGCCGGTTATCACGTTCTGCTGGCTGAAGACGGCGAACAGGCATTGCAGCATTTGCAGCAGCACAACAATATTGCGCTGGTGCTGAGTGATGTGCAGATGCAACCGATGGACGGCAATGCGCTGTTAAGTGAAATTCGCAAAAGCTGGCCGACCGTGCCGGTGTTGTTGATGACCGCCTATGGCACCGTCGAACACGCCGTCAAGGCCATGCACCTGGGCGCAAGCGATTATCTGGTGAAACCGTTTGAAGCGCAGGAACTGATTGACAAGGTGGCGGAACACATCCGCGAGTCCGCCACGCAACAAACGGAACATGGTTTGATTGCCGAAGATGCGCGCAGCAAGCAACTGGCGCTGGTGGCGCAACGCGTCGCCGCCACCGAAGCCACCGTGTTGCTTACCGGCGAATCCGGCGTTGGCAAGGAAGTGGTGTCGCGTTACATCCACCAGCATTCCGCCCGCGCCAACGGCCCGTTTGTCGCCATCAACTGCGCCGCCATTCCTGAAAACATGCTGGAGTCGGTGTTGTTCGGTTACGAAAAAGGCGCGTTTACCGGCGCCTACCAGTCCAAGGCCGGCAAGTTTGAACAGGCGCAGGGCGGCACGCTGTTGCTGGATGAAATCACTGAAATGCATCTCGGCCTGCAAGCCAAGCTGTTGCGCGTGTTGCAGGAGCGGGAAGTCGAGCGTCTGGGTGGCCGCAAGCCGATTGCGCTTGATGTGCGCATTCTGGCCACCACCAACCGGGATATTCGCCAGGCCGTCGCTGAAGGAAAATTCCGCGAAGACCTGTACTATCGCCTGAATGTTTTCCCCATTCAGCTGGCTCCACTGCGTGAGCGCCGTGATGACATTCTGCCGCTGGCGCGGCAGATGCTGGCGAAATATACCGAAGGCATGGTCACCCCCCGGCTGACATCCGCCGCGATGACGGCGCTGACCACCCATCACTGGCCCGGCAATGTGCGCGAACTCGACAACGTGATACAGCGCGCGCTGATTCTGCGCAGTGGTGATGTGATTGACGCGCCGGACATCCGTTTCGAAACGGTTGAGCCTGCGCAGACCACACAGCCAGCGCAGTCGCCTGAAGCCGCTGCAACACGTGACGCCGCGCCGCGCGATCTGAACATGGACATGAAAACCCACGAGCGCGAACTGATTATCTCCGCGCTGCGCACCAAGGCCAGCCGCAAGGAAGTGGCCGATACGCTGGGCATCAGTCCGCGCACCCTGCGCTACAAACTGGCCAAATTGCGCGATGCCGGCGTGGCCTTGCCGGCATAACGAGAATGATTACAAGGTGCTGAAGATTAAAGAAAAACTAAACAATCTGTCGGCCAGGCCGATAACAACAAGTGGAGAACCGCCGATGCAGCGCGACTGCATGACCCGTTCAGCCACTTGCCGGAAACACAGAGGGTAGAGTAATGAGCGATATACAAATCAACCAGTTGTTACAGCAAATGCGCAGCATGGCGGCATTGGCGGAAAACCGCGCGCCTGCGGCGGGCGAAACCGGCGCGGCCGGGCCGGCCACGCAAAGCGATTTTGCGCAACTGATTAAAAACTCCATCGATCACGTTAACGAAACCCAGAAAGCATCGGCCTCACTGGCGACAGCGTTTGAACAGGGCGACCCCAACGTCAATCTCAGTGACGTGATGGTGGCGATACAAAAAGCCAGCGTGTCATTTCAGGCGATGACCCAGGTGCGCAACAACCTGGTGTCCGCCTACAAAGAAGTCATGAACATGCAGGTTTAAGCGGCTTGTCTGCAACAGGTTCTCACCGGGGTAAAACACAATGGCGATAGTGTCAGCAGAAAATATCAACGCACAGGCGCAGGGCTTTGGCAGCCTGTCGCTGTTCCGTCAACTGGGACTGGTGGTCGGCATGGCGCTGGCGATTGCGCTGGGCGTTACCGTCGCCATGTGGGCGCAAACGCCAAACTACAGTTTGCTGTACGGCAACCTGACAGCAAAAGAAATGGCGCAGGTGACCAGTGAACTCACCAGCGCCAACATCGAATACAAGCTGGAAGGCGGCGCGGGCGCGATACTGGTGCCCGCCGACAAGATTCAGCAGGCGCGCATGAAAATCGCGGCCAAGGGCATCAGCGTTGGCGGCGATGCCGGTTATGAATTGCTGGAAAAGGAACAGGGGCTGGGCAGCAGCAGCTTTTTGCAAAAGGCGCGTTACCACCGCGCGATGGAAGGCGAGTTATCCAAGTCGATTGCGCGTTTGAGTTTTGTTGAAGGCGCGCGCGTGCATCTGGCCATTCCCAAACAATCCGCCTTTGCGCGCAAGAGCGCCAAACCCACGGCCTCGGTTGTGCTCAACCTGATGCCGGGCAGGGTGCTGGATGACGCCCAGATTGCCGGTATCGTTAACATGGTTGCCGCCAGCGTGCCGGGCATGGAAAACGAAGCGGTCACCATCATCGACCAGAAAGGACGATTGCTCAGCAGCCCGGCAAGCAGCGCCGGCATGTTGCTCAGCAGCACGCAAATGGATTACACCCGCAAGCTGGAAGAACGCTATGTGCAGCGCATTATTGACATCATCAGTCCGATTACCGGCATGGACGGCGTGCGCGCGCAGGTGGTGGCCGACATTGATTTCACCTCGCATGAAGAAACCCGCGAAAGCTACAGCCCGGATCAGAAAGCGCTGCGCAGCGAACAGTTGTTCGAACAAACCAGCGACAGTTCCGGCGCAAGCGGCGTGCCTGGCGCATTGAGCAACCAGCCGCCGGCGGGTGGTACGCTGGAGCCGGTGGAACAAACCACGCCGGCAGTCTCCACCAACAACACCTCGCGCGCGGTCAGAAACTATGAACTGGACCGCACTATCAGCCATGTGCGCCAGTCGCCGATGGCGCTGAAAAAACTGTCAGTCGCCGTGGTGGTGGATTACAAAACGGTCACCGGCAAAAAAGGCAAGGTGACCCGCGAACCATTAAGCGAAGAAGAAATTGCGCATATCAAATCACTGGTGCGCGAAACCGTGGGCCTGAATGAAGCGCGAGGCGACACGGTGAATGTAGTCAACGCACCGTTCCAGCAACCGGAAGAAGTGGAGCCGTTGCCGGAACCGCCCATCTGGGAGCAACCCTGGGTGTGGGATCTGGCCAAACAGGTGCTGGGTGGTCTCGGCGTATTGCTGGTGATCTTTGGCGTGCTGCGCCCGATGCTGACCAACCTCGCCAAGCAGGGTGAGCAGGCGGAAAAACTGGCCATGGTCGCCGCCTTGCCGGAAGGGCAGGCAGGCGCCGAAGGCGCGCAGGGACAACTGCCGGATGGTTCGGCTGCGGGCAATCCCGCGCTGACGCATCAACCGGGCCAGCCGGCCGGACAGGATTTGAAAGAAATGGCGACCAGTCTGGCCAAGGAAGACCCGCAACGCGTCGCCCAGGTGATGAATACATGGGTGGGCAGCGATGAGTGAAGCCGCGCAGAATGTATCGGGCCCTGAGCGCGCCGCCATCTTCATGATGACGCTGGGCGAAGAAAGCGCCGCCAATGTGCTCAAGCACATGGATCCGAAAGAAGTGCAAAAAGTCGGCACCGCGATGGCGTCCTTGTCCAATGTGCCCAACTCGACGGTTGAAGCGGTGTTGCAGGAATTTGCGCAAACCATCGAAGAGCAGTCCGGCGTCGGCGTCGGTTCGGATGAATACATTCGCAACATGCTGATTAACGCGCTGGGCGAAGACAAGGCCAGCAGCGTCATCGACCGTATTTTGCTGGGCCGGAATTCCAAGGGGCTGGACTCGTTAAAATGGATGGACCCGCGCGCCGTCGCCGACGTGGTGAAAAACGAACACCCGCAGATTATCGCCATTGTGCTGTCCTATCTGGAGCCGGATCATGCCGCCGAAGTGCTGTCGCATTTGCAGGAGCGCACCCAGGCAGATGTGCTGATGCGCATCGCTACCCTCGACGGCGTGCCTCCCAGCGCCTTGCAGGAACTCAATGATGTGCTCGAACAGCAATTCTCCGGCAGCGGCAGCGCGCAGACATCCGGCGTTGGCGGCGTCAAAACCGCGGCCAATATACTCAACTTCATGGGCGGGCAGGCCGAGCAGGCGATTACCGAAGCCATCACCGAACAGGATGCGGACCTGGCGCAGTCGATTCAGGATCAGATGTTTGTATTCGAGAATCTGCTGGATATTGACGATCGCGGCATGCAGGCGATTCTGCGCGAAGTACAGTCCGACGTGCTGATTATTGCGCTCAAGGGCGCCGATGAAGCCATGAAGGAGAAAATCTTCAGCAACATGTCCGCGCGCGCCGCCGAAATGATGCGCGACGACCTTGAAGCGAAGGGCCCGGTCAAACTCAAGGAAGTGGAAGACGCGCAGAAAGAAATACTGACAGTTGCGCGGCGCCTTGCAGATGCCGGTGAAATTTCATTAGGCGGCGGATCGGATGAAGAGTATGTCTAGAATCTTTAACTGCGAGCAGGACAAACGCTGCAAACCCTGGCGCGCGCCCAGTTTCGAAGCTGTCGAAGACAGCAATGTCGACTATCAGTTGCCGGACACCATCAACCTGTCCAACCGGCAAAAGCAGGAAACCATCCGCCAGCAGGCGTTTGAAAAAAGTTACGCCAAGGGTTACATGGAAGGTCTGCAACAGGGGCAGAAAGAAATCCGTCAGCAGGTGGCCTATCTGCAAACCATCATGGCGACGCTGGCCATGCCATTGCCCGGCGTCGACGAACAGGTAGTGCATGAAATGGCGGAGCTATGCATGGCGGTGGTGAAACAACTGGTGCGGCGTGAACTCAAAGCCTCGCCGGATGAAATCGTCGCCGTGGTCAAGGAAGCCGTCAGCATGCTGCCAATGACGCCGGGCGAAGTGCGCCTCGAACTCAACCCCGAAGACGCGGCGCTGGTGCGCAAGGCGCTGGGCGAACCCGGAACCGAAACCAGCTGGCGCATCGTCGAAGACCCGTTGCTGACGCGCGGCGGTTGCCGCGTGCTTACCAATACTTCCCGCATCGACGCCACCGTCGAAAACCGGATTAACGCAACCATTGCCGCCGTCATGGGCGGCGAACGTCAGGTGGATGCGTGATGGACAGTGAAGCAGTGACAGACAAGGCAACGGATGACCCGCGTCAGCACACCACCCAATACCGGCGCAGCTCAATCTGGTGCGAGCTGTTGCAGCAATACAAGACGCGCGCCGAACAACCGGCGCCGCTGGTTATCGAAGGCAAGCTCAGCCGCATGGTCGGCTTGACGCTGGAAGCCGTCGGTTGTCAGGCGGCTGTTGGCGCGCGTTGCCTGGTGTCCACCACCGATGGCGAAATCGAAGCCGAAGTCGTGGGTTTTTCCGGCGAAAAACTGTTTCTGATGCCGATTAACGATATTCGCGGTCTGGTGGCCGACGCCCGCGTGGTGCCTGGCGAAGGCATGTACGAAGCGCCGGTGGGTGACGAACTGCTCGGCCGGGTGATTGACGCATCCGGCAAACCGCTTGATGGCAAGGGACCCATTAACTACACCGCCAGCCTGCCGCTGGCGGGGCGGCCACGCAATCCGCTGGCGCGTTGGGCCATAAAAGAACCGCTGGATGTTGGCGTCGCCGCCATCAATGCCCTGTTAACCGTTGGCCGCGGTCAGCGGCTTGGCCTGTTCGCCGGCAGCGGCGTGGGTAAAAGTATGTTGCTGGGCATGATGACGCGCTACACCGACGCCGATGTCATTGTGGTGGGGCTGATTGGTGAACGTGGCCGCGAAGTGAAGGATTTTGTCGACAACATACTGGGCGAGCAGGGGCTGTCGCGTTCGGTGGTCATCGCCAGCCCGGCGGACAGTTCGCCGCTGATGCGCATGCACGGCGCCTGGTTGGCCACCACCGTGGCGGAATATTTTCGCGACAAGGGGCTCAAAGTGCTATTGCTAATGGATTCGCTGACGCGTTTTGCCCAGGCGCAGCGTGAAATCGCGCTGGCGATTGGCGAACCGCCGGCAACCAAAGGCTATCCACCCTCCGTATTCGCCAAACTGCCACAACTGGTCGAGCGCGCCGGCAATAACGGCGAGAAGGGCGGCTCCATCACCGCGTTTTATACCGTGCTGGCCGAAGGCGATGACGCCAACGACCCGATAGTCGATTCCGCGCGAGCGGTACTCGACGGCCACATCATGCTGTCGCGCAAGATTGCCGAAACCGGCCATTATCCGGCGATTGATATCGAGGCTTCCGTTAGCCGCGTGATGAACGATGTGGTCAGCGACGAACACAAGGCCGCCGCCAGCCGCTTCAAGCGCCTGTATTCGGTGTACCAGAAAAACCAGGATTTGATTAACGTCGGCGCCTACCAGTACGGCAGCGATCCGGAAATCGACGAAGCCATTGATTACAACGCCTCATTGATGCAGTTCTTGCAACAGGACAGCGGCGAGGCGGTATCGTATGAAGACAGTGTGCTTGAATTGATACACCTTGTCGGACAGCAGCAGACAGGACACTGATGGCATGGATGATATTGTTCACATGCGAAAGCGAATGGAGCGCGCCGTGCGCGAAGCGCGCAATGCCGAAAACGAACTCGGTTTTCGTGAAACCCAGATGGAACAGCAGAAAAAACATCTGGAAACCCTGCTCGATTATCGTGATGAATGTGTAAGCGGGTTGAAATCCGCAAAAGAATCCGGCCTGACGATAGTACAAATGCGCGAGTATCAGTTATTGCTTCAGCATCTGAGTTCGGTTGTGGAAGAGCAGCAGTACAAGGTCGACCTCAGCCAGAAAAACTATGAACAGGTCAAGGCGGTCTATCAGGAAAAATCGCAGCAACTGGAAGATATTCGTCATACCATGAATGAAATGGAACAGGCGCGTCTGGAGCAGGTGGTTGGCGAAGAGGATGATGCGGCAACCGATGTGTCCGTCGACGGTACTGCGAAGCGGGCAGGCGGCGCCACCGGCATTGCCGGCAAGCGCCTGAAAACCGGATTGAGATAACCGTGTCGACAACAGGTGAACCACAATGAGAAGTTCAAAACGATTGCAACCTGTGGCCAATCTCGCCAAACAAACCGAACGCAATGCGGCGCGTCAGCACGGTGACGTGCTGCGTGAATTCCAGCAACAGCAACAACAGCTGGAAGAACTGATTAAATACCGCAACCAGTATGTCGAACAGTTTCAGCAGGCCGGCAAGGCCGGGCTGTCGATTGTGCAACTGCGCGACTACCAGTTGTTCCTGTCCCGCCTCGACCAGGCCATCGCCCAGCAACGCCAGCAGGTGCAACAGCACCAGGCCGTATCACAGCAATCCCGCGCCAACTGGATGGACAAGCGCGGCAAAAGCAAAATGATAGACAAGGTCGTCGAAGGCCGCGAACAGGCCGAACAGCAAAGCCTGGAAAAACGCGAACAGCGCGAGCTGGAAGACCGGCCGCACAGGGTCGATGCGCTTTAATCTGGCTGGCGGCTAATTGTCAGAAGAGAGTATACCGGTATCCGTGTCACCGTATACGGTATGCTGAGTGGCGCGTCACGCAGGCAGAAACAATAATAGATCTTAACTGCACGAATTCCTTGCAGATTCAGTTCTTCTGGATTTTTTATATCGGGATATAGAATTCCGTCAAATTCAAGCCTAACGACCAAGCTCACCGGCGGCAATGGAGCGCAGCGGAATTGCCGTCCGAGTGTAGCGCCTTGATGTGGCCATATGTCAATACATTGTCGCCAGAATAGGGGGGTTGATTCTCACACCAAATAATGCTACTTTTAGTCATCATGCATATGCTATTCCACCACTGAGGGCTGACAATGGACTGGCAGTCATTGAATTTTACCTTCGATTACCAATCAAATGCGATTGGTAACTCGCTCATTGTACACGCAGATTGCCTCGAATGGCTCGGGCGTGTGCCCAAAAACAGCATACATGCAATCGTTACTGACCCACCTTACGGGGTAAAAGAATACGATTTTGATCAACTAGAGAAACGTGCTAATGGAAATGGTGGAATCTGGCGGATTCCTCCTTCATTTGATGGGAATGTCCGTGCGCCCCTACCCCGCTTCACAGCATTGAACAAAAAAGAGCGCGCCTCGCTTAAAAGGTTCTTCTTTGAGTGGAGTCATGCGGCGCTTCATGCATTACGACCAGGTGCGCACGTTTTTGTGGCCTCAAATTCGTTTTTATCTCAGTTGATGTTTTCAGCGATCGTGGATGGCGGTTTAGAATACAGGGGCACTGTGGTTCGAATTGTTCGAACGCTTCGTGGCGGTGATAGACCAAAAAATGCGGAAGAGCAGTACTCCGACGTTTGTTCGATGCCGCGTGGGTGCTACGAGCCTTGGGGATTGTTTCGAAAACCATTGCCGAAAAACATGAAAGTAAGCGATTGCCTAGCTGAATTTCAAACGGGTGGGTTGCGCAGAAAACCTGACGGGAATCCATTTGAAGATGTGATCTATAGCGAACGAACCCCTCAAAGCGAACGCGAGATTGCAGACCATCCAAGCCTGAAACCACAGTCTTTTTTACGGCAAATTGTGTACGCATCACTCCCACTCGGGGAGGGTATTGTAGTTGACCCGTTTATGGGATCAGGCTCGACTGTGGCTGCGGCAGAGTCAATTGGTTATTCGTGCGTTGGTATTGAAAGGCATCTTGAGTATTACGAGCTAGCAAATGACGCGATCCCGCGTTTAGCACAGCCTAGTGCATTTGAATCACAACAACACCTATCACTGGCTTAATCTTGATAAATCCAGTTGTCCTTCATTTTTGTCACGCTGCTACGCTTCACACTCGCAGTTATTGTACGGCGACTGGTTGAAGAACGCCCCGAAAAAGACCAATCATCCTCTTCAAGCTTTGCTGCGTACACCCCTTTGAACTTGAAAGGTTTGGGGACAATACCCTTCCTCTTATCATTGGAAGTGTTACTGTCAAAATGAAATACCATTAGCCATACTGATTCTGGGTTATGTCCTTGCCAACCGCTAGCATGCCTTGATCCTTTAACCTCTATGCCTTCACTCGAATATTGAACAGCATCATCTGGGAATCGGCCCGCAGGGATCAAATCTGGGTGGCCATTGTGATATTGGTTCTTCACTAAGCCAGGACAGTGCTCTGGAATCCTGAGGTTCATAAACTCTCCCACGATGCTGCTGAAATTAGCCGGCATCAGGAAACTTTCCAATCGTGGCAGCCCTTTAACATGGAATTGTTGATTCAGAAATCCAAGAAAATCGATGAATTCCTCCATTGCCTCAGCAATATGGTTAGTTTCCAATCCATAAGGTAATTGGCATTGCTGGTTGAATTTTGCTCTGTCAACTGGAACCGGTGTTTGCGCTTCTTTTTCTGAGTTAGCCATATCCTATTTACTCGGCAACAATAGGATGTGAGGCTCAACACCCAATTCCTTAGCAATTTTTTCAATATTTCTCGCGGATATGTTTCTCTCCCCTCGCTCAACAGCACCAACATAGGTGCGATGGAGCCCAGAATTTTCTGCGAGTGTTTCTTGGCTCAAGCCTCTAGCTGTTCGATAACGTCGAACATTCGCGCCAATGATTGAAAGAATATCATTCATTGGTCGAGAATTGTTACATGTGATGACTATAAGTCTACACTATATAAGTAGCATTTTCTCTTGCCACAAACGAGCGTTGCGGAAATATGTCCGAGTGAATTTGCCTTGATAGTGTTTTTGGAATAAATAAAGCGATAATTCCAGAGATAAATAACATAATAGATGGCGGCAAGGGGATTACAGTTGCTGCGCCATTTAGTGAATAATTCTGTATTAGCGCGCCATTTCCCGTAACTGAAATAGTCAATAACCCAAGACCTCTATTATCAATGAAAATATTTGTTAAGTCGGTTGTATATGATGATTGCGATGCTGGAATAGCAATAGATCGATCAGCTATATATGAACCGCCCCGGGTATCGAGGAGGCAGTTTTGTTTAAGTCAAGCTGCCATCGCAGCCTGACGGTTTAGTTGCCGGTAGTAGTTTGCCTCAGCTTCTGCTGGAGGTATATACCCCAGTGGCCCCATC
>JALWPK010000076.1 GCA_026995045.1 Gammaproteobacteria bacterium | reverse complement strand
TTGATACTCATCGAGCCGTCTCCCCCAGCCAACGCATGCGCTAAGCTGGGAGGCGACCAAGCCAACAGGAGGCAGCTCAATGAACTTTTACAATACCACACATCCCTACTATTGCGGAATCGACCTGCATGCCCGGTCGCTCTATGTCTGTATTATCAACCACGACGGTGAAACCTGTCTACACAAGGAAATCCCCGCCAGCCCTGAGCGG
Organism: Gammaproteobacteria bacterium; assembly: GCA_026995045.1. Taxonomy (GTDB): domain Bacteria; phylum Pseudomonadota; class Gammaproteobacteria; order SZUA-229; family SZUA-229; genus S139-92. The sequence continues at coordinate 1,394 of JALWPK010000076.1, read as the reverse complement.
CTGCTTGACTTGTTGCGGCCCTATATCGGGGATATTGTTGTCGGTGTTGAGTGCATGCATTGCTGGTACTGGGTGGCGGACTTCTGTTCGGACAATCGCATCGCCTTTATCCTGGGACACGCGCTGTACATGAAAGCGATTCATGGCGGCAAGGCCAAGAATGACCGCATTGATTCCTATAAAATCGCCAAGCTCATCCGTGGCGGCAATTTTCCTCTGGCTTACGTCTACCCCAGGGAGATGCGCGCCACGCGCGATCTGCTGCGGCGGCGCACGCGCATCGTGCAGCATGGCGCCAACCTCAAGGCGCACGTCGCCAATACCACCAGCCAGTACAATCTGCCACCCAACCGGCTCAATCTGAAAAACCAGTGTGCGCGTGACCAGCTTCGCGCTGCCTTCACCAACCCGGCTGCGCAGCGCAATATCGATCTGGATATCGATATTCTCGATCATTACGCTTGCGTGTTGCGTAAAGTTGAGTGGTTCATCGAACAGCAGGCGAAAACCCACAATCCGGTGCACCTGCAGTTATTGAAAAGCATCTCGGGTGTCGGCAAGATCCTGTCTCTCACCATTCTCTATGAAATCGGTGATATCCGCCGCTTTGCCACCGTGCAGCAATTTGCCTCGTATGCCCGGCTGGTCAAGTGCAAGGCCGAATCGGCGGGCAAAATCTATGGCAGCCAGGGCAACAAGATCGGGAATGCGCACCTGAAATGGGCGTTCTCAGAAGCCGCCGTGCTCTACCTGCGAGGCAACCCGTCCGCTCAGCATTATCTGCAAACCCTGCAAAAACGCATGAGTAAAGGCAAGGCGCTGTCTGCGCTGGCGCACAAGCTGGGGCGCTGTGTCTACTTCATGCTGAAAAACGAGACCGTGTTCAATGAAAAGCGGTTTTTAGGAGGTTAGCCACGCAGCGGGGCAAGCTTGTCGCCTAACTGGACAATACAGGTGAATGCAGGATACCAAACACGGGATAGCACTGGCCGCAAAGCCCACAGCCCCGGTTTATGCATCAACACACAGAGCCAGACCGCCTTGATTAGATGCCCCGCTGGCGTGCATTAGCACAATGAGCAAAGTCGCTTACACCTGGGCCGAGCCTGAAACTAACTGGGCGGGCCATGCCTGAACCCGGCACTTGAATAGCGCCAGCACCAGGTTGACCGATGAATGTCTAGTGGCCCCGTATGGCGGAAGCATGGCGCCATGCGGGCAGCGGTGAGACCGCAGTAAGAGACCCTCAATATGTGTTTGCTGTAAGCGATTGCTTTAACGGCGACCATGACAGACGAAGTAGCCGACTTTGTTCATTGTTTTATTTTTGGTTAATCCGTTAACCGAAAAAGCTTTTTATTACCTATTGACATAGAGGCGGCTCATATGTGTTA
>JALWPK010000075.1 GCA_026995045.1 Gammaproteobacteria bacterium | reverse complement strand
TTGATACTCATTGAGCCGTCTCCCCCAGCCTGACAATACGCTAAGCTGGAAGGCGACAAAACCAAAACAGGAGGCAGCTCAATGAACTTTTACAATAACATACATCCTTACTATTGCGGAATCGATCTGCATGCCAGATCGCTCTATGTCTGCATTATCGACCAGAACGGCAATACCTGTCTACACCAGGAAATCCCTGCCAACCCCGACCAACTACTCAAACTGTTGCTCCCTTATGTCGGAAATATCGTCGTCGGGGTCGAGTGCATGCACTGCTGGTACTGGGTCGCCGATTTCTGCGCCGATATCGAGGTCGAATTCATTCTTGGTCATGCACTGTATATGAAGGCAATTCATGGCGGCAAGGCCAAAAATGACCGCATTGACTCTTTCAAAATCGCCAACCTCATCCGTGGCGGCAATTTCCCAATGGCTTATGTCTATCCACGCAAAATGCGCGCCACACGGGATCTTTTACGGCGACGTACCCGTATCGTCCAGCATGGCGCCAATCTCAAGGCCCATGTCGCCAATACCACCAGCCAGTACAATCTACCCCCCAATAAACTGAATCTGAAAAACCAGTGTGCTCGCAATCAGCTACGCGCAACCTTTACCAACCCCGCCGCCCAGAAAAATATCGACCTGGATATCAATATCCTCGATTATTATGCAACCGTGCTTCGCGAGGTGGAGTGGTTTATTGAACAACAAGCCAAACAGCATAACCCGGTTCACCTTCACTTGCTAAAAAGCATTTCCGGCGTCGGCAAGATCCTCTCGCTCACCATCCTCTATGAAATCGGCGATATCAATCGCTTTGTCTCCGTACAGAAGTTCGCTTCCTACGCCAGGCTGGTAAAATGCAAGGCCGAGTCCGCTGGTAAGACCTACGGCACGCAGGGCAACAAGATCGGTAACGCCCACCTAAAATGGGCTTTCTCCGAAATGGCGGTACTGTACCTCCGGGGCAATAAAAACGCACAGCGTTATCTGCAAACCCTGCAAAAACGCATGAGCAAAGGCAAGGCGTTATCAGCGCTGGCGCACAAGCTGGGGCGCTGTGTTTATTTTATGCTAAAAAACGAGACCATTTTCGATGAAAGCCGGTTCTTAAAGGGTTAGCCACGCAACGGGGCAAGCTCGTCGCCTAACTGGACAATAAAGGTGAATGCATCACAAACACGGGTAACAAATGGCAGACAGTCCGCAAATCCCGGTTTATGCATCAATAGCCTGAGCCAGACCGCATTGATTAGATGCCCCGTTGGCGTGCATTAGCACAATGAGCAAAATCGCTTACACCCGAACCGAGCCTGAAACTAACTGGACAGGCAATGCCTAAGCCCGACTCTTGAGTAGCGCCAGTACGGGTTAACCGATGAATGTCTAGTGGCCCCGCATAACAGATACATCACGTTATGCGGGCAGCGGTGAGACCGCAGTAAGAGACCCTCAATATGTGTTTGCTGTAAGCGACTAACTTAACAGCTACCATGACAGACGAAGTAACCGATTTTGCTCATTGTTTTAGTTTTTGGTTATCTCAGTAACCGAAAATATCTTCTAGTGCCTATTGACAAGAAGACGGCTCATATGTGTTATGCATT
>JALWPK010000074.1 GCA_026995045.1 Gammaproteobacteria bacterium | reverse complement strand
TCTTGAACATATGACTGCTCTTGTTTAGCACCATGCCAATCGCCTTGTTCTTGTCCAGCGTGGCCACAGCCTCCGTTACTGCCGCTTGGGTCGTCCGGCCCGCCTCAACCACCACCAGAACCTGCCCAGCCAGGTCAGCCAGAGCCCGGCCTTCGGTCGTCGCAAGCAACGGTGGCGCGTCGAACAGAACAACGCGGTCCGGGTAGCGCTTGGCCAGATCGTGGGCAAGCTTTCTCATCTGACTGCTCGAAAGCAACTCCGTGGAATTGGGATGCGTCCTGCCAGCCGGGAGAAGGCGAAGCTTGTCTATGTCGGTCGGAATTATCACGTCCGACAGGTCCTTGTCCCTGTCAACCAGAACATCGATAAGGCCCGGTTCGTTGCCAAGATTAAACATCTGCGTCAGCGTGCGACGAATAACATCCGCGTCCATCAACAACACTGTGGTGTCCAGCTCGATCGCCATACTCATCGCCAGGTTCAGGGCAGTGAATGTCTTCCCTTCGCCGGGGGATGCGCTGGTTACCATCACGAGGTTGCCATTTTCCACGGGTGCCGCTCCGCCACCAAACGCGTTCATCAGCACCGGACGTTTAAGAATCCGGTACTCCTCAAACGCGCTGGTTCGTGTCGAACCCGGCACGATAATGCCGGCGTGTTCGAGATCGCGAAGATTCAGCTTGTAAACCGGCTTGCGGGATTTCCGCTTTGCAGCCCCGCCCTGTGCATCGCCGGCTTCGCCTTCCGGGTTGAACAAGGCATCCTTGCCCTCACCGTCTTTTAATTGGCCAAGCGCTTTTTCTATACTTGTCATAACCCCGTCACCATAGTACTTGCCAGTACAACCCCGGCATCCACATTCCTGGTCTCATAAAGCAGGACCACCCCGTAGGCCGCAAACAGCAGAAAAAGCGACGACATGAAAGCGCCCAGCTGGAGATTGCCACGGACTCTCTGCTCGCGGGTCAATACCCGCGAAATCTCCGCGAATACCGGAAGCCCTGTGATCTGCCTCAGGGTTTTCTGGTCATAAATCGCGGGGAACAGTTGCGCCAGAAGCAGTGCTATAGCAATACCGGAGCCGAGTCCACCAACAAGAACCACACTGTTCAGCAGGACACGATCCGGTCCCGAGGGCGACTTGGGAACGACAGGCGGCTCGATCAGTTCAATGCGAACCCCGTCACCGGATTGTTCAACTTCCTCTGACATCTTCGCCGTTTCGAGACGGGACCTCAGCTCATCATACTGGCGCTTGTCATTCTCGTAGTTCCGGTTGAGACGCACCAACTCCGCCTCGACTTCCGGTACGGAATCGACCATGGCACGCAGCTTGGCCACCCGGTCCTCGAACTCTTTCACCCGCACCCTCAGGGAAACCACGTCCGCTTCCGCTTCACCCAGGGCGACTTTGAGCTGCTGGTAAATGGGATTCACCTCTACGGGCTGTGTAACCGGTATATGTGGCGATGCATCCTCATGGGCGGCCTGCTTGGCGCGCAGGCTATCGATTGTTTGCTGAATACTCATGACATCAGGATGTCTGTCGGTATACTTCAACAACAACTCCGATTGCTTCTCCTGCAATTCCGCTATCTTGGCATCGTAGGGGT
>JALWPK010000073.1 GCA_026995045.1 Gammaproteobacteria bacterium | reverse complement strand
GGCCGCCATCGATGTCCGGCTGCGCGATCAGATCCGCCGCATTGCCCGGATTCATGCTGCCGCCGTAAAGAATGCGCAGGTCGTCCGCCACGCCGGCGTCCAGCGCCGCCACCTTGCCACGGATGAACGCATGCACTTCCTGCGCCTGTTCGGGACTGGCGGTCTTGCCGGTGCCAATCGCCCAGACCGGCTCGTAGGCCAGCACGGCATTGGCCAGTGAAGCCACGCCTTCGGTGTTGAGAATGGCGTCGAGCTGGCGCGCAATCACGTCGTTGGTGACGCCGGATTCGCGCTCTTCCAGTGTTTCGCCAATGCAGAAAATGGGTTTGAGGCCGTTTTTCAGCGCTGCGGCGTATTTGATGGCGGTGACTTCGTCGGTTTCGCCGTACAGGCTGCGGCGCTCGGAGTGACCAACAATCACGTATTCACAGCCCACGTCTTTCAGCATCGGGCCGGCCACTTCGCCGGTGTAGGCGCCGCTGTCGTGTTCGCACAGGTTTTGCGCGCCCAGTTTGATTGGCGAGCCGGTGATGGCTTCGGCGACCGCCGGGATGTAAACAAAAGGAGGACAAACCGCGACTTCGGCGCTGGTTTGATCAATACCGGCCTTGATGCCTGTAATCAGTTCTTTGACAGATGCACTGGAACCATTCATCTTCCAGTTTCCGGCAACCATGGCCTGACGCATTTTTTTCTCCCGCTTGAGTTCAAAGGTGGTAGAGGATACCTGCGGGAATGGAATAAATCAATCTGTATAAGGGCGTATAAAGCCGATAAACAACAGCTTAGCAGTGCAGAAGTATTTAATGGCGCAATAAGCTGGCGTTATATTAGTGAATACGGATGCAGCTGGTCAGGAACTGCTCAACCGAGGGTGTTTTGCGGGCAAAACCGACGCCAAAGTCGCTATACCAAAGGCAAGCTGCTCTGCTCAGGCCGCATTCTGCACGGTTTCGGCAATCTGCTGGCTGAGTTTGTGCACCAGCTCCAGGTCGTCGCCTTCCACCATGACGCGAATCAGCGGCTCGGTGCCGGATGGTCGTAGCAAGACGCGGCCATGACCGTTGAGGGTCTGCTCGGCGTCCGCCACGGCGGACTGCACTTCCGGTGACTGCATCGGGTCGCCGTTGCCATTGAGCGGCACGTTGATCATGTGCTGCGGCATTTTCTGCATGCCGGATTTGGCTTCGTGCAGACTCTTGCCGCTCTGGCTGAGATAGGCCAGCACCTGCAGCGCGGAGACAATACCGTCGCCGGTGGTGGTGCGGTCGAGACAGATAATATGGCCGGATGATTCCCCTCCCAGCAGCCAGTTGTTCTGCTGCATGGCTTCCAGCACATAGCGGTCGCCGACATTGGTGCGGGTGAATTCCAGCCCCATTTCCTTAATCGCCAGCTCCATGCCGAGGTTGGTCATCAGCGTGCCGACCACGCCGTTGACCGGCTGCTTGTCGTGCTGACGGCCGCAGGCGATGATGTAAAGCAGCTCATCGCCATCGACGATTTCGCCTTTTTCATCCACCATCATGACGCGGTCGCCATCGCCATCGAAAGCAATGCCGAGATCGGCCCCCTGTGTCAATACCGCCTGCGACAGACGCTCGGGGTGGGTGGAGCCGCAGTTAGCGTTGATGTTGAGGCCATCCGGCTCCGCGCCGATGACGGTGACGCTGGCGCCCAGCTCGGTAAACACGCTGGGCGCAATGTGGTAGGTGGCGCCATTGGCGCAATCCAGAATAATGCGCATGCCGTTGAAGCGAATCCCCATCGCAATACTGGCCTTGCAGGCTTCTATGTAACGGCCGTGGGCGTCGGTGACGCGCTCGGCCTTGCCCAGCTCGCTGGAATCCACGGTTTCCATCGGCGCCTCGAACATGGCTTCGATGCGGTTTTCGAGGTCATCGCCCAGCTTGGCGCCCTGGGCGGAGAAAAACTTGAGGCCATTGTCATAAAACGGATTGTGCGAAGCGCTGATAACAATGCCAGCGGAAGCGCGCAGGGTGCGGGTGAGGTAGGCGATGCCCGGCGTCGGCATCGGCCCCAGCAGGCGCACATCGACGCCGGCGGCGGACAGACCGGCTTCCAGCGCCGATTCGAACATGTAACCGGAAATGCGCGTGTCCTTGCCAATCACCACCAGCCGGCCATTGCCGTTTTCATCGCGCCCGGCCAGCACCTTGCCGACGGCCCAGCCCAGCTTGAGCACCTTGTCTGCCGTCATCATGCCTTCGCCAACCTTGCCGCGAATGCCGTCTGTGCCGAAATATTTTCTTGCCATGTTTTATCCGTTATCTGTTTCAACTGCCGTGGGGTTTCAACTGTTGCTGGATGCAACCGCCAGCGCCACTTTCAGGGCGTCCACCGTGGGCTGCACATCGTGCACCCGGAACCAGCGCGCGCCGCGTTGCCAAGCCAGCACCGCAGCGGTGACGCTGGCGCAGACCCGGCTTTTGGGCTCGTCCGCGCCGGGACGATCGAGTATCGCCGCCAGCATGCTTTTGCGCGAAAGCCCCGCCAATACAGGGTATTGTAGCCCACACAGCTCATGCAAACCTGTGAGCAAGGTCAAATTATGCGCAAGGGTTTTGCCAAAGCCAAAACCGGGATCGAGCACGATATGCTCCGCCCTGACGCCCGCCGCGATGCAGGATTCAGCGCGCTGCTGTAAAAAACTTTTTACTTCGGCGAGCACATCATCGTAATGCGGCGATTGCTGCATGGTGCGCGGCTCGCCCTGCATGTGCATCAGGCATACCGGAACCTGCAATTCGGCGCAGGTTTGCACGGCCCCCTCTGCGCGCAGCGCGTTGACATCATTGACCATGCTGGCGCCGGCCTCGACCGCGGCGCACATCACTTCCGGCTTGCTGGTGTCAATCGAGACGGGAATATCGCTTTGCTCGCGCAGAGCGGCGATCACCGGCAGCACGCGCTCGCATTCCTGCTCGGCGCTGACCGGCTCGGCGCCGGGGCGGGTGGACTCACCGCCGATGTCGATGATGTGCGCGCCCTGCTCCACCATCAACAAAGCCTGCTCGATGGCGCGCTCGACCCGGGTAAATTCACCGCCATCGGAAAACGAATCTGGCGTGACATTGAGAATGCCCATAATGACCGGCGCATCGGACTGAAGCAGGTTGAGGGTTTGTTTGATGGCTGTCGTCATGCTGAAAATACTTGCCTGTCGTCGTCGGGATTGCCGCGTCGCCAAGCGCCCCGCAATGGCGTTGTTACTGATAAAACAATCCATTAAAAAAGGGAGCAGCTGCTCCCTTGTCTGTTGTTAAACACTGCAATATCAAACCTTGCAACTTGCCACTCGACACTTGCCCCTGTTAATGCTGGCTCGCCGGCCCGCCAATCGACCCATCCGCCTTGCTGTCCCTGGCGTCGCTGGCCTTGGCGTCATCATCCTTGCCGCCGGTTTTGCCTGAACCACTGCTATCTGTCCAGTCACTCGGCGGTGGCGGCTCGCGGCCTTCCATCAGGGCGTCAATCTGATGCGAGTCGATGGTTTCGTATTTCATCAGGGCGTCGGCCATCATGTGCAACACATTGAGGTGTTCTTTCAATATCTTTTCGGCGCGTTCGTAGTTGCGGTCGATGATGTTGCGGACTTCTTCATCAATCAGACGCGCAGTGTCGTCGCCAATGTTCTTGTGCTGGGTTACCGAACGGCCGAGGAACACTTCGCCCTCGTCTTCGGTGTAACTCAGCGGCCCCAGTTTTTCTGACAGCCCCCACTTGGTGACCATGTTGCGCGCCAGTTCGGTGGCGCGTTCAATATCGTTGGACGCGCCGGTGGTGACTTTTTCACTGCCGAAAATCAGCTCCTCGGCAATGCGGCCGCCGAACAGGCTGGAAATCTGGCTTTCCAGATGCTGCTTGCTGTGACTGTAGCGGTCGTCTTCCGGCAGGAACATGGTGACACCCAGCGCGCGGCCGCGTGGGATAATGCTGACCTTGTACACCGGGTCATGGTCCGGCACCAGACGGCCGACGATGGCGTGACCGGCTTCGTGGTAGGCGGTGAGTTTTTTCTCGTCATCCGACATCACCATGGAGCGGCGCTCGGCGCCCATCATAATTTTGTCCTTGGCTTTTTCGAAATGCGCCATGGTGACCTGCTTGCTGTTTTCGCGCGCGGCAAACAACGCCGCCTCGTTCACCAGATTGGCCAGATCAGCGCCGGAGAAACCGGGGGTGCCGCGGGCGATGATGGACGGGTCGACATTGTCCGCGCCCGGCACTTTTTTCATGTGCACTTTCAGAATCTGTTCACGGCCACGAATATCGGGCAGCGGCACCACCACCTGACGGTCAAAGCGGCCGGGTCGCAGCAGCGCCGGGTCGAGTACGTCGGGTCGGTTGGTGGCGGCGATAACAATCACACCTTCATTGCCTTCAAAACCGTCCATTTCCACCAGCAACTGGTTGAGTGTTTGTTCGCGCTCGTCATGACCGCCGCCGAGACCAGCGCCGCGATGACGGCCCACGGCGTCGATTTCATCGATGAAGATGATGCAGGGCGCGTGTTTCTTGGCGGTTTCGAACATGTCGCGCACGCGGGAAGCGCCGACGCCGACAAACATTTCCACGAAATCGGAACCGGAAATGGTAAAGAACGGCACCTTGGCCTCCCCGGCGATGGCTTTCGCCAACAGGGTTTTACCGGTGCCGGGCGAGCCAACCATCAGCACGCCGCTGGGAATCTTGCCGCCGAGTTTCTGGAACTTGCCGGGGTCGCGCAAAAACTCGACCAGTTCCTGCACTTCTTCCTTGGCTTCCTCCACGCCGGCGACATCATCGAAGGTAACGTTGACCTGGTCTTCGCCCAGCATGCGCGCCTTGCTTTTGCCGAACGACATCGCGCCACGGCCACCCGCGCCGCCCTGCATCTGCCGCATGAAAAACACCCAGATGCCAATCAGCAACAGGAACGGGAACCAGGAAATGAATATTTGCATCAACAGCGACTGGCTTTCCGGCGGCGTCGCCAGAATTTCGACATTGTTGTCGAGCAGGTCGCCAACCATCGCTGTGTTGTTGGTTTCCGGACTGTATGTGGCGAAGGTGCTGCCGGACGTGGTGCGTCCCTTGATATCACGACCGTTGATGGTGACCTGCTGCACCTGGCCCTGTTTCACCATTTCAATAAAGGTGGAATAGGCGATACTGGAGCTGTGCGCGCCGGGTTTGGAAAAATTGCTGAAAACAGACAGCAGGACTACCGCTATAACAGCCCACAGGACGAGATTCTTGGCAAGGTCGTTCAAAATTCAACTCCAAAAGTAACCGGACAGATGTTCCGGTAATGTTCCAGCCCGCGCCCTGATATTCTGGTCAAGGATTCGAGCCAGTCCGGCGACTGCGCCGGTCATGATTCGATGGCTTTAACAGTACTATAGTTCAAAGCCTGTGGCTATATCTCATCGGCGCTTCAGGCAGTCTGCAACCAGCAGATTACGCGGCGGGCCGATAACCGCTGGCCAGCGCATAAATTTCACGGCTCCGGGCGCGCGAGGCCTTGGGCTTGCGCATAACCACTTTGGCGAAATGGTCTTTCAGGCTTTTGTGATATTCATCAAAACCCTCGCCCTGAAACAGCTTCACCAGCAAACCACCGCCCGGTTTGAGCACACGCTGCGCGAGATCCAGCGCCAGTTCGGCGAGAAAATACGAACGCGGCAAATCCACCGCGCCGACACCACTCATATTGGGGGCCATATCCGATAAAACAAGGTCGGCGCGGTCATCGCCGATCACCGCCATCAACTGCTCGAACACCGCGTCCTCGCGAAAATCGCCTTCGATGATTTCTACTTCTGGTATCGGCTGCATCGGCAAAATATCAAGCGCAATCATGCGGCCTTTTTTGCCCAGAATGGTCGCGGCGTATTCCGACCAGCCGCCCGGCGCAGCGCCAAGATCAATGACCGTCATCCCCGGTTTGAGCAGCCTGTCCTTTTGCTGAATTTCCATCAGCTTGTAAATCGCGCGCGAGCGAAAGCCTTCCTGCTGCGCGCGCAACACATACTCATCATCAAAATGCTCTTTCAACCAGGACTTGCTGGATTTACTTCTAGCCATGTTTAAAATTTTCCGCGAATGAACGCTAATAACGCCAATTATTCATACCCGGACGGCATCATGCGCCAGCGCCCATCCGTTGCGGGTGTATAATAGGCGCTTGCTACACGCAAACACAACACCCGCCCCATTGCGTTCATTTGCGGAAAATCATTCATGACCTTATCCAAAAACCAGCTCAAGCACCTGCGCGGGCTTTGCCACAATCTCAACCCGGTTGTCTCACTCGGCCAGAAAGGATTAAGCCAGGCCGTGCTCGATGAACTCAACATCGCGCTGGATCATCACGAACTGATTAAAATCAAACTGGGCGTGGACGACCGCGAACTGCGCAAACAGTTAATCACCAGTATCTGCGAACAGACCGATGCCGAACAGGTACAGGTGATTGGCAAAACACTGTCGGTATTCCGCCGCAACCCGAAAAAACCGGTGGTGGCCTTGCCGAAGCAATAGGTTCTTCCCTGGCAGGTTTTAAGGCCAACGCAAAGGCGCGGGGGCGCAAAGGGCGCAAGGTTTTTTTATCCACAGATAAACGCGGGTGAACGCGGATTTTTTTTGCCACAGAGCAGTTGTGTTGAAAGTCAACCCGCATCCACATATTGCCAGGGCGTTTGGTTCTTGACCATCGTGTTGAGTGTCACCAGCAACTTGCGCATGCAAGCCGTGATGGCCACCTTGAACGGT
>JALWPK010000072.1 GCA_026995045.1 Gammaproteobacteria bacterium | reverse complement strand
ACTGGCAACTGGTCACAAGAAGCCTATCTCAAGGCATCCAACACGGACGCCAACGATAGCTTCGGCAAATCGGTGGCCATCTCGGGCAATACGGTGATTGTAGGCGCGCCTTATGAAGCCAGTGCCAGCACGGTCATCAATGGCAATCAGACAGACAATACGGCAGGCAGTGCCGGTGCTGCCTATGTGTTTGTTCGTGACGCCGGTGGCAACTGGTCACAGCAAGCCTATCTGAAGGCCCCGAATGCTGAAGCCCGCGATGAATTCGGTTATGCCGTTGATATTGATGGCGACAGTGCGGTGGTGGGCGCATGGAAGGAAGACAGTGCCAGCCAGGGTGTTGGCAGCAATGCTGCTGACAACTCGGCACCTTATGCCGGAGCCGCCTATGTATTTACCCGTGACACCAATGGCAACTGGAGCTTTCAATCCTATCTGAAAGCATCCAATACAGATGCGGTGGACTATTTCGGTCATTCCGTGGCGATCAGCGGGGATACGGTAGCGGTAGGCGCTTACGGGGAATCCAGTTTTGCTACCGGTATCAATGGCGATCAGCAGGACAACCAAGCGACCAGTGCCGGAGCCGCCTATGTTTTTGTCCGTGATGTCAATGGCAACTGGTCGCAACAAGCCTATGTCAAGGCCTCCAATACGGATGCAGGCGATTTGTTCGGTTACTCCATCGCTCTGGACACCGATGCGCTTGTGGTGGGCGCCCGTGACGAAAGCGGCAATGCCACGACAATCAATGGAGATGGCAGCAACAATCTGGCCACAGGCTCGGGGGCTGCCTACTGGTTTGTTCGTGATGGAGCGGGCAACTGGTCACAACAGGCTTATCTCAAGGCCTTCAACAGCAATGACGGGGATGATCTGGGCTTCTCTGTAGCCATTTCAGGGAAAACCGTTGTGGCCGGAGCGATTGGAGAGAGCAGTGCTGCAACCGGAGTAAACAACGGCCAGACAGACAACAGCGCAATCAATGCGGGTGCTGCCTATGTGTTCCTCAGTACCGATACCTTGTTTGCCGACAGTTTTGAATGAGCGGGGCCGTGGTTTTTGGTCAGCAATAGTCGTTGACCTGCACAGGAGCCGCTGATAGAATTCCGCGTCTTTCGTGCTGGATTCCCGATTGGAGTAGAAGATGTACGCAGTGGTAGTCACAGGCGGCAAGCAATACCGTGTAGCACCGGGTGATGTGCTCAAGGTGGAAAAGCTGGACGCCGAAGAAGGTAGCACCGTGGAACTGGATCGTGTGCTGATGGTCGCCGATGGTGACGATGTGAAAGTGGGCACACCCGTGCTGGAAGGCGGCAAGGTGACCGCCAAGGTGCGCGCCCATGGCCGTGGCGAGAAGATTCGCATCATCAAGATGCGTCGCCGCAAGCACTATCGCAAGACCCAGGGCCACCGTCAGCATTACACCGAGATTGAAATAACCGGCGTTCAAGCTGGCTAAGCTGGAGGAGTAGAAACATGGCACACAAGAAAGCCGGTGGTAGTACACGCAACGGCCGCGATTCCAATCCCAAGTATCTGGGTGTCAAGCGTTACGGTGGCGAGCATGTGCTGCCGGGCAACATCATCGTGCGTCAGCGCGGCACCCGTTTCCATGCCGGTGAAAATGTAGGC
>JALWPK010000071.1 GCA_026995045.1 Gammaproteobacteria bacterium | reverse complement strand
GGCTATTGCCAGAACACATCAAAGAAAGTAAGCAGCGAAGACACTGCAACAGTAGTTGTGGATCCGCCAACAATAATTGATCCAAAAATTGTTGAAGATGTGAATGGTCCCCCATTAGAGCCAGGAGATGTGCTTCATTATACAGCGTGGATTAACAATACTGGAGATATGGATTCAAATGACAATCTCGGAAATGAGTTTGAGGATGAAATACCTTCCAATACAACATATGTTGCAAACTCAATTGAAATAAATGGTATTCCAAATGATGATGATATTTCAGATGGCATTGGCTATGATGCTTCAAACAATATGATTGTCTGGAATGGGGTTATTCCAGCCCATGGAACAATAAAAATTAGTTTTAATGTAACTGTGGACATGAATGTAAGTTGTGGATATATTTTAAATCAGGGTGTAGTGTATTACGATAGCAATGGTAATGGAACAAATGACGCAGAAAAGCCAACAGATGACCCCTCAACACCAGAAGAAAATGATTCTACAAACATTCTTCTGGATTATACTCCACCGAGATCATGGCTTAATGTAACTCTTGACCCAGCAGGGCATCTTAGAGATTCATCAACATTTCATATCTTTGCATATGATGATAGTGGTATCTGGAAGATTTATTATAAAGTAGATGGGGTGCAGCATGAAGGAGGATGGAATAAAGAAGTACACTTCCAGCTTAACAAAAACTGGGGATATGAACTAGGAGAGCATACAATAGAATACTGGGCAGTTGATGGAGCAGGAAATGAAGAGCAGCACCACATTGAAACATACGTGGTGGATAATAAAGGTCCAGAGGTGAGTATCTCATTTGATGGAATATTTGAGGTTACAAGAAGCAATGTATATGAAATAGCAACTTCAACAAAGGTTATAGCAAATGGAACAGATGAAAGCGGTGTTGTTAAAATAGCATATAAGATAGATGATGGAGAATGGCAGGAATATACAGCACCATTTACAATGCCATCAGGTTATCATAACCTGTATGTTGTTGGTTATGATATTCTTGGAAATGTTGGAAATATGATGCACTATTCCATAGATGTTGGAGGAGGAGCACCAGAGACAGCAGTAATAACATCGCCATCCATTCCAGATGGAAATAATGGATGGTACGTGAGCAATGTGGAAGTGAAATTAAGTGCATATGATGATGGAAGCGGTGTTGCAAAAACTATGTATAGAATAGATAATGGAGAATGGCAGGAATATACAGGACCAATAAGTTTGGAAGATGGAGTCCATACAATATATTACTATAGCATAGACAATGTTGGAAATGTTGAAAAAACAAAGAGTAGCACAATAAAGATTGATATGTATGCTCCAGAGATAAACATTGAGAAGCCAAGGAATTATTTATACATCTTTAATAGGGCAGTGATACCATTATCAAAGCCTGTTGTAATAGGAAGGATAACATTTGAAGCAGATATTGTAGATACAGCAACATCTGGAACAGATAGAGCAATACTTTACATAGATGGAAATGCTGTTGACAGTTCCACCAATAAAATACACTATACCCTTGATGAAACAATGTTTGGCACACATACAATGAAAATAGTTGCTTATGACAGAGCAGGTAATAAAGCAGTGATGGAAGAGCAATTCTT
>JALWPK010000070.1:1197-1639 GCA_026995045.1 Gammaproteobacteria bacterium | reverse complement strand
GCGCGACAGTCAGGTCTGGATTGATCGCCAGCTTCGCAAGCGCTTGCCGGTTGAGTATTTTATGATTACTTTCACGTTGCCGGCGCAACTGCGCCAGTTGGCCTGGCGGCATCAACGTGTGGTGTACGACTTGCTGTTTAAAATCGCCTGGCAGACGCTGGCCACCTTTGGCCTCAATGATCGACAGTTACAGGGGCAACTGGGCGCGATGGCGGTGTTGCATACACATTCGCGATGTCTGGATTACCATCCGCATGTCCACTTCATCGTGCCGGGGGCCGCCATTAACCGTGATTTGCATCGGTGGCAAAAAAAGCCGGGGCGCTATCTATTTAATGAACAGAATCTTGCCAGGGTTTTTCGCGCACGGTGGCTCAAGGCAATGGCGTTGCAGGGGCTTCGGGTCCAACCCACTTTACCCGAGCACTGGGTCGTCCACTGC
>JALWPK010000070.1:0-1187 GCA_026995045.1 Gammaproteobacteria bacterium | reverse complement strand
GGCGGCATCAACGTGTGGTGTACAACTTGCTGTTTAAAATCGCCTGGCAGACGCTGGCCACCTTTGGCCTCAATGATCGACAGTTACAGGGGCAACCGGGCGCGATGGCGGTGTTGCATACACATTCGCGATGTCTGGATTACCATCCGCATGTCCACTTCATCGTGCCGGGGGCCGCCATTAACCGTGATTTGCATCGGTGGCAAAAAAAGCCGGGGCGCTATCTGTTTAATGAACAGAATCTTGCCAGGGTTTTTCGCGCACGGTGGCTCAAGGCAATGGCGTTGCAGGGGCTTCGGGTCCAACCCACTTTACCCGAGCACTGGGTCGTCCACTGCAAGTCGGTGGGGCACGGTGATCAGGCGATCATTTATCTGGGAAAATATCTGTACCGTGGTGTGATCAATGAAAAGAATATCCTTGCGATCAAGGACGGGCAGGTTGCTTTCCGCTATACCGATAACCAGGGGCAGAGTCAAACCCGCTCTCTGGATGGCACCGATTTCCTGTGGCGGCTGTTGCGCCATGTCTTACCCAGGGGATTTCGGCGGGCGCGCGATTATGGGTTTTTGCACAGTAACAGTAAGCGGCTGATCCAGTTGATCCAGCTGTTATTGCAGGTCGCCATTTTTCCCAGCCCAAAGCGCCCCAGAGCCGTCGTCAAGTGTCCTTGCTGCGGTCACGCAATGACCATTCGTTTTTTAGCCAACATAACGAGTATCGGGCGCCGCCCCGCCGAAAGCTCGACAGGGGCACAACCGGAGGTGATGTAATGTAACCCACAACCAACCCGTTACTTTTTTGTTCGGCTTGAATGTTGAGGCGAGCGCTCGGGCTTAATAAGGCGATTATCGATTAAAATAGCCACTATGGAGCGCAACCATTGAGTGATTCCGCCTTCCCGATGACTTGGGAACATTTAAAGAGCACAAACATCCACAGTACACCCACTCGCCAAAAAAGATATCTTCTTATATAGAGTTCAAACCACAATCACCGGGCTCGTCCAACAATCAGATAAGATCGTGGATCGCTTCGCTCTCACGATCTATCCTTATTCGTTAGGACATACTTTAATTTCATGCACCTTTCATCGCTTTTTCATTTGTGTTGCTACCAGCCTTTCAGGTTGCCGGATATAAAGCTGTATATTGAGCCGATTCAAGTTTATTCACTGTTTACGACTC
>JALWPK010000069.1 GCA_026995045.1 Gammaproteobacteria bacterium | reverse complement strand
AAGGGCGGTTGGTTGTCTAATTGCGTTGGTCATGTCAAGCTCTTTGGGCCGTTTTGATACTGTTTTCATTGCGCCGGTTCATGGTTGTCTTCGAAGTCAATCTGCGCATGCTACATGCCGCTTCATCATGGTGTTCAATGGGGATCGGCTTCCAGGGTATTACACGCGCTTTACGCTTAAACAAATGCGCAACCAACAAAGGCACGGAATGCTCGAACCACCAGCCGTCCGGCGGGCTGAAACCGTCGATCAGGACGGCAAACTCAAAATATGCTCCTCACTTTTCCTGCAAACCCTTCATGCCTTTGCCTCTTGCTCCTGCGGCCAGCGAAAGGCCTCGCCCGTGCGCCACATGGCAAGCAAAATCACCGCCAGCTTGCGGGCCACTGCGACCTTGGCCTTTTTGGCGCTCTTTTTCTTTTTCAACCGCAAGCCCCAACTCTTGAGGGGATGGCTTTTGCGTGCCCGTGTGAGCAGCACATTGGCGGCCTCGTAAAGTGCGGCCCGCAACAGATTGTCGCCCTGTTTGGAAATGCGGCCCGTATAATCCATTTCGCCCGACTGATAGCGGCGCGTCGTCAAGCCGGCATAAGCCCCCGCCGCTCGGGCTTTGGCAAAGCGCTCGGGGTCGTCAATGGTGGCCACAAATGTCAGAGCGGTGACCGGGCCAACGCCGGGAGCGGTCATCAAAAGCGCGCAGGTTTTCGAGTTTTTCGCCGCCTGCATCAGCAGATCGTCAAGCTTTTTGAACGCCTTGAAACAGGCCTCGCGCGCCTCCAGCAGAGGGATGAAAATCAGCTCCAGATCCTCACGTTCAGCCAGCACAAAACGCACCCGTTCAGGCAGCTTGCCCGCCCCTTTTGGCAGCCGGAAACCGAAACTTGCCAGCAGCCCGCGCATGGTGTTGTCAAGGTCGCGGCGCTGGCTGAGCAGTTGGCTGCGGGCTTTCAGCAAACAGCGGCGCTTGCGGGCCTTGGGGCTCTTGATCGTCACCTCGCAATAAAATCCGGTGCGCGCCATATCCGCCAGCATCTGTGCGTCATTGTCGTCGGTCTTGTTCGGATTGAGCTTCATGATGGCATTGGCGCGGCGGGCGCAAACACACGAGACAGGCATGCCTCTCTCTTGCAGCCCTTCGGTCAGCCAGCTCGACAAGGTGCCGGTTTCAAGCACAATGCGCTCCGGGCAAAGCGTCTTCTCCTTCAGCATCTCGAAAATCCCCTGCGGATCGCTGTCCACCTTGCCCCGCGCCAGAATTTTTCCGTCTTTGTCCATTATGCAGTAAGAAGTCTCTTCTTTTGAAACATCAAGTCCGATATACTCGCTCATGGTCGTTCTCCTTTGTGGCCCTTGGGACGAATCAATAATCGATCCCGTATTCTTGGCCCGGAGAGCGACCAACCGCAATTAGGTCATGTATTATACCAGAATGCAAAATGATTGACTCGTGGTTGTCGCCATCGCCTCCTGGATTCTTCACTCGGGATCCAGAATGACAATGAGTTGATATATTGGGAAATTTCTAGAGCTATACCCGAATCTTGGTGATGGGTGAGAAGCCACGCGTGCGCGATCGCGGCGGGAAGAACGGCGACAGGATCAAATACACTTCGGCGCTTTTGCCCGCTTTTTATTATTCCACCTAAAACCCTCAGCAGCAAGTCTGGCCG
>JALWPK010000068.1 GCA_026995045.1 Gammaproteobacteria bacterium | reverse complement strand
GCCGGCAGCAGGAAACTGCGCGGCGTAACCGCGTCCTGCAAATCGAACACCACGCGCAAATCATCGCCATTGCGCACGCCGGAGCGTATGCGGCGAATCAGGCTGTTGGCCTGCACCTGATCGACCAGCCCGTGCGACATGCTGGTTTTTTTCAGGTCGAGCACTACGCGTTCCGGCTCGTGCAGGCTGAAAATGCTGTGGTCGACCGCGCCATCCAGGTCGAAGACCAGGCGCAGGTAACCATTGTGTTTGGAAAGGCGAATGTTGCTGATGCGGGCGTTTTTACCGGCGGCGCTGCCGGCAAAAGCCACGGACGACATTGACGCAAGCCCGGCCATGCCGCCGAGGCTCGCCATGCTGGTCAGAAATGTTCGACGATCTTTCTTCATATTTCGACAAGAAAAATCTTATCGTCCCCCTTGGTGTACCTGTAGTTTGGCTTGCCGTTGAAAAAATTCAAGTGATTTCGAGAAAAATTTTATAATTTTTTTTTCTTTAGTTATTATGAGGATACCATATTTAGTTACAGTGAATGGTTAACTGATATTCTGAAGCCAGCGCTCGCCTCTCGCCGTCATCGCCCGCATCGTCAACTCGCGCCCCGCCTCGAGTATGCGCAAATCACAAACGATATCCGCCTGCGGCAAGGCGGCGGTCGCCTTTTCCGGCCACTCGATCAGGCAAACGCTGTCACTGGCGAAACAGTCGCGCGCGCCGGTAAACTCCAGCTCCTCCGGGTCGCCCAGACGATACAAATCAAAGTGATACAGTTGCTTGCCGTCGACTTGATAGGGCTCGACCAGCGTATAGGTCGGGCTTTTCACCACACCCTGATGACCACAGGCAAACAGAAAGCCGCGGGTGAACGTGGTTTTGCCCGCCCCCAGATCACCATTCAAAAACACCACCAGCGCCCCGGCGTCATCGTCGTCAAGCTGCCGCCACGCCCCGGCGAGTTGCGCCGCCGCGTCAAGCGTGGCCTGCTCATCCGGCAGCCGCCAGCTTTTCGCTCCGCTGTTTTGCGCCCCGGTCATCGCCACACCAGCGGCAGGGCTTCAATCACATCCGACGCCAGCAGACCACGGTCGGCGCCCCGGGCCGCCGATTCGGCAGCCAGCGCGTGCGCGCAAACGCCCAGCGCGGCGGCCCGCGAAGCGGAACAGCCCTGCGCCAGCAACGCGCCGATGACGCCGCTAAGCACATCCCCCATGCCGGCGCTGGCCATCGCAGGCGCACCGGCGCCGCACACTTGGGTTTTGTCGCCATCATGCACCAGCGTGCCGGAGCCTTTGAGCACACTGACCGCCTGCGTTTTCTCATAACACTGGCGCACCGCATCAAACCGTTGTTGCTGAATATCGGCGGCGCGGGTTTGACACAAGCGGGCGGCCTCTCCCGGGTGCGGTGTGACCACGGCGGCGTTGGCGGGCATGGGTGGCGACTGCGCCAGCAGGTTGAGCGCATCGGCGTCGTACAACACCGGTTTGTCCAGTTGCCGAATCTGATACAGCAGCCGGTTTGCCCAGGCGTCCTGTCCCAGTCCCGGGCCAATAACAACGTGGCTGCAAGCTTCCAGCAGGCTTTCATCCATCTGCCCGCCTTCGCTGGCGTGCGCCATCGCCTCCGGGCACAGTCCGGTCACCACGGCCACATGTTGCGGGCGCGTCACCACGGACACCCGACCCGCGCCGGTTCGCAACGCCGCCCGGGCGGCCAGCGCCACCGCGCCCGCCATGCCGTGATTGCCGCCTACCACCAGCAGGTGACCGTAATCGCCCTTGTGTGAATCATGCCGCCGGCGCGGCAATGTATCGAGAATGGAATGATTCAGCAAACACGCTGACGGCGTTTGCTGCTGTAAGATGTTTTCGGGCACAGACAGGTCATCGAAAATGACTTCACCACAACACTGCTTGCCACTGGCGGTGAACATGCCCTGCTTGAGGCCGATGAAACAAACCGTGATGTCCGCTTCCACCGCCGCGCCCTGAATCACCCCGCTGTCGGCATGCAGGCCGGAGGGAATATCCACCGCGATGACCGGCTTGCCGGCGCGGTTGATGGCGTCGATGCACTGCTTCCACTCAGCCTGCACCTCGCGCGTCAGACCGGAGCCCAGCAAGGCGTCGATGACAACATCACAATCGTTGAGACAACTGGCATCAAACGGCCTGACCTCGCCCACTTCCCGCCAGTGCGCGCAGGCCAGCGCGGCGTCGCCCTTGAGCTTGTCTGTTGCAACCAGGCTGCAAACCGTTACCTGGCAACCCTGCTGTTTTGCCAGCCGCGCCAGCACATAACCGTCGCCGGCGTTGTTGCCGGCGCCACACACCACCAGTATGTTTACAGCATCAGGGTAATGCGTTTTCAGCGCCGACAACACGACGGCGCCGGCGCGGCGCATCAGGGTGTAACCGGCAATGCCGGACTGAATTGCCGCCGCATCCATGGCGGCGACGGCGTCGCGGGTGTAAAGATTCGTGGCGTGATCAGGCATGGCGGGATTATACCCGTACACAGGCAGGCAAAGCCGTCACTGCTCCCTGATCATCCTGTAAAAACCAAGCAGAATGCCAATGCCGATGCCGAAAAAGCCGATGACCAACAAGGCGTAGGCGACATACTCGGCCAGTTCAAAGTGCAGCATGACGCCTGCAAGCACCATCATCAACAGGGCAAACAGGATAATACGGTAGCTGCTGAGCATCACTAACCTCGTCGCTACAGCGTGTCAGCGCCACCCATATAAGCTTGCAGCGCGTCCGGAATGGCGACACTGCCATCGGCCTGCTGGTAATTTTCCAGCACCGCGACCAAGGTGCGGCCGATGGCGAGGCCGGAGCCGTTGATGGTGTTGATCAGTTCGGGTTTGCCGGTTTCGGGATTGCGCCAGCGCGCCTGCATGCGCCGCGCCTGAAAATCGCCGAAGCAGCTGCAGGAGGAAATTTCACGATAGGCGTTCTGCCCCGGCAACCATACTTCCAGGTCGTAGGTTTTGGCGGCGGAAAAACCGATGTCGCCGGTGCACAGGTTGACCACGCGGTAAGGCAGTTCCAGTTTTTGCAGTATGGCCTCGGCGTGCGCGGTGAGTTCTTCCAGCGCCTCCCAGGCATGATCGGCGCTGACCAGCTGCACCAGTTCGACTTTTTCAAACTGGTGCTGGCGTATCATGCCGCGCGTGTCCTTGCCGTAGGAACCGGCTTCACTGCGAAAACACGGCGTATGGCAGGCGTACTTTGTCGGCACGCTGTCGGCATCGAGTATCTCGCCGCGCGCCAGATTGGTGACCGGCACTTCGGCAGTGGGAATCAGATACCAACAGTCTTTTTGCTTTGCTATAGGGCTACCTGTTGAACCACGCTGGTAGACCTCTCCCTCCGCTGCACGTTCGATACTCTCATCAGTAGCCTCGAATCCTTTTCTCGGTATTTTAAATAAGTCTTCTTCAAACTTGGGCAACTGGCCGGTGCCACGCAGGCTATCGCTGTTGACAATATAGGGCA
The DNA here is from genome assembly GCA_026995045.1 of Gammaproteobacteria bacterium. Lineage (GTDB taxonomy): Bacteria > Pseudomonadota > Gammaproteobacteria > SZUA-229 > SZUA-229 > S139-92. The sequence continues at coordinate 20,987 of JALWPK010000068.1, read as the reverse complement.
CGTAGACTTCGGTATAGCCATGCTCACGAGTATGCACATCCAGCATGAACTGAATCAGCGCACGGTGCAGTTTTGCTATCTGACCACGCATCACGACATAACGGGAACCGGTCAGCTTGGTCGCAGCTTCGAAATCCAGCAGGTTGTTTTGCGCGCCAATGTCGACATGATCCTTCACCTCGAAATCAAACTGCCGCGGTTCGCCCCAGCGGCGAATTTCCACATTGTCGTTTTCGTCCTTGCCCACCGGCACGGACTCATGCGGCAGGTTGGGAACGCCCATCAAAATGCCGTCCAGCTCGCGCTGCACTTCTTCCAGGCCGGCCTTGGCGGCATCGAGTTTTTCACCCAGCCCGTCCACTTCATCCAGCAGCGGCTGAATGTCTTCACCCGCCGCCTTGGCCTTGCCGATGGATTTGGATTTGGTATTGCGCAGGTTCTGCAGTTCTTCGGTTTGCACCTGAAACTGTTTGCGTTTTTCTTCCAGCTGCTGCAGTTTTTCAACCGGCAGCTCAAAACCGCGGGTTTTCAGTTTTTCGGCAACCTCCTGCAGATGGTTGCGTATCAGTTTGGGGTCAAGCATAAGAGCGTCACAAGGTCAGTAGGGTTGGGTTATTGGTTTTCTGCATCAAACAGCAGCACATTACCTGCCGGTATTAAATCGGCAATGCTGTTCAGCGCCTGTTGCACGTTGTCTTCGGTGTCGAAAAATTCAATCACCACTGGCAGGTCAAACGAGATATCGAGCAGGCCAGCGGAATGGGTTTCGCCGGAACGTCCAAAGCCGGATATGCCGCGAAACAGCGTCACACCCATCACCTTGTGCTCGTCATGCAGTATGCGAAACACCTTGTCATGCACATGTTTGCCTTCGGTGACATAAATTCTGGCGACCCTGACTTTCATAACTGCCTCCCGATAATCACGCCCAGCCAGACCGCCATCAGGCACAGCAGCACGCTGGCCACCATGTTCAGCAAGGCGGTGGTGATTTCACCCTGCTCCAGCAGGTTAAGCGTTTCCAGTGAAAAAGTGGAGAACGTGGTAAATGAACCCAGCACACCGACCAGCACCGCCGCGCGCCATTCCGGGCCGATGCTCATGCGCTCCAGCATTAAAATACTGAGCACGCCTATCAGCAGCGAGCCGGCGACATTGACGAACAAGGTGCCATACGGAAACCCCCTGCCCAGCAGGGCGTACACACTGCTGGAAGCGCCATAACGCAACACTGCGCCGAATGCGCCACCAAAGGCAATGAATACCAGGGTTTTCACACGGAACCTGCGTCAGGCCTGCGCGGTGAAGGCAACCTGCACGCCATCGGCCACCGACTGGTATTCATCCAGCTGATCGAAGTTGAGATAGCGGTAAATATCATCCGCCATCGGTTCGATGGATTTCACCATGTCCATATATTCGTCTACTGTCGGTATATGCCCCAGCACTCCGGCCACTGCCGTCAGTTCGGCGGACGCCAGATACACGTTTGCATCCTTGCCCAGGCGATTCGGAAAATTACGCGTCGAGGTCGACACCACGGTGGCGCCATCCGCCACCCGCGCCTGGTTGCCCATGCACAGTGAACAACCCGGCACTTCGGTGCGGGCGCCGGCGCGGCCAAAGATGTTGTAGTAACCCTCTTCCATCAACTGATGCTCGTCCATCTTGGTCGGCGGCACGATCCACATGCGGGTCGGAATCGAGGTGACCTTTTCCAGCACCTTGCCGGCGGCGCGGTAATGGCCGATGTTGGTCATGCACGAACCGATAAACACTTCGTCCACCTTGTCGCCCGCCACTTCCGACAACGGCTTGATGTCGTCCGGGTCGTTCGGGCAGGCCAGCAGCGGCTCGGTGATTTCGTTCAGATCGATTTCGATGATTTCCGCATACTCGGCGTCGGCGTCCGGCTCCAGCAGTTCGGGATTGTCCAGCCATTGCTGCATGGCGACGATGCGGCGCTCCAGCGTGCGCTTGTCTTCATAGCCGTTGGCGATCATCCATTTCAGCAGCGTAATGTTGGAATTGAGGTATTCAATTATCGGTTCCTTGTTCAAACGCACGGTGCAGCCGTTGGCGGAACGCTCGGCGGAGGCATCCGAAAACTCGAACGCCTGCTCCAGCTTGAGATCGGGCAGGCCTTCGATTTCCAACACGCGGCCATTGAACACATTCTTCTTGCCTTTTTTCTCGACGGTGAGCAGGCCTTTCTGAATCGCCACATAGGGAATGGCGTTGACCAGATCACGCAAGGTGATGCCGGGCTGCATTTCGCCCTTGAAGCGCACCAGCACTGATTCCGGCATGTCCAGCGGCATCACCCCGAGCGCGGCGGCAAAGGCCACCAGCCCGGAGCCGGCCGGGAAGCTGATGCCCATGGGGAAGCGGGTGTGCGAGTCGCCGCCGGTGCCGACAGTGTCCGGCAAAATCATGCGATTGAGCCAGGAGTGAATAATGCCGTCGCCGGGGCGCAGGGAAACGCCGCCACGGTTTTTGATGAACTCGGGCAGTTCATGTTGCAGCTTGATATCGACCGGTTTCGGATAGGCCGCGGTGTGGCAGAAACTTTGCATCACCAGATCGGCGGAAAAGCCGAGGCAGGCCAGCTCCTTGAGTTCGTCGCGGGTCATGGCGCCGGTGGTGTCCTGCGAACCTACCGTGGTCATTTTGGGTTCGCAATACGTGCCGGGGCGCACGCCTTCGACGCCACAGGCCTTGCCGACAATTTTCTGCGCCAGGGTAAAGCCCTTGCCGGTGTCCTCACCGGTGGCGGGTCGCAAAAAGATATCGGACGGGCCTTCGCCAAGAAACTCGCGCGCCCGGTCGGTGAGGCCGCGACCGATAATCAGCGGAATGCGGCCATTGGCGCGCACTTCGTCCGGCAGGGTGTCGGGCTGCAGTTCGAAGGTAGCGATGGTTTCGCCGGCCTCGTTTTCCACCACGCCATCGAACGGGCGAATGGTGATGACATCGCCGGTTTCCATTTTCGACACGTCGCATTCAATCGGCAGCGCGCCGGAATCTTCCGCGGTGTTGAAAAAGATGGGCGCAATCTTGCCGCCGAGAATGACGCCGCCTTCGCGTTTGTTGGGCACGTAGGGAATGTCCTCGCCCATGTGCCACAGCACGGAGTTGATGGCGGACTTGCGCGAGGAGCCGGTGCCCACCACATCGCCGACATAGGCCAGCGGATGGCCTTTCTTTTTCAGTTCCTCGATGGTTTCCAGCGGACGCTCCATCTTGTTGATGAGCATGGATTTGGCGTGCAGCGGAATATCCGGACGGCTCCAGGCTTCGGTCGCCGGCGACAAATCGTCAGTATTGGTCTCGCCCGGCGCCTTGAACACGGTAACGGTGATGGCTTTCGCCAGTTCCGGTTTGGAGGTAAACCATTCGGCGTCCGCCCAGGAGCGAATCACCCGCTTGGCGGCGTCGCAGCTTTCGGACTTTTCCGCGACATCGTGAAACGCGTCGTAAATCAGCAGGGTGTGCGACAGCGCCTTGGCGGCGGCGTCGGCGATGGCGTCATTATCCAGCAACTCAATCAATGGCTGGATGTTGTAACCGCCCAGCATGGTTCCCAGCAGTTCGGTGGCGCGCACCGGGTCAATCAGGCTGCATGTAGTCTTGCCCCTGGCGACATCGGCGAGAAAAGCGGCTTTCACATAGGCGGCCTGATCCACGCCCGGCGGCACGCGATGCGTCAACAAGTCGAGCAAAAAGTCTTCTTCACCGGCCGGCGGATTTTTCAGCAACTCGACCAGTTCGGCCACCTGCGCGGCGTCCAGCGGCAGCGGCGGCAACCCTTCTGCGGCGCGTTCTTCGACGTGTTTACGATAGGCCTCAAGCATGGCTTTCCTCAATTGTCGGTATTGCAGTAAACGGGGAGCGTATTATACCCGAGAGCCGCGCCTTCCGCCCGATGCGGCCACAAAAAAAGCCCGCGCGTGGCGGGCTTCAACAGAGGATTAACAATGCGCAATCGATGCGAAATTGCGGGATGCTGTTGTGCGCTTACTGCTCGCCGTGTTTTTTGCGGTAGTCTTCAATCGCCGCGTTGATGGCGTCTTCCGCCAACACCGAGCAGTGAATCTTCACCGGCGGCAGCGCCAGTTCCTCGGCAATCTGGGTGTTTTTAATCGCCTTGGCCTCGTCCAGGGTTTTACCCTTGACCCATTCGGTCAGCAGCGAGCTGGAAGCAATCGCGCTGCCGCAGCCGTAGGTTTTGAACACCGCGTCTTCGATCACGCCGTCGTCGTTCACCTTGATTTGCAGCTTCATCACGTCGCCGCAGGCGGGCGCGCCCACCATGCCGGTGCCGACGTTTTCTTCGTCTTTATCGAAACTGCCGACGTTGCGCGGGTTTTCGTAATGATCCAGAACTTTTTCACTGTAAGCCATGATAGTACCTCGTTAATTCGTGATGTTGTGCTTCAGGATGAATGCACGCGGCCGGCGTTAATCGCCTCGGCCTGCTTGCGCGCCAGGATAAAGCGGCCAATCATTTTGTCACGCTGCATCGACAGTTCCGGTATGCCCGGGCGGTCGACAAATTTGGCCAGCGTGATGCCATCGAGAAACTTGTACAATCTGTCGCTGAGCTCGGTCCACAGCTCATGGGTCAAGCAGCGCTCGCCATCCTGACAGTTGCCTTCGCCGCTACAACGGGTGACATCGACGCTTTCATCCACCGCGGTGATGATTTCCGCGATGCTGATGTCCGTCGCCGGTTTCGCCAGCCGGTAGCCGCCGCCGGGGCCGCGCACGCCCTTGACCAGCCCCGCCTTGCGCAGCCGCGAGAACAGCTGCTCCAGATACGATAATGAAATGCCCTGACACTGGGAAATATCCGCCAGTGTGACCGGGCCGGCCTGATCGTGGATGGCCAGATCCATCATCGCGGTGACGCTGTAGCGACCTTTGGTTGACAAGCGCATATTGAATTCCTGACTAATTTACTAGGTTAATGCTATGTTACTAAACCCAGTAAAACAGTCAAGTATTATGCGGGTATTCTGGCGGCGCAGAAGGGATAGAGGAAAACCACATTGACATATTTAACAATGAGTTAGCGTTTTCGGCATGAAAACACCGTCGCAGGCTCGTCAGCCGCCATACACCCGGTACTTGTTGCGGCCACCGGATTTGGCCTGATACAGCGCCTCGTCCGCCTCGTCGATCAGGTCGTTGGCGGTCTTGTACTGGTCGCGCCGCAGGGTGGCGCCGCCGACGCTGACGGTGACGCGATCCGATACTGTCGAGCTGGGGTGCGGGATGTTCAGGTTCCAGATGATTTCACGCACGCGCTCGGCCTGTCGCTGCATTTCAGTGGCGTCTGAGCCGGGCAGGATGATGGCGAATTCCTCGCCGCCGTAACGCGCGGTGAGATCGCCGCCGCGCTTGAATTCGGCATCCACCGCTTTGGCAATCTTGCGCAGGCAATCATCCCCGGCCAGATGACCTTCACAATCGTTGTAGTTTTTAAAGAAATCGATGTCGAACAGCAGCAGCGACAGCGGTTTGTTTTCACGGTTGGCGCGGCCGATTTCACGGTTCAGAATGGCGTCGAAATGCCGGCGGTTAGCGATACCGGTCAAACCGTCGGACAATGAAAGATGCTCCAGCCGCTCGTTTGCTTTCATCAACGCTTGAGTGCGTTCATGAACCGTTCGCTCCAGTTCCTGTTCATGCTCAATCAATTTTTGCCGGGTGTCCTTACGCTCATTCTCAATCGATGCAATTTTAAACAAGGAGGCAAAACCACCACCAACAAACAGGGTAAACACAATCAGGCTTTGCATCAATACCTGACGAAATTCACTTTGCCACATTCCAGTATCTATAAGATCGACAATATCCCATTGTGTATTCTTAATATGACGCCGAAACCGCACCCGATGCATATCCTTCCCTGACAATACAGGGTCACGTTCCGGCTTGATACTGGCTCCCTTTACGCCCAGTTCAATCTGATTGCTGCCATCATTCTTGATAATATACATGGTGTGGTTTTCGGGTTGCGCCGAAGCCAGATAACGAGTCAGCTTGTCCGGCCTGAAGGTAACAAAAAAAATGGCCGGCTTGCCATCTTTCAAAAGCACCGGCATCATCATGTCAAAATGATAATCAAACATGTCAAAATGCATCCGCAAACCGGACTCAGACTTGCTGCTATCCAGCGCAAACAAGCGAATATTCTGCTTGCAACCCTTACCAATAAAGCCTTTCTTATCTTCCAGAATGACATCACCCTTACTATCAGCGATGGCAAATGTATGGACATCCGGAAAAAAATGCTTTAGCGACAACTCCAGTTCGGTAAAACGTTTCTGATTGTACGGTTCAGTGGCCAGCGCACGGATTTGCCGGAAATGTTGCCTTGCAAACACATTGATTGCATGGCGCAGGTTCGATAGATAAAGCTCGATCACGTCCTTGCCATGCGCCGTAGCCCCGCGCGCCAGACTGGCGTGGTATTCTTCGAAATCTTCCAGGTGGTCACTGGCTGAAAAATAGACGAGCACAGCGATTGCTCCCAGAAAAAGAAATACAATGAAGATGTACTGCCTGATATTTGCCAGCATAGCCCAAAGCGATAAAGCAGAATGAATAGCACGAGTATAGACTCAAACCCGCCGGCAAACCGGCGTCGGCGACGTTACTGATAGAGTGAAGCTTTTGCCAGTTCCCTGGTGTAGTCCTGGCGGGGATGGTCAAATACGGCCTCAACGTCACCTGTCTCCACCACCTTGCCGGCGCGCATCACCATCACCCGGTGCGACATGGCGCGCACCACGCGCAAATCGTGACTGATAAACAGATAGCTGAGATTATGTTTTTGCTGCAGGCTGGCCAGCAGCGTCAACACCTGTTTTTGCACCGACACGTCCAGCGCACTGGTGGGCTCGTCCAGCAACACCACTTCCGGCTCCAGCACCATGGTGCGGGCAATCGCGATGCGCTGGCGCTGGCCGCCGGAAAATTCATGCGGATATCGCCACAGCACATCGGTATCCAGACCAACTTCATGCAGGGTGTCGGCGATTTTTTTCTGTCTGGCGGACTTGTCCATGTGCGGAAAATGCAGCAACAAACCCTCGGACAATATCTGGTCGACCGTCATGCGCGGCGACAACGAGGAAAACGGGTCCTGAAACACGACCTGAAAGTAACGCCGCAGCGGACGCATCTGTTTTTCCCGGTAATCGGAAATCGTATGTCCGCGAAACTTGATGTGTCCGCTGGATTGCACCAGCCGCAGCAAGGCCAGCCCAAGCGTGGTTTTGCCGGAGCCGGATTCGCCGACAATGCCCAGCGTCTCACCCTTGTGCAGTTGCACGTCAATGTCATCCACTGCGCGTACTTCCCCCACCTTGCGGTTGAAAAATCCTTTGGTAATCGGGAAATAACACTTGATGTGACTGGCGGTGAGAATGGTTTCAGAGTCCGGCGCCACCGTGGTGATGCGCTGATCGGGTTCGCTGGCGAGCAGGTATTGTGTGTAGTCATGTTGCGGTGCAGCAAACAGGGCGTCTGTGGTGTTTTGTTCGACAATTTCACCGTCGTTCATCACGCACACGTGGTCGGCATAATGCCGCACCAGATTCAGATCATGTGTAATCAGCAGAATGGAAAGCCCGCGCTCCTGCTGAATATCCATTAACAGTTCCAGTATCTGGCGCTGAATGGTCACATCGAGCGCAGTGGTGGGCTCATCGGCAATCAGCAGTTCAGGGCCACAGGCCAGCGCCATGGCAATCATCACACGCTGGCGCTGGCCGCCGGACAGCATGTGCGGAAAATCATGCAAACGCTTTTGTGGCTCGCGTATGCCGACGCGTTGCAGCAACGCGATGCATTGTTTTTCTGCTTCGGCCTTGTCCAGCGGCTCGTGCACCAGCAAGGATTCGGTCAACTGCTCGCCGATGGTGTGCACCGGATTCAGCGAAGTCATCGGCTCCTGAAAAATCATCGCGATTTTTTTGCCGCGATAGTGGCGCATGGTTTCACTGTCCAGTTGCAGCAGATTCTCTCCCTCAAAACGAATCGCGCCGCCGGGATAGGACACGCTGTTTTCATCATGCAGGCGCAATATCGACAGCGCGGTCACCGATTTGCCCGAGCCGGACTCCCCCACCAGCGCCACGGTTTGCCCCTTGTTGATGTCAAAACTGACATGCCGCACCGCTTCCACGTTGCCCTGCTGGGTGGCGAAGCGCACGCTGAGGTTATCGATATTTAACAATGTCTCGCTCATCAGCTACTTCCTTGTATCCAGCGCTTCACGCAGCGCTTCACCAATGAAGATCAACAACATGAGGGCGCCAACCAGCACAATAAAGGTGCTCAATGACAACCACCAGGCCTCGATGTTTTCCTTGCCCTGCGACAGCAGCTCGCCCAGGCTGGGGGTGCTGGGCGGCACGCCCAGACCCAGAAAATCCAGACTGGTCAGCGCCAGAATCGAGCCGCTGATGCGGAACGGCAAAAAGGTAATTACCGGCACCATGCTGTTGGGCAAAAGATGATGCCGCATAATCGCCAGGTTGCCCAGCCCCATCGCGCGAGCCGCGCGCACATAATCCAGATTGCGGCCACGCAGGAATTCAGCACGCACATAATCCGACAAACCCATCCAGCCGAACAGTGACAGCAATATAATCAGCAGCCAGATGCTGGGCTGAAAAATGGAAGAAAAGATGATCAACAAATACAGTTCCGGCATCGAAGACCACACTTCGATCAAACGCTGCATGATCAAATCCACCTTGCCGGAAAAATAACCCTGCACCGCGCCGGCGACAATGCCGATGAACACGCCAATCGCGGTGAGCGCAAAGGCGAACAGCACCGACAGGCGAAAACCGTAAAGCAGGCGCGCAAACACGTCACGGCCACGGTCATCGGTGCCCAGCAGGTTATGTTCGGAAGGCGGCGCCGGGTTGGGCAAGTCGCTGTTGAAGTTGATGGTGTTGTAACTGTAGGGAATCAACGGTTCAATCGCCCAGTTGTCGCCGCGGGTGATCAGCTGCTTGACGTAGGGATCGGAATAATCCGCTTCGGTTTCAAAGTCGCCGCCAAAAGTGGTTTCCGGATAGGCCTGCACAATCGGAAAATAAAACTCGCCGTTGTAATACACCAGCAGCGGCTTGTCGTTGCAGATGACTTCGGCAAACAGGCTGACGCCAAACAGAATGCCAAACACCCACAGGCTGACATAACCACGGCGGTTGGACTTGAAACGCAACCAGGCGCGCTGGTTGGGCGACAGATTCACAATGCCGGTCGTATCAGACGCCATGCTCATCCCTTATCTACCGATTCAAAATGAATCCGCGGGTCAATCAGCACATAGCTGATATCCGCCAGCAATTTGGCGACCAGCCCCAGCAGGGTAAACAGATACAAAGTGCCCAGCACCACCGGGTAATCACGCTTCAACACCGACTCGTAGGACAGCAGGCCCAGCCCGTCCAGAGAGAAAATGGTTTCGATCAGCAGGCTGCCAGTAAAAAACGCGCCAATAAAGGCGGCCGGAAAACCGGTGACCAGCGGAATAATCGCGTTGCGGAACACATGGTGATACAGCACGCGGTTTTCGCTCAGGCCTTTTGCGCGCGCAGTCAGCACATACTGCTTGCGGATTTCTTCCAGAAAACTGTTTTTGGTCAGCATGGTCATCACCGCAAAACTGCCAATCACCGAGGCGGTAATCGGCAACACCATGTGCCACAGGTAATCCAGAATCTTGTCGAACCAGTTCAGCTGTTCCCAGTTATCCGACACCAGCCCGCGCAACGGGAACACATCCCAGAAACTGCCGCCACCGAACAGCACCAGCAGGGCAATGCCAAGCACAAAACCGGGAATCGAATAACCAATCAATATCAGCGTGCTGGTGGCGACATCAAACGCGCTGCCATCGCGCACCGCCTTGGCGATACCTAGCGGGATGCAGGTCAGATAAACAATAAAGAACGTCCACAACCCCAGACTGATTGACACCGGCAGCTTTGACGCCACCAGTTCGATAACCGACTTGTTATGAAAATAACTTTCGCCGAAATCGAAAGTGAGGTAGTTTTTCATCATCTCGAAAAAACGCACGTGTACCGGCTTGTCAAAACCGTACAGCGCCTGGATTTCCTTGATGCGTTCTTCATCCAGCCCGGTGGCGCCGCGATACAACCCCTGCGCGCCGCTGCTGGCTTCGCCCGCGGCGTGCTTGCCTTCCAGTTGTGAAATCAACTGCTCGACCGGCCCGCCCGGCACAAACTGGGTGACGGCAAAGGTAATCAGCATCACGCCGAACAGCGTTGGTATCATCAATAACAGGCGTTTGAAGATATAGGGCCACATGATTATTTCATCCACCAGCTTTTCAGCAGCCAGCTGTCCGGTTCGTAGTACAACGGCAAGGTGCCGGGAATGCCGAAAATATCACGATAAGCAATGCGGTGCTTGTTGATAAACCAGTTCGGCACCAGGTATTCACCGTGCAGCAATACCCGGTCGAGCGCGTGCGCGGCGGTGACCAGTCGTTTACGGTTCGGCGAATTAATGACAGCATCAATCAACGCGTCCACCACCGGGTCTTTTATGCCGGGATAATTGCGCGAGCCTTCGGTGTCGGCTGCTTCCGAGCTGAACATGTTTCGCAATTCGTTACCCGGCGACATCGACGCCGGAAAGCTGGTCACCATCATGTCAAAATCGAATGACTTGGCGCGGCGTTCATATAATGATGCGTCGACTGTGCGGTAATCCAGTTCAATACCCAGCTTGGCGAGATTTTTTGCATACGGCGCAAAGATGCGCTCAAAGCCTTTCTGTATCAACAACACGTTAATCACAAAAGCTTCGCCTTTGGCGTTTTTCAGCACGCCATCCCGCACCGTCCAGCCGGCCTCGCGCAGCAGGTCACGCGCCTGAATCAGGTTGCGACGCAATGCGCCCGGCTCATCGGTGGAAGGCGGCCGCCACACTTCGTTAAACACGCGCGCTGGCAACCGGTCGCGGTATTTTTCCAGCAAGGCCAGCTCGTCGCCCTGCGGCAAGCCGGATGAGGCCAGTTCGCTGTTGCTGAAATAACTGTAGGCGCGCACATACTGGTTATAGAACAAATGCTTGTTCGACCAGGCGAAATCAAACGCCAGCGACAGCGCCTTGCGCACGCGCACGTCCCTGAACTTGTCACGCCGGGTATTGATGGCGAAGCCCTGCATGCCGGCGTTGTTGCTGTGCGGCAGTTCTTTCTTGATAATTTCACCCGATTCGTATTTGGGGCCGACATGATCCCGCGCCCAGCGCTTGGAATAGTTTTCATAAAAGAAATCAAACTCGCCGGCCTTGAACGCTTCCAGCGCGATGGTGGTGTCCTTGTAATACTTGAACACGATGCGGTCGAAATTGTACATGCCCTTGCGCACCGGCAAATCCTTTGCCCAGTAATCGGGGTTGCGTTTGAAGTGAATGTATTTGCCGATTTCGTACTTGTCGACCACATAAGGCCCGCTGGCGACCGGTTTGATTTCCGCCGCGTCCTTGAAGGTTTTACCCTGGAGCCAGTCACGTGAAAACACGGGGATTTCACCGACAATCAAATGCAGCTCGGGGTTTTTCTGTTTGAACACAAAGCGCACGGTGCGCTCATCCAGCACCTCGACCCGGTCAACATCGCCATAATAGATGCGATATTGCGGATGCGCCTGTTTGCTCATCAGCATGTCGAACGAGAATTTGACATCTTCCGCCAGCACCGGCTTGCCGTTGCTGAAACGCGCTTTCGGGTTGAGATGAAAGGTGGCGGAGAGGCCGTCATCGGCCAGTGAAAAATCATCCGCCAGCAAGCCGTATTCGCTGAACGGCTCATCCAGGCTTTTTTCCAGCAGGGATTCGAACACCAGTTCACCGAGACCGGCGGCGGAAATGCCCTTGAGCAAAAACGGGTTGAGGCTGTCAAAGGTGCCAAACGCCGACAACGTCAGCGCGCCGCCTTTTTTGGCGTTGGGATTGACGTAATCGAAATGTTCGAAGTTTTCGGCATATTTCGGCGTGTAGCCCATTGCCATCGACGACACCGCCTGTGCTGGCGCGCTCCAATGCAAAGCGGCAAGGTACAATAGCGCACACAGACCAATTCGCCCGACTTGCTGAAACAGAAACTCCGTCATTATTTTTATTGTTTTCGCTGCAAAATCCGCCTAACATTGGGCGCCAATATACGCTGTTGCGGCGGTGACAGAAATTGACGCCGCCGCGGCGCCCAATCAAGTTTACAGCATAATCACGGGGAGACACATATGGGATTCATGACAGGCAAACGCGCGCTGATTTTCGGCGTCGCCAGCAATCGATCCATTGCCTGGGGCATCGCCAAGGCCATGCACCGCGAAGGCGCTGATCTGGCTTTTACCTACATGGGTGACCGCCTGCGCGAACGCGTGGAAAAACTGGCGGGCGAATGTGATTCCGACATTGTTATTCCCTGCGACGTGGAAAAAGACGAAGACATCGAAGCGGTGTTCGAGCATCTGGACGACTACTGGGATTCGCTGGATGTAATCGTGCACTCGGTGGCGTTCGCGCCCAAGGAAATGCTGGAGGGCGATTATCTGGACAACCTCACCCGCGAAGGCTTCAACCAGGCGCACGATATCAGCTCCTATTCGCTGGCGGCGATTGCCAAGGCTGGCCGCCACATGATGCAGAATCGTGAAGACGCCGCCATTCTCACCCTCAGCTATCTCGGCGCGGTGCGCGCCTTCCCCGGATACAATGTGATGGGTCTGGCCAAGGCCAGCCTGGAAGCCAATGTGCGCTATCTGGCGCACTCGCTGGGGCCGGAAGGCATTCGCGTCAATGCGATTTCCGCCGGGCCAATCAAAACCCTGGCGGCCAAGGGCATTTCCGGTTTCAACACCATCCTCGCGCATGTCGAGCAAAGCGCGCCGCTGCACCGCAACATCACCATCGACGAAGTCGGCAACTGCGCCGCCTTCCTGTGCTCGAATCTGGCCAGCGGCATCACCGGCGAAGTCACCTATGTCGACGCCGGTTATCACACCGCCGGTTTGCTGGGCGAGATTCAGAAAGCCTGAGTCAGCGCAAAAACAGAAAAGCAAAACGCCCGCATTCGCGGGCGTTTTTTATGCCGGACGAGGATTGTCCAGAAGCGCGGTTTGCTCGCCTTCGATACGCGCAATGGTCACCGCGCAGCAGGAATCGCTGAACACATTGACCGCGGTGCGGCACATGTCCAGCACGCGATCGACCACCAGAATCAACCCCACCGCTTCCAGCGGTAACCCAATCGCGCCCAGAATGATGGTAATCGCCACCAGACTGGCTGACGGAATGCCGGCCACGCCAATCGAGGTCAGCAGCGCAATCAGCACAATCGTAAACTGCGTCACCATGTCGAGCTGCAAGCCGTAAGCCTGCGCGATAAACATGGCGGCGACACACTCATACAATGCAGTGCCGTCCATGTTGACAGTTGCGCCCAGCGGCAGGGTAAAGCCGGTGACGGTGTTGGACACCCCCGCGCGCTGTTCCACGCAATCTATGGTAATCGGCAGGGTGGCGGAAGACGAACTGGTGGAAAACGCGGTCAGCAGCGCCGGCATCATCGCCTTGAAATGCAAGGACGGCCTGACCCGCGCAATAAACTTGAGAATCAGTGGCAGCAATACAAACATGTGAACCGACAATGCGGCGATAACAGTAAAGAAAAACCACGCCAGCGGCCTGAAAGCTTCCAACCCGGACACCAGTATGACCTTGGTAACCAGCGCAAACACACCAATGGGCGCAAACTTCATCACCAGATTGGTCATCGCCATCATGATGTCGAGCAAACCGCGCCAGAACTGTTTCTGGGTGCGCTGGCTGTCGCCTTTCAGCGTATTGATGAAATAGCCAAACAGCAAGCTGAAAAATATCAACCCAAGCATCTGCCCCTGTGCTGCTGCAGCAACAATGTTCGCTGGCACCATGCGTAAAAACACTTCAGCGATATCCCCGGCGCCGCGGCCATCCACTTTTTGCAACACATTGTCTGTTTCTGCGGCTAGGCCAATCATGTCTTTCACCGGCTCGCCATCGATCAAGCCGGGCTGCATGAGGTTCACCATAAACAGCCCAATCAGGATGGCGAACAGGCTGGTGGTGGCGTAATACAACAGGGTTTTTCCGCCGAGGCGGCCGAGGTGCTCCGCCGACAGCTCCATCATGCCGCAGATGATAGATGCGGTGACCAATGGCACAATCAGCATTTTCAGCGCATTGAGAAACAGTGTGCCGAGAAAGCTGCACATGGCGAAAAAGGACACGCCAAACAACTCGCTGTCCGGCTGCAGCGCCAGGCCGGCGACCGCCGCCAGCGCCAGCGCAATCAGGATCTGCCAGTGCAGCGGTAAGCGGGACAGTGGCGTCATGTCATCAGGAACTTATTCCTGCTCAAACACTTTTTTGTTGATATAAATATCGGCTTTGGACTTGAGCGCATCCACCACAAGCGCAAAGTCCTCGGTCGCGCGGGCGCGCTTGAAGCGCGACTTGATCGCCGCCATTTCCTCGTCAGTAACGGTTTGCGGATAAATCACCTTGTCCAGAATCACCACCGCAACATCGCCTGTGCTCATATTGATTGCCTTGTAGGACGGTTTGTCATCAGCCGGCGGCGCCATGGTCATGACCTGCCGGACAAAAGATATATCAAAATCGCCCTGCGTTTTATTGCTGACCGTCTTACTGCCCTGGTCGACCACGCCGTCCTGCAACACATCCTGCACGGCAACACCCTGTTTGAGTTTGGCAATGATCTCATCGGCAATTTTACTGACTGCTTGCTGGCCTTTGGTTATGCGCAGGGTTTCGGCAATCGTGTTTTTCACCGTCTCCAGCGGCACCGGCGCCGCTTCCACATTCTGTTTGACGCGCAACACCAGCACATGATTCGGACTCACTTCAATCAAGTCGCTGTTTTCACCCTGCTGCAACACGGCGCCGGAAAAAGCGGCCTTACGCACCGCATCGTTTCCGGCGATGCCGGCGCCAGCGTTACGGGTAAACAGCTCGGAGGTTTTGACCGGCTGGCTGACGGCTTGCGCCACGGCGTCCAGACTGTCAGGATTTTCGTAGGCGGTGGTGGCCATCACTTCGCTCAGTTCATAAAGAGCATTGTCAGTGGCTTCTTTTTTCAGTTTTTCAACCAGCTCGTCGCGCATCTCCGCCAGCGTTTTGATCTCTGCGCCACGCACATCATCAAGTCTGATCAGGTGATAACCGAATTCGGTTTCAACGATGTCGCTGGTTTCGCCTTTGTTGAGTTTGTACAGAGCGTCTTCAAACGGCTTCACCATTTGTCCGGTTTCCACCCAGCCCAGATCGCCGCCCTGCTCCGCCGAACCCGGATCATCAGAATACTGTTTCGCCAGCGCGGCAAAATCCTCACCCTGTTGCAATTTTTTCTGGATGTCGACAAGGGTTTCACGCGCCTTGCTCTTGTCGTCGCCACTGGCAATCAAAATATGACGCGCCTTGCGTTCTTCACGTTGCTTGGCCGAGGCGACATATTCCTGATACAGGCCTTCAATCTGGCTCTCATCAATGCTGACATCGGACAGCGCCTCAGGCGTCAGCTCGACATACTCGATGCTGACCTGCTGAGGCGTCATAAACTGGTTCTGCCGCGACTTGTAGTATGTCTCGATTTCGTCATCGGTGATCGTAACGTCGTTGGCGAGCTTGTCGATATTGAGTTTGAGCCAGCGGAATTCACGCTCCTGCTTTTGCAGTTCGATAATCTTGCGCGTATCGGCGTCGCTGACAATGGCCGGCGTCATGATAGCGTCGCGCATTTGCGACACGCGCAGTTCACTGCGATAACGCTGCTCAAAAACCGCTGGCGTCATACCCTGCGACTGTAGCGCGGCGATGAAGTAATCCTTGTCGAACTTGCCGTCGCGGGTAAATATCTGCCGGGTTTTGGCGGCGAGGTAAGCATCGGAGATGCGATACCCCTGCTCGAAACTGGCCTGCTCCAGAAGTGCGGTGTTCACCAACTGGTCCAGTGCGCGCTTTTTGACAATGATGTCGGAGGGCGGCAGCTGGCTGCGGCTTTGCATTTCCTGACGCAACAGCGATGCGGTCTTGTCGAGTTCCCGCAGGCTGATTTCCCGGTCGTCTACCGAGGCGGCAATCAGTTGTTCACCGCCACCGATGTATGACTGGATTCCCCACAAAGCAAACGGCAGGGCAATGAGCGCAATGATAGCGCCGCCCAGCCAACCTTTGATTTTTTCGTTGATTGCTAACAGCATAATGACAAGCCTGAAGTTATGTGCGGCCGCAGTGAGACGATGTCGTCATAGCAACGTGGCCGGATCCAGCGTGGATTATACATAAGTGGGAGTGAGCAAGCAGAATCACATTGAGGAAATGTGACCTGCTCACAACAAAAATGGCGGACCGGACGGGACTCGAACCCGCGACCTCCGGCGTGACAGGCCGGCATTCTAACCAGCTGAACTACCGGTCCGAAATGGTGGGTGGTGAGGGGATCGAACCCCCGACATTCGCCTTGTAAGGGCGACGCTCTACCAGCTGAGCTAACCACCCCGCCAGAAAGCGCGCTAGTTTACAGCGTCTTTCAAAGCTTTTCCAGGCTTAAATGCAGGCACATTGGCGGCGGCAATATTGATCTCGGCGCCAGTCTGCGGGTTGCGACCGGTGCGGGCGTTGCGATGACGAACCAGGAAAGAACCAAAACCGACCAGGCTGACCTGATCACCTTTTTTGAGAGAGTCCGTAATCGAATTCAGCACGGCTTCCAGCGCGCGAGTGGCATCAGCTTTGGACAAACCTGCCGCTTCAGCGACAGCATCAATCAATTCAGTTTTATTCATTGAAATTTCCCATGTTGAGGTGGTTAGTTATTGTTGTTAACGACAGCACGTTTCAGGGGTAAGGATTGGTTACCTTGCCGAGGTCAGCAATTGACATGTCTGCCAGCGACACACATTCTGTCTTGCAACACCAGAGCCGTGTCAGTACAGCCTTGCCGTGGGCGTTTTATACAGAGCACACAGCGCTGTGTCAACGATTAAGCATGATTTGACGGGGAAAAACAAGACCTGAAAGTTTGTAATTGCGTGGAATAAATCGATCACCGGCGCGCCCCTGCGCGGCGGCGAGACAAGCCAATCAGTGGTGCCTGACCGCAGCGCTGGCTTTCTTGCCTTTGTCACTTGTGCTTGTCTTTCCGTCACTTACCTCCGGCTCTTCAAGTGGAGTCGGCATTTCCACCAATGCGATTTCCAGCACTTCGTCAATCCAGCGCACCGGTTTCACATCCAGTTTGGACAGAATGTTTTTTGGAATTTCAGCCAAATCTTTTTCATTTTCGTGCGGAATAATCACCGTGGTGATGCCGGCGCGATGCGCCGCCAGCAGTTTTTCCTTGAGGCCGCCGATGGGCAATACTTCACCACGCAGGGTGATTTCGCCGGTCATGGCGACATTGGCTTTCACCGGAATATTGGTCAGCACCGAGGCCAGCGCGGTGCACATGCCGATGCCGGCGCTGGGGCCGTCTTTCGGCGTAGCGCCTTCCGGCACATGGATGTGGATGTCCTTGTCTTCCTGAAAACCCTTCTCCAGACCCAGCGAGGCGGAACGGCTGCGAATCACCGTCATCGCCGCCTGAATCGATTCCTGCATCACGTCGCCGAGCTGGCCGGTGTGGGTGAACTTGCCCTTGCCCGGCATGACCGCCGCTTCGATGGTCAGCAGTTCGCCGCCGACTTCGGTCCAGGCTAGACCATTCACCTGACCGACCTGATCGTTTTCCTCCGCCACGCCATAACGGAAGCGTTTGACGCCAAGGAATTTTTCCAGGTTGCGCGGTGTAACATGCGCGGCTTTGGTATTGGGGTCAAGCAGAATGTTTTTCACCACCTTGCGACAGATTTTGGCCAGCTCGCGCTCGAGGCCGCGCACGCCCGCTTCACGGGTGTACAGGCGAACGATGTCGCGCAAGGCGCTGTCGCTGACCTTGAGCTCATCGTCTTTCAGACCGTTGTTTTCCATCTGCTTGGGCAGCAGGTAGTTTTTCGCAATCTGCACTTTTTCGTCTTCGGTGTAACCCGGCAGGCGAATCACTTCCATGCGGTCGAGCAACGGCCCCGGAATGTTCATCGAGTTAGCGGTGGCCACGAACATGACATCCGACAGGTCAAAGTCGACTTCAAGGTAATGGTCGGCAAAGGTATGGTTCTGCTCCGGGTCGAGCACTTCGAGCAGCGCCGAAGCCGGGTCGCCACGGAAGTCGGCCGCCATCTTGTCGATTTCATCGAGCAGGAACAGCGGATTGCGGGTGCCCACCTTGCACAGGTTCTGAATCACCTTGCCCGGCAGCGAGCCGATATAGGTGCGGCGGTGGCCGCGAATTTCAGACTCGTCACGCACACCACCCAACGCCATGCGGGTGTATTTGCGGCCAGTGGCGCGCGCGATGGAGCGCCCCAGTGAAGTCTTACCCACGCCCGGCGGCCCCACCAGGCACAGAATCGGCCCTTTCAGCTGTTTGACGCGCTGCTGCACGGCGAGGTATTCGAGAATGCGCTCCTTGACCTTTTCCAGACCATAATGGTCGTCATTGAGAATCTGCTCGGCCTTGGCCAGGTCGTTCTTGATTTTGGATTTCTTCTTCCACGGGCAGTCACACAGCCAGTCGATGTAGTTGCGCACCACCGTCGCTTCGGCGGACATGGGCGACATCATCTTCAGCTTGTTGAGTTCGCCAATAGCCTTTTTCTTCGCTTCCTTGCTCATGCCGGCCTTTTCGATGCGCTGTTCCAGCTCTTCGATTTCGTTGGGCGCATCTTCCATTTCGCCCAGCTCTTTCTGAATCGCCTTCATCTGCTCGTTCAGATAATACTCGCGCTGGCTTTTTTCCATCTGCTGTTTGACGCGGCCGCGGATGCGCTTTTCGATTTGCAGCAAATCGATTTCGGCGTCGATCAGGCTCATCAGGTATTCCATGCGCTCGTGCACATCGGCGATTTCGAGCACTTTCTGTTTTTCATCGAGCTTGAGCGACATGTGCGCGGCGATGGTGTCGGACAGCCGCGATGGCTCGTCGATGCCCGCCAGCGAGGTCAGGATTTCCGCCGGGACCTTTTTGTTGAGTTTGACGTACTGGTCAAACGCGCTGAGGATGGAGCGTGACAGAATGTCCAGTTCACGCTCGTCTTTCGGCGTTTTGTCTTCCAGCAACTCATAGCTGGCGACAAAAAATTCGTTGCTTTCTTCTTCCATGTTGAACACGCGGGCGCGCTGCGCGCCTTCGACCAGCACCTTGATGGTGCCGTCGGGCAGTTTCAGCAACTGCAGGATGGTCGCCAGCGTGCCGATTTCGTGCACATCGTTTACGCCTGGCTCGTCGATATCAGCGCTTTTTTGCGCCACCAGCAGAATCTGCTTGTTGTCGGCCATGGCGGCGTCCAGCGCCTGGATGGATTTTTCACGGCCCACGAACAGCGGGATAACCATGTGGGGGTAAACCACCACGTCGCGCAGTGGAAGAACGGGAACCTGGGGGGGTTGGGTTGCAGGGAAGTCAGTGTCGCCTGTCGTGGCCATAATTGCCTCTTTGTGTTGTCGCATTTAGCCCCGTTAATGGGGGCAAAACCCGCCGTTTCAAGGTCGGGTCGGCGTCCTGCCGGGGTTGATTCGGGGTGCGCGGCCTGTAGCGGCTAGTTGTTGCTGCTGCTGAGCTGCTGTTTTTCGCCGCCTTCGTACACCAGATACGGCTGTGAGTCACCATTGATAACGGCTTCATCGATGACAACTTTAGACACGCCTTCGGTAGAGGGTAGCTCGTACATGGTGTCGAGCAAGACATTTTCCAGAATGGTTCGCAGGCCACGCGCGCCGGTTTTGCGCTCCATCGCCTTTTTGGCGATGGCCTTGAGCGCGTCCTCGCGCAGATCCAGCTCGCAGTTTTCCATTTCAATCATCTTGGCGTACTGCTTGGCCAGCGCATTCTTGGGCTGGGTGAGAATGGTCACCAGGGCGTCTTCGTCCAGCTCTTCCAGCGTGGCGACCACGGGCAGACGGCCGACAAATTCGGGAATCAGGCCGTAATGAATCAGGTCATCGGCTTCCAGATCCTGCAAAATTTCGCCGCTGGCGCGATTGTCCTGCTCCTTGCTGCGCACTTCGGCGCCAAAGCCGATGCCGGTTTTTTCAGAGCGGTCGCGAATCACCTTGTCGAGGCCGGCGAATGCGCCGCCGCAGATGAACAGGATGTTGGAGGTATCCACCTGCAAAAATTCCTGCTGCGGATGCTTGCGGCCACCCTGTGGCGGCACCGAGGCCACCGTGCCTTCAATCAGTTTGAGCAGCGCCTGCTGCACGCCTTCGCCCGATACGTCGCGGGTGATGGAGGGGTTGTCCGACTTGCGGGAAATCTTGTCGATTTCGTCGATATACACGATGCCGGTCTGCGCCTTTTCGACATCGTAGTCGCATTTTTGCAGCAGCTTCTGGATGATGTTTTCCACATCCTCGCCCACATAACCGGCTTCGGTCAGGGTGGTGGCGTCGGCGATGGTGAACGGCACAT
The DNA here is from genome assembly GCA_026995045.1 of Gammaproteobacteria bacterium. Lineage (GTDB taxonomy): Bacteria > Pseudomonadota > Gammaproteobacteria > SZUA-229 > SZUA-229 > S139-92. Next base: position 352 of record JALWPK010000068.1, on the reverse strand, counting down.
TGAGCAGGCGCGCCAGCGTTTCCGCCAGCAGGGTTTTGCCCGAACCGGTGGGGCCAATCAGCAGAATGTTGCTCTTGGATAATTCGATTTCGTCTTTTTTGTGTTTGACTTCAAGACGCTTGTAGTGGTTGTACACCGCAACCGACAGCACTTTTTTGGCGCGATCCTGGCCAATGACATAGTCATTCAGAATAGCGTTGATTTCCTGCGGGGTGGGCAGTTTGCGAATCGCGGTGGTGGATTCCTCTTCCATCTCCTCGCGAATGATGTCGTTGCACAGCTCGACACATTCATCACACACATAGACTGATGGCCCGGCAATCAGTTTTTTGACTTCGTGCTGGCTTTTGCC
>JALWPK010000067.1 GCA_026995045.1 Gammaproteobacteria bacterium | reverse complement strand
AAAAGCGTGCAAATCGTGACCGCTGGCGGCACGGAATTTGTGGATGACAATTACCAGTCATCCGGCCATTCACCTTTCACCTATTTTCTGCTTAACGAGCTCAAGCACAATGACAAACCCATGCTGACAGTGAGCGAGCTGTCCAACAGCGTCAAGCAGGCGGTGGCCAACAATGTCGACCAAGTGCCGGAAAGCGGTGTGCTGGCCGGCGCAGGTGACGAGCTGGGTGAATTTATTTTTATCAAACTCGATGTCGTTGTTGATGGCGTGCCTGCGGACAAGGTCAAGGTTAAAGTCAATGTGAAGCCTGCCAGCAAACCGGCAGCGCAGCCCGCACCTGCTGTCAACAAGCAAACCCGCGATGCGATTCCGATTCCAACGCTGTAAACATGGACAATGATGATGAATAACCGAACATTGCTCTACCCCCTGATGCTCGCCTGCCTGCTCAGCCATCCCGTGCGCGCCGCCGAAAGCATTTCAGTTGGCGTGAAACTGCTCGGCGCTGGCTGGCAGGGTGACAACGGTACGGGTAACACATTTGAAAGTGATAAAGGCAGCCAGTTTGCGCTGAACGCATCTTACCGGCTGGACCGGTTTTATACCGGCCTCAATCTGCAAGGTGGCGAGTATGAATTCAGCGGTGGCACGCCGGATCAGTTCACCACCACCGGCCGCATCCCCGCTGGCTCGGGCGTGATTGAACAAAATGATTTTGACCTGCTGGTTGGTTATTACGTGTGGCCGCAGGTTTCGGTTTTTCTCGACATCAAGGCGGTAAGCAACAACTGGCGCAATAACAGTTACGAACAGACTTTTTCCGGTCTGGGACTGGGCGTAACCGGTTTTTTTCCCCATAACGAATACTGGACATTTTATGGCGCATTCGGTTTTGTCAGCGATGGCGATATCAAGGACAGTAATGACAACATCGTAGGCAGTGGTGACAACACCGCGCTGGAGCTGGGCGCGGTTTATGCGCTGGACAACAGCAATCACATTAACATGGGATTCAAGTTCCGCGACTATGCCTTTACCCATAACAACGGCAGCAAACAGGACTATTCCGTCAACGCGCTGTTTGTGGGTTACACCCACACATTCAGCCTGGACTAACGCCGGTCACGTGATGTCATCGTTCAAACGCTTACTCGCCGGAACGGTTTGCTGCCTGCTGCTGTACACCGGCCATGCGATGGCGTCGGACAAGCCGCTGCAACCTGCCGGTCTGGAAGTGACCACCTACCTTGGTGACAACCAGACCTTTACCCAGGGCGATATCATTTCTTTTTTACTGACACTGGATCGGGACGCCTACATTACCGCCATCTATGTCGACGCCAGCGGGCAGTCATACCAGGTCGTTCCCAATGCCGAACAGGCGGATAATTTTTATCAGGCTGATTTATTCATCCCGCTGCCTGCAAACGATGCCGGTTTTCAGTTTCGCGTGGATGCGCCCTATGGCAAGGAAACATTGTATGTGTTCGCCAGCGACCGGCAAACCGCCCTGCCCGGCAAACCACGGCAAAACGGTCTGCTGAAACCGGACTGGCCGCTTGCCAGAATACGCAATGCAATCCGGCAACAATCCAGCCAATACTTTGACGAGGCCAGCGTCAGCCTGCGCACGCAGACGCGCACTGCAACACACTGACACAAAACCGCTCAGCTCTGGGCGTAGTACTGCTGCA
>JALWPK010000066.1 GCA_026995045.1 Gammaproteobacteria bacterium | reverse complement strand
CCTGCCCCAAGTGCGGCGCCGAAGACCAGTATGGCGACAACTGCGAAGTCTGCGGCGCCACCTACGACCCCACCGAGCTGAAAAACCCGGTGTCGGTGGTCAGCGGCGCCACCCCTGTGGAAAAAGATTCCGAGCAATATTTTTTCAAGCTCAGCGACTTCACCGGCATGTTGCAACAGTGGATGCGCGAAGGCCATGTGCAAACCGAAATCGCCAACAAGCTGGACGAGTGGTTTGAAGAAGGCCTGCAGGACTGGGACATTTCACGCAACGCGCCGTACTGGGGCTTTGAAATTCCCGACGCGCCGGGCAAGTATTTTTATGTGTGGATGGACGCGCCGATGGGCTACATGGCGAGTTTCAAAAACCTGTGCGACAGAACCGGCCTGGATTTCGACGCCTACTGGAAGCGCGACGACGAAACCGAGCTGTATCATTTCATCGGCAAGGACATCGCCCGTTTCCACACCCTGTTCTGGCCCGCCGTGCTGGACGGCGCAGGCTACCGCAAACCCACTGCGGTGTATTGCCACGGCTTTCTCACCGTCAACGGCCAGAAAATGTCGAAATCACGCGGCACCTTTATCAAGGCGCGCACCTATCTGGAACATCTCGACCCGGAATACCTGCGTTATTACTACGCCGCCAAACTGTCCTCGGGCGTGGATGACATCGATCTGAATCTGGACGATTTCATGCAGCGGGTCAATTCCGACCTGGTAGGCAAGGTGGTCAACATCGCCAGCCGCTGCGCCGGTTTTATCAACAAAAAGTTCGACAACACCCTGTCGGATGCGCTGCCGGACGAAGCGCTTTACAACGAACTGGTTACCGCCGGTGACGCCATCGCCGCGCATTTTGAAGCCCGCGAATACAACAAGGCAGTGCGCGAAATCATGGCGCTGGCCGATCGCGCCAATGTGTACATCGACGAAAACAAACCCTGGGTGCTGGCCAGGGAAGCCGGCCGTGAAACCGAGGTGCAGGCCATCTGCACCCAGGGCATCAATCTGTTCCGCGTGCTGATGACTTACCTGAAGCCGATACTGCCGGCGACGGCGGAAAAATCGGAAGCCTTTCTCAACACCACGCTGGACTGGCGCACACTGGATCAACCACTGCTGGGCCACCGCATCAACAAATTCAAGCCGCTGATGACGCGCATTGAAAAAGAGAGCATAGACGCCATGACCGACGCCTCGAAAGAAAACCTGGAGCAAGCCGCCGATGCGGAAACCGTCACCGGCCCGCTGGCCGACGACCCCATCGCCGCTGAAATCAGCTTCGACGATTTCGCCAAAATCGACCTGCGCGTGGCGCGCATTATCAAGGCGCAGCGCGTTGAAGGCGCAGACAAGTTATTGCAACTCACCCTCGACCTCGGCGGCGTCAGCAAAAACGTGTTCGCCGGCATCAAATCCGCCTACGCCCCGAAAGACCTGGAAGGCCGCCTTACCGTGATGGTCGCCAACCTCGCCCCCCGCAAAATGCGCTTCGGCGTTTCCGAAGGCATGGTGCTGGCCGCCGGGCCGGGTGGCAAGGATTTGTTTATTTTGAGTCCTGATGACGGGGCGCTGCCCGGGATGAAAGTTAAATAACCGGAAAGTTACTCACGCGAGGCAGCAACGCCTGCAGGTCTGTCTGGCTCAATCGAATGCAAAACGGGCGCCGACTGTAATCAGGTTGATATCGCCATCAGATACTGTATAAGCATCATATTCAACCACAAGGCTTGTTTTGTCATTAATGCCAACGCTTAGCCCGATACCGCCAAACGCATCCGTGCCAGTGTCATCAACAGAGGCGCTACCCGAGCTAAGTTCGATTCGCCATAACAGCAATCCAAGTTTCAGAAATATGGTCGCGTTGTCACCAACATTAATAAACGGCGAGATACTGACACTTGCACCTGATTGGGTCAGCTCCAGCACACCGAAATCCAGAGTACCCAGGTAGACAAATTCGGCTTCAGCATTCAAATTTTGCATAACTGTGGCGCCCACGCCTGCTCTCAGGCTGGTGGCCGTTTCATCCAAAACCTTGTCTTTACTGCTGCCGATACCAAGATTGACAAAGCCCCTTGATTCAGCCTGAGTCAGGACGGGCGATGCAAGAAGTAGAGAGATGGTTAAGGCAATGATTTTTTTCACGATATACCTCCATGTAGAAGACTAGAAATAATGATTTATTAACTGATGGCGCAGATATTTACATACTCCCCCCTCTTTTGACAAGCCCGGTCGATTTTGAGCCACATCAATAACCCGATTAACACCACAATCGCTGACATTTTCCTTGCATAACAATCTGTTAGACTATCGCCACCTGTCAATCCCGGTGAAACATGACTGAATACGCCCTCATTTTGCTCAGTACCGTGCTGGTCAACAACTTCGTGCTGGTGAAGTTTCTTGGCCTGTGCCCGTTCATGGGCGTGTCGCGCAAGCTGGAAACGGCGATTGGCATGGCGCTGGCGACCACTTTTGTGCTGACGCTGTCATCGGTCAGCTCCTATCTGGTGAACGAATACATTCTCGCGCCGCTGGGTATTGAGTTCATGCGCACCATCATGTTTATTCTGGTGATTGCGGTGGTGGTGCAGTTCACTGAAATGGTGGTGCACAAGACCAGCCCGCTGCTGTATAAAGTGCTGGGCATTTTTCTGCCGTTGATCACCACCAACTGCGCGGTGCTCGGCGTGGCGCTGCTGAATGTGCAGGAGCAGCACGGTTTTATGCAATCGCTGTTTTACGGCTTTGGCGCGGCGGTGGGATTTTCCCTGGTGCTGATTCTGTTTTCCGGCCTGCGCGAACGCATCGCGGTGGCGGATGTGCCGGAAGCGTTTCAGGGTTCGTCCATTGCGCTGATTACCGCCGGCATCATGTCGCTGGCGTTCATGGGCTTTGCCGGTTTGATCAAACTGTAGGGACGCGCACACTGCATGCTCACCGTTGTTATTACTCTGGCGATTATCGCGGCCGTTTTCGGCATTGTGCTGGGTTACTCGGCAATCAGGTTCCGCGTCGAAGGCAATCCGCTGGTCGACCAGATTGACGCCATCCTGCCGCAAACACAGTGCGGCCAGTGCACCTACCCCGGCTGCCGGCCCTATGCTGAAGCCATCGCCAAGGGTGAAGCCGACATCAACCAGTGCCCGCCCGGCGGCGAGGCGGTGATTGTGCAACTGGCGGATTTGCTCGGTGTCGAACCCAAGCCGCTGAACGCCGAACACGGTGAAGAGAAAGAAGAAAAAACCGTGGTGTACATCGATGAGCAAACCTGCATCGGCTGCACGCTGTGCATCCAGGCCTGCCCGGTGGACGCCATCATTGGCGCCGCCAAGCAGATGCACACCGTGGTGGAAAGCGAATGCACCGGCTGTGACCTGTGCATCCCGCCCTGCCCGGTGGACTGCATTCACATCAAGCCGGTGGAAACCACGATAGAAAACTGGAAATGGCAGCCGCCCGAAGACGAACATGTGGCGCCCAAACCGCCGGAAGCGGCCTGAGACACCCGGACCTGAAGCGAACATAAAAAACGATGAAAGCCGATTTACTCGACGACGAAATCATCTACCACTTCGACGGTGGCCTGCACCTGCCCGAGCACAAGGACATGTCGACGGCCCTGCCCATCGCCAGCCTGCCAGCGCCGGACAGACTGGTGATCCCCGTGCTGCAACACATCGGCAAGGCCGGCGAGGTGCTGGTGTCGGCGGGCGAGCGCGTGTTGAAAGGCCAGATGCTGGCGCGGCCCAAACATGTCATCAGCGCCGCGATACACGCGCCGGTATCGGGTGTCATCACCGGCATCGGCGACTATCCCGTACCCCATCCCTCCGGTTTGCCGGCGCAGTGCATCGTCATCGAAAACGACCATCGCGATGAATGGGTGGAGCGCAAGCCGGTGGGCGAAGACTTTCATCACATGAACTCGCACAGCCTGCGCAACATTGTGCGCGATGCCGGCATTGTCGGTCTCGGCGGCGCGGCGTTTCCGTCAGCGGTGAAACAAACCGAAATGGGCATCGCCACACTGATTATCAACGGCGTGGAATGCGAGCCCTACATCACCTGCGATGACATGCTGATGCGCGAACGCGCGATGGAAGTGCTCACCGGCGCCGACATCATCGGCCACATCATCAAGGCGCGTGAATGCATCATCGCGATTGAAGACAACAAACCCGAAGCCATCGCCGCGATGCAGGCGGCGGTCGACGAAGACGGCACCGGTTATTTCCGTGTGCAGGCGGTGCCCACCAAATACCCCAGCGGCGGTGAAAAACAGCTCATCAAGGTTATCACCGGCAAGGAGGTGCCCATCAACGGCCTGCCCGCTGACATCGATATTCTGGTGCACAATGTCGGCACCGCCTATGCCATTTACAACGCCATCTACAAAGACGAGCCGCTGATTTCGCGCATCGTTACCGTTACCGGTCATGGCGTCAGGCAACCGCAAAACATGGAAGCGTTGATCGGCGCTCCGATAAATGAGTGCACTGCCGCCGCCGGCGGTTACAACGATGACGTTAACCAGTTAATCATTGGCGGCCCCATGATGGGCTTCACCGTGCCCAGCGACGAACTGCCCGTGATCAAGGCCACCAACTGTTTGCTGGTCACCGCACAGGGCGAGACCCACCCGGCTGATCAGGTGCAGCACAGCCCCTGTATCCGTTGCGCCCTGTGCGTCGATGTGTGCCCGGCGCGATTGCTGCCGCAGCAACTTTACTGGTACGCCAGCAGCCAGAACATGGAGCGCCTGCTGGAGCACGATTTGTTCGACTGCATTGAATGCGGTTGCTGCTCATACGTGTGCCCCAGCAATATACCGCTGGTGCAGTATTACCGTTTCGCCAAATCCGAAATCTGGGCCAAGGACGAAGAACGCAAGAAAGCCGACCGTGCGCGCCTGCGCCACGAACGCCGCGAAGCACGTTTGCAGAAGCAAAAGCAGGAGCGTGAAGAACGCATGCGCAAGAAACGCGAAGCGCTGAAACAAAAGCAGGCAGGCAATGATGGCAAGACCGACGCCAAACAGGACGCCATCGCCGCGGCGCTGGCCAGGGTGCAGGCGAAAAAACAGCAGCGCAAGCTTGAACCCAAAAACACTGACAACCTCACGGCGGAACAGGCTGCGCTGATTGCTGCGGTCGACAAACGCCGGCAGCAACACAACCAGCAAGCCGCCACCGGCGAGTCAGACGACAAGGGTAACAGTTGATGCAATTCCAGCAATCCGTTTCGCCCCATATAACCGTCGATCTGCAGGTGCAGGATGTGATGCGCAAGGTATTGCTTGCGCTCATTCCCGGCGCGCTGACCGCAATCTATTTTTTCGGCTGGGGGGTATTCATCAATATCCTGATCGCCTCGGCGGTCTGCCTCGGCAACGAGGCAGTGATGTTGAAGCTGCGTCATCGCCCGGTGAAAACCACCCTGCTCGATCTCAGCGCACTGGTCACTGCGGTATTGCTGGCGCTGGCGTTGCCACCGCTGGCGCCGTGGTGGCTGACCACCATCGCCTCGCTGTTCGCCATCGTGGTGGCCAAACAACTTTACGGCGGCCTCGGATTTAACATGTTCAACCCGGCGATGGTGGGTTACATCGTGGTGATGACATCTTTTCCACGCGAAATGACCTACTGGACACCACCGCTCGGCGTCACCGACAGCTGGCTGAGCCTGGGCGACACTCTGCGCATCATGTTCGGCGGCGCTGACGCCAGCACGATTGACGCCGTTACCATGGCGACGCCGATAGACACGCTGAAAACCCAGCTCGGGCTGGAAATCGACATTGAATCCACCCGTAACAGCGCGCAATACGGCCCCCTGTTCGGCAGCCTCACCGGCGTCGGCTGGGAATGGATGAACCTGGCGTTTATGGCTGGCGGCGTCTGGCTGGTGAAACAGAAAGTGGCGGACTGGCGCATCCCCACCGCGATGCTGCTGACACTCGGTTTTATCGCCAACATCATGGCGGTAGTGGATTACGCCACCTACAGCTCCACCCTGTTTCACCTGCTCAGCGGCGGCGCCATGCTGGCGGCGTTCTTTATCGCCACCGATCCGGTCAGCGCCAGCACCACGCCGCGCGGGCGCTGGATTTACGGCGCGGGCATTGGCGCGCTCACCTACGTGATTCGCACCTGGGGCGGTTACCCGGACGGCATCGCATTCGCCGTGGTGCTGATGAACATCGCCGCGCCCATCATCGACTACTACACCAAACCGAACACCTTTGGCAGCAGACAAGAATGAACCTGCACAAACAAGTCACCACCACTGCCTTGCTGCTGATGCTGTTCGCCACTGTGGGCGCGGCAGTTGTTGGCCTCACCTATGACAGCACCGCCGAGCAAATCGCAATCAACCACAAGCGCATCCTGTTGCAGCGGCTCAACACCATCATGCCGCCGGAGCGTTATGACAACGATCTGCTGCGCGACAAAATCACCATCGCCGCCGACCCGCTGCTGGGATTGAAGCAGGACGACACTGCCTACATCGCCACTCTGAAAGGCAAGCCGGTGGGCGTGGTGCTGCCCGCCGTCGCGCCCAATGGCTACAACGGTTCGATTCAACTGCTGGTGGGCATTTATGCCGACGGCCGCATCGCCGGGGTGCGCGTCACCGAGCATCACGAAACTCCCGGCCTCGGCGACGCCATCGAATCCAGCCGCTCGGAGTGGATTTACGGCTTCAATGGCAAATCCCTGGCCAGTCCGGGCAAGAAAAAGTGGAAAGTGAAACGCGACGGCGGCGTGTTTGACCAGTTCACCGGCGCCACCATATCCCCGCGCGCAGTGGTAAAAGCGGTGCACTCGGCTCTGGTATACTTTGACAAACACCGCGACGACTTATTCAAGACTGACAGGCAGGAACCCGCATGACCGGCGAAACCAGCATTACCAAAAACGGCCTGTGGACCAACAATGTCGCCCTGGTGCAGCTGCTCGGGCTGTGCCCGATGCTGGCGGTCACCGGCACTTTCATCAACGGCCTCGG
>JALWPK010000065.1 GCA_026995045.1 Gammaproteobacteria bacterium | reverse complement strand
ACTCCCCGCGATGCTCCTGTACCAGTCGTACAGCACGCTCACGGACCTCAGGTGAAAACTTGTTTGACTTGTTCATGGCTCCATTCTCTCAAAAGTTGGAGCCTCCTCAAAACCCGGGGCGGTTCATACCGTGAATTTATATCGTCCATAAGGCGTACTTCTGGTAGGGTCAGTTATATTCGCACGGTTTAATACATATTCTGACAGTTGCTGTTTTGCAGGGCTTGCACCAATGCGTAGATGATGGCCATTAGCTCTGGCTGCGAGCCCACCCAACACAATATCATTGAGCTGCAATAAGTCAGATCTTTTTGAATCTCTGAATACTACACGGCGATACGGATTAGTATTTATACCCCACCGTTTGGATATTCCATTATTGAGTATATCTTTTAGCTCATCTAACGAGTGAGAGGTTGTTCTATTATCAAGAAAGCAGTGATACGTCTGGTATGCATGATATATTCTTCCAAACTTTATCAGCAGTTGGTAGATCATTTTATTAAAACCTATTTCAGAATCGCCAGCATTATATTTGCTATGGTTAAGACGTGTTGAATCAACTAAAACACTATGAAAATGAATTAGGTTTTCATCGGCAGAGTCAAAAAATACATCTGCAAGGTCAGTATATGCTGGCAGCTTCGCATTACTAACTTTTGCCCACTTGAATTCTGCTAGCATATTGTAGTCATCTCTGACTTGCTGAATCCTTGCTTCAACGGTAGGTATATCTTCAGGAGATATACATACGCCACCGAGCAGCATATACTTGTGTCCATTCTGACAACTTTCATCTGCAAAAATGTGTATCATGATGTTCTCAAACAATGCTAACCATAATACCGCGACCAAAGAAGGTGGCGAAGAAGAAAGATAAGCTGATATAACGCCTGCTTTTGAGTGCAGAAATAGATTTCACTTTCAGATCGGTCTGCAAACCTAAGTTGTCCTTCATGGGCAGTCAGAAAATCATCGCAGAATATGCCCTCTTTTACCAGCTCTCACAAAGACTGGATATCCCATACATTATGGGTCCCTGAATTATATAAATAGCCTAAAAAAAAGCCTGCATTGAGCAGGCTTGAAAACAACTGAAGTCTTTACCGTTGCATAATGAATCGGCATTTATGGGGCATTCATGAGGCATTCATGGTGTATTCATGGGGCTGGCGCCTATTTGCCTTCCACCGTGATGATTTTGCGGTTGACAGCAAAGGTGCGCTTGCCAATACCTTCGACCTTGAGCAAATCCTCAACTTTTTTGAACGGACCGTGTTTTTTGCGGTACTCGACAATGGCTTTGGCGCGTGTCGGGCCGACGCCGGCGAGTTCGTTTTTCAGCGTTTCGGCATCCGCCGTGTTGATATTGACCGCATTGGCCCAGACCGGAGCGGCAAAAACGAGAGCAACGGCAACAAGAAATGTACGTATCAATTTCATGGAGTCTTCCCTGGTTAAGTGATAAAAATCTTAATTTAGTACGCAGCGCAGCCGCAGGCAATCAGTCCAGTTCGTTATTAATTGTCAGTAAAATCCTACAAGGGTCATCCGCCCGGGTCACCGGACGACCGATAACCAGATAGTCCGCGCCATTTTGCACCGCTTCGAGCGGCGTCATAATGCGCGTCTGGTCATGCGCAGCGCTGCCTGCCGGGCGAATGCCGGGGGTGACGGTCAGAAAATCGCTGCCTGTCAGTTGTTTTATCAGATTCGCTTCCTGCGCCGAACTGACAACGCCGTCCAGCCCGGCGGCATGCGCCATGCCCGCCAGCCGTTGCGCCATTTCCGCCGGGGACTGCTGAATACCCAGATCAGCCAGTTCCCGCGGGCCGCTGCTGGTGAGCACGGTGACTGCTATCAGCAGCGGCGCATCTTCACCATTCAGCGCCTCTCTGGCGGCCTGCATCATTGCGCTGCCGCCCAGCGCGTGCACATTCAGCATCCAGACGCCCAGCTCGGCCGCTGCTTCACAGGCGCGCGCCACGGTATTGGGAATATCGTGAAACTTGAGGTCGAGAAACACATCAAACCCACGCCCGACCAGTTCGCGCACCAGCTCAGGGCCGAAACGGGTAAACACTTCCTTGCCCACCTTGAGCTTGCATTGCGCCGGTGTCACCCGATCAACAAAGGCCATCAACTGATCCCGGTCAGCATAATCGAGCGCAACAATGACTCTAGCCGGCATGGTGATACTCCTGGGTAACGACGCCGGAGGGTTTGATTTGGCCCCAGTGGTGACAGCTCGGGCATAACCAGTACAGGGTGTTGGATTCGAAACCACAGCGATGGCACTTGTATTCGGCGTGGTTGACCTGCATCGCCTGCAAGCTGTTTTTCAGATCGGTGACAATGGCTTCGCACACCGGCATTTTCTTTTCGTAGTAGGACAATAACTGGTACATGCCCTTGATGCTGGGTTGCTGTTCGATTTTCTTGCGCAGAAAATCAATCACCGCCTGGGTTCCCTGATAACGCTCCAGCACCGAGGCATAGCTTTCGATTAAATCGATCTGCTGCTGACGCTCGACCAGCGACGAGAGATAATCCAGCAGCTTGCCGGTTTGACCGGACAGTTCATAGCAATCCACCAACGCGTCGATAATTTCCGGAATAAAGTCGGCGTCCTGCAGTTCAATCTGCTCATAATAACGAATCGCCTGCGCGTATTCCTTGCGCGCGGCGCACTGCTGCGCCAGCATGATGGAGGCGCGCACTGAGGAAGCGTCGTAACGCAGCGCCTGATTGGCGTAATTTTCCAGTTGCTTGATATCGCCCTTGGCCTTCGCCTGCTCCGCCAGCTCACAGTAATATTGTGAAATCATCGGACCGATGCCGCCGGGATCATCACCGAACAAATCCACCGCCACATCAATCGCCTTGTGCCAGTCTTTTTCCTGCTGGTAAATCAGAATCAGGTTTTTGCGCGTAACCGTGGAACCCGAATCCAACGACAGCACTTCCTTGAACAGGCCTTCCGCGCGATCAAACCACCCGGCGCCGAGGTAATCAAAGCCCAGCTCCAGCAACACCCTGGTTTTGTATTTTTCCGGCAGCGACGGTCGCGCAATCAAACCCTGATGTATCTTGATGGCCTTGTCGATTTCGCCGTTTTTGCGAAAGATTCTGCCAAGCGCAAAATGGGTGTCGATGATTTCCCAGTCGGACTCGACCAGTTTGACAAAAATATCCAGCGCCTTGTCCTGCTCATCGTTGAGCAGATAATTCAGGCCCTTGAAATATTCACTGGTGAAACTTTTCTGTTTGGCGGGACGTTTGATGCGGCGCCGGATGCGCCAGAACAGCACCACCACGACAACTGTGGAGGCAATCAGAATCCAGGGATTGACTTGAGACAGATCCAACAGACTCATCCCGGATGACATGAAATGACAGTGAGTTCAGCGCCTGCATCAAGGAATGCGGCCAGCAGGATACACCCGGAAGTGCGGCGCTGGCGCAAAACGCTGTCAGTCGTCCTTCTTGAGCGAGTTGTTAACCCTTTCACGCAATTCCTTGCCCGGTTTGAAATGCGGCACATATTTACCCGGCAGAGAGACAGAATCGCCTGTCTTGGGGTTACGCCCCGCGCGCGGTGGACGGTAATGCAGTGAAAAGCTGCCAAAGCCGCGGATTTCGATGCGTTCGCCACTCGAAAGCGCGTTACTCATCTGTTCCAGCAAACTTTTGACAGCCAGCTCTACATCCTTGTACGCAAGATGACTTTGCTTGCGAGCAATACGATCAATCAGTTCTGATTTCATCATCGACCTGTCAAGCGATTCATCAGTCATCGTCCGAAACCTTCCTCTTGTAATTGCTGTTTATTCACTTCATTAACTGTAGCAAAAGAATAGCGTCAGATGTTAGTCCGTGCTGTCCAGTTGCTCTTTTAACAAATCACCCAGCGTCGCCGTTGTGGCGCCGGATTGCGACTGCGAGTAATCTTTCAGCGCGTCGGCCTCTTCCTTCGCATCCTTTGCCTTGATAGAAAGATTCAACGCGCGGCTCTTGCGATCCACGCCGATGAACACGGCTTCAACTTCATCGCCCACCTTGAGTACGGTAGACGCGTCTTCAACACGGTCGCGTGACAATTCCGAGGCGCGCAAAATGCCTTCGACGCCGTCACCCAGATCAACCGTTGCCGCGCGTGCGTCAACTGCAGTGACCACGCCTTTGACGATGGAGCCTTTCTGGTGATTGCCAACGAATGATGACATCGGATCCTGTTCCAGCTGTTTGATGCCGAGTGAGATGCGCTCACGCTCGGGGTCGATGGACAGCACCACGGCTTCAATTTCATCGCCTTTCTTGAAGTTATGAATGGCTTCCTCGCCGTTCATGTCCCAGGAAATGTCTGACATGTGAATCAGGCCGTCGATATCGCCTTCAAGGCCAACAAAAATGCCGAAGTCGGTAATCGATTTGATGTTGCCGGTAACCTTGTCGCCTTTCTTGTGAGTAGCGGAAAATTCGTCCCACGGGTTCGGCTGACACTGTTTCATGCCAAGAGAAATACGACGACGCTCCTCGTCGATGTCCAGAATCATCACTTCCTTTTCATCGCCCAAAGAAACAATGCTGGCCGGGTTGACGTTCTTGTTGGTCCAGTCCATTTCGGAAACGTGCACCAGACCTTCGACGCCGTCTTCGATTTCAACAAAGCAACCGTAATCGGTGATGTTGCTGACCTTGCCGAACAGGCGCGAGCCTTCCGGATAACGGCGCGCAATTTCCGCCCAGGGATCTTCGCCCAGCTGTTTCAGGCCAAGCGATACGCGGGTGCGTTCTTTATCAAACTTGAGCACAACCACTTCGATTTCGTCGCCGACTTCAACAATTTCAGACGGATGACGCACGCGTTTCCACGCCATGTCGGTGATATGCAGCAGGCCATCGACGCCGCCCAGATCGAGGAAAGCGCCGTAGTCGGTGAGGTTTTTGACCACACCCTTGACGGTCTTGCCTTCTTCGATGCTTTCCAGCAGTTCTTCACGCTCGGCGCTGTATTCCGACTCGACCACCGCGCGGCGGGAGACCACAACGTTGTTGCGTTTCTGATCCAGCTTGATGACCTTGAATTCAAGCTCTTTACCTTCCAGGTAAGTGGTGTCGCGCACCGGACGCACATCGACCAGCGAGCCCGGCAGGAATGCGCGAATGTCGCCGAGTTCGACCGTAAAGCCGCCCTTGACCTTGCCGGTGATAACACCCTTGATAATGTCGCCTGCTTCGAAAGCGGCTTCGAGCTGCTTCCAGGCCTTGGCGCGTTTGGCCTTTTCACGTGATAAACGGGTTTCGCCAAAACCGTCCTCGACGGCTTCGAGCACCACTTCCACTTCATCGCCGACGGCAACTTCGAGTTCACCGTCGTGATTCATAAACTGGCTTTCGGGGATGACCCCTTCGGATTTGAGGCCTGCCGACACGATGACATAACCGTCGCGGATATCGACAACGGTGCCGATGACGACGCTGCCAACGTTCATTTCGGTCTGGCTTAAACTTTCTTCAAATAACTCGGAAAAACTTTCGGACATAATAATAAAGGTTTGGATAGTGAAGTGATATTCAGTGGTGATGAACCGAGTATCAGTTCGGGTTAAGGTTAAACAAACGGCAATCACCCGGTGATTGCCCCCTGGTGGCGACGACATGTCGCCGGATTTTGCCCCGCGTCTTTTCAGAAACGGTAACGCGCGCGCAGCAGTTGCATCACCTGCTCCGTCACCTCATCAATGGTTAATTGCGTGGTGTCGATGGTGACCGCATCGTCGGCAGCCACCAGTGGCGCTACGCGGCGTTTGGCGTCCCGTTCATCGCGCTCGGTCAGCTCGATGACAAGGTCGTGCAGGTTAGCATCAATTCCCTTTTCTATCAACTGCTTATAACGCCTTTTTGCACGCTCCTCGGCGCTGGCGGTGAGAAAGATTTTCGCCCCCGCCTCGGGGAATACCACAGTGCCCATATCGCGCCCGTCCGCCACCAAGCCGGGCGGCCGGGCGAAATCGCGCTGGCGCTGCAACAGGGCTTCGCGCACGGTGGGTATGGCTGCAATTTGTGAGGCCAGATTGCCGATTTCCTCGGTGCGGATGGTGTCTCCCACCACCTCGCCGTCGAGCAGGATTTGCAGCGAATCGCCCTGCTGGCGATATTCAACCGACAGATTTCGCGCAAGTTCGGCGATTTTATCTTCATTTTCTGGCGAGATGCCTGACTGTTTTGCTTTTAATGCCGTCAGGCGATACAACGAGCCACTGTCCAGAATATGCCAGCCTATCTGCTCAGCCACGCGCAGGCTGATGGTGCCCTTGCCGACGCCGCTGGGGCCGTCGATGGTGACAACCGGGATGCCGGTTTGCGTGTTCATGCCTGCGCGATCGCCAGACCGGCGCGTTGACTGAGTTCGACAAAACCGGGAAACGAGGTGTTCACATTATCGGTGTCGTCGATCTCAATGGCGCCGCTGGCGCGCAGCGCCGCCATCGAAAATGCCATGGCGATGCGGTGGTCGTCGTGGCTGAGCACCCCGCCAGATCCCAAACAGCCGTTCGCTCCCAGCCCCTGGATCACCATGCCATCGGCCGTTGGCCGGGCATCCACGCCGAGCGTCTGCAAACCGTCCGCCATCACCTGGATGCGGTCGCTTTCTTTCACGCGCAGCTCTTCCGCGCCGGTGACCACGGTTTCGCCTTCTGCGCATGCGGCGGCGACGAACAGCACCGGGAATTCATCAATCGCCAGCGGCACCAGCTCTTCCGGTACATGAATGCCTTTAAGCTGCGCCGAACGCACGCGGATATCCGCCACTGGCTCGCCACCGACCTCGCGCGGATTGAGCAGTTCGAGATTCGCGCCCATCAACTGGAGAATATCGATAATGCCGGTGCGGGTGGGATTGACGCCGACATGTTCCAGCGTGATATCCGAATCCGGCGCAATGCTGGCCGCCACCATGAAAAACGCCGCCGAAGAAATATCGGCGGGCACATCGATATCACAGGCGCGCAATTTCGCCGGGCCCTCGATGCAAACGGTGTCGCCGTTTTTCTCCACCGGCCAGCCAAAAGCCGTCAGCATGCGCTCGGTGTGATCCCGCGTCGGCGCCGGTTCGGTGACGCAGGTTTTGCCCTGCGCGTACATGCCGGCGAGCAGGACACAGGATTTCACCTGCGCGCTGGCCATCGGCATGGCATATTGAATTGCCTGCAGCGCACCACTGCCGTGTATCCGCAAGGGCGGGCGGCCGCCTTCCGCCGTGTCAACTTTGGCGCCCATCCGGGCCAGCGGCTCGGTGACACGCTTCATCGGCCGCTTCGACAGGGAGTTGTCGCCGGTCAGCTCCACATCAAACTCCTGTCCCGCCAGCAGACCCGCAAGCAAGCGCATCGAAGTGCCGGAGTTGCCCACATCCAGCGCCCTGCCCGGCGCCTGCAGGCCGCGCATGCCAACGCCGTGAATCACCACGCGGCCATCCTCCGGCCCTTCGATTTCAACCCCCATCGCCTGAAACACGCGCATGGTGTTGAGGCTGTCCTCGCCCTCAAGAAAACCCGTCACGCGGGTGACGCCTTCGGCCAGCGCGCCGAACATGATCGAGCGGTGCGAAATCGACTTGTCACCGGGAACACGAATGTTGCCGCTGAGACTGCCACCATTGTTTACAATAAATTTCATGGATAAAACCTGTTTTTGCCACAGAGGCGCAGAGCGCACAGAGTGTATTCAATTAGTCCGCAAATGCACGCGAATATACGCTAATCTATTCGGGTGTTGTTGCCAGTGCGGAACAACACGCCGAAAATCCGTGCTTGCTGAAATCCTGTGTTCTTGGCAACAGCCACGCCTACCGCATAAAAAATCTTTGCGCCTTTGCGGTGCACAACAGCATAAAACCCTTCCGCAAATGCACGCCCATTAACGCCAATGTATTCGGGTATTGCCGCCAGTAAGCCGCACTGCCCCGAGAACACTGTATCTGCTGAAACCATGTTTTCGTGGCTGAAGCCACTCCAACCTAAAAACAAATAATCTTTGCGCCCTTTGCGTCTTTGCGGTGCACATGCAAATGTAATTATGTTTTGCCGGTAAACGCATCGCGCGCCTGTTTTGCGCGTTCGAAAATCTGTTTCAGGGTTTCACCATCCTGACCCTGCAATGCCTGCCGAATACCTTCGAGTTCGTTCTGGTAGCGTTCAATCATTTCAATAATCGGCGCACTGTTGTGCAAACAGATATCTCGCCACATCACCGGGTCGCTGGAAGCGATGCGGGTAAAGTCGCGAAAGCCGCCGGCGGCATACTGAAAGATTTCGTCGATGTCTTCCAGGTTATTCAGACAATCCACCAACGCAAACGCCAGCATGTGCGGCAGATGCGATGTGCCTGCCAGCACCTTGTCGTGATGCTCGGCGCTCATGCAGCTGACCTGTGCTCCCGCCAACCGCCACATGGTGGTGACCTGATCGATGGCTTGTTCGCTGGTGTAAGGCTCCGGCGTCAGAATCACGCGCCGGTTCTGGTACAGTTCGGCGAACGCTGCGCGCACGCCGCTGTTTTCGGTGCCGGCGATAGGATGGCCGGGAACAAACTGTGCGAACCCGTCGCCAAACACTTCACGCACATCGTCTATCACACTCTGTTTGGCGCTGCCTGCATCTGTAATGACGGCGTCCGCCCTGACCGCCGGCTGAATACTTTGCAAAACCGGTTTGATTGCGCCCAGCGGCACGCTGATAAAAATAATGTCCGCATCCTTCACTGCGGCCGCCATGTCGGTGCTGTAGTCATCGACTACGCCAAGTCGTTTGGCGTCAATTAGGGTTTGCTCGGTGCGGCCAGCGCCGATGATTCTGCCCGCATAACCGTTCTGTTTCAGCGCCAGCGCCAGTGAGCCGCCGATCAGGCCGGTACCGATGATGCACAGGGTTTGCGCCTCAAATGCGTCTGCCGCACTCATGCCTCAGGCCGCCTGTGTTTCCCGCAAGGCCTGTTGCAGAGCCTCGATGAAACGCTGGTTTTGCTGTTCACTGCCAACGGTGACGCGCAGATAATCAGGCATGGCATAGTTGGCCACCGGACGAACGATTACGCCGCGGCGCAAAAGCGCCTCATAAACCGGCATGGCTTCGCGCTCGAAATTGATGGCGATGAAATTACCCATGGTCGGCAACGTTTTCAGCCCCATGTCATGCAGTTGCTGGAACAGATAGGCCTTGCCGTCATTGTTCACCACCACGCTGTCGCGCACATGATGTTCATCGTCCAGCGATGCCAGCGCCGCCGCCTGCGCCAGCAAGTTGGTGTTGAACGGCTGACGCACGCGGTTGAGCACATCCGCCATTTCCGGATTCGACAGGCCATAACCGATGCGCAAACCGGCCAGCGCATGAATTTTTGAAAAGGTGCCAGTGATCAGCAGATTCGGAAACTGTTGCAGCCAGTCAGCCATATCGATGCGCAGCTCTTCATCCATGTATTCGTGGTAGGCCAGATCCAGCACCACGATGATGTCATCCGCAATAGCGCTGACCAGCTTGCGCAGCTCATCCGGCTGCAGCCAGGTGCCGGTTGGGTTGTTGGGGTTGGCGATGAAAACCATGCGGGTGGCGTCATCAATCGCGGATAACATCGCCTGCGGATCGTGCCCCAGCGGCATGGTGGCGTGATCTTGCGGAAAGGCTTCGGCGACATTGGCTTTCGCGCCTAGCGCCTGCACCACAATCGGATACACCGCAAACGAATATTGTGAATACACCGCGCTGTGTTGCGGGGTTAAAAACGCGCGCGTGACCAGCTCCAGAATATCATTGGAGCCATTGCCCAGGGTGATGCAGTCTTCGTCGACATGGTGAACCTGCGCCAGCCGCTTCGTCAGTTTGAAGCCGCCGCCATCGGGATAAAAATTCACCGCATCGGCATGTTGCTCGATTGCCTTGATCGCCAGCGCGCTCGGGCCCAGCGGATTTTCATTTGAGGCCAGCTTGATGGAATGCGTAACGCCAAGTTCGCGCTCCAGTTCCTCCACCGGCTTGCCCGGCAGATAGGGTTGCAGTTTTTGTACGCCGGGCGTGGCCAGTGACAGTATCGACTTGCTCATGGCAATGCCCTACAACACCGCTTTGGGATAGGAGCCGAGCACCGTCACCATCGCCGAGGCTTTTTCGATTTCGGCAATCGCATCGGCAACTTCGGCATCCTGATGATGCCCGTCAATATCGATGAAGAAAACATATTCCCAGACGCCGCGGCGCGAGGGACGTGATTCGATATTGCTCATGCTGATATTGCGTTTCGCCAGCGGCTCCAGCAAATGAAACAGCGCGCCTGCGCGGTTGTGCGCGAACAGCATCAGGCTGGTGCGGTCATTGCCGCTGGGCGGGGATTCGTGTTTGCCAATCACAACAAACCGTGTGGTGTTGTCCGGCTCGTCCTCGATGTCGGCTTTCAGAATTGGCATATCGTACAGTTCAGCCGCGTTGCCGCCAGCGATGGCGGCGGAATGCGGATGCGCTTTCGCCAGCAGCACCGCCTCGGCGTTGCTGTTGGCCGCCAGCCTTTCCGCATGCGGCAAATGCCGGTCCAGCCACAGCCGGCACTGCGCCAGCGACTGCTGGTGTGAATACACGCGCTCGATGGAGGCCAAGTCTTTTTCAGCGGTAATCAGGTTGTGCCGAATGCGCAGGGACACTTCACCGCAAATTTGCAGCGAGGACTGCATCAGCAAATCCAGCGTGTGATTGATTACGCCTTCGGTGGAGTTCTCCACCGGCGCCACGCCAAAGTTGGCGCCGTCGGCTTCCACCAGCCGGAACACTTCCTCGATGCTGTCGACCGGCTGCGTTTCAATCAGCTTGCCGAAATGCTTGATGGCGGCGGCGTGAGTGTAGGTGCCTTCCGGGCCGAGAAAGGCGATTTGCAGAGGTTTTTCCAGCGCCAGACAGGCCGCCATGATTTCGCGGAAGATGCCGGCGACGGTTTCATCATCCAGCGGCCCGTTGTTGCGCTCCATCACCGCGCGCAACACCTGCGCCTCGCGCTCCGGCCGGTAAAAATGCGACTCCTCGCCCTGCTGCTGCTTGATGTCAGCCACTTTGGCGGCGCACTGCGCGCGCTCGGTGATCAGCGACTGAATCGCTTCATCGATTTCATCGATACGCTTGCGTATCCCGGCCAGTGGGTCGTTGTCGGACATGAAATTATATTTGCCGTGCCTTCAATACACCTTCGATCGCCATGATATCAGACAGCACACCATCTGAAACAGGCGTTTCGATATCAATCAGGGTATAGGCCAGGTCACCACGTGATTCGTTGCGCATGCTGATGATATTGACCTCGGCCTGACCCAGCACATGCGACATCTGGCCAACCATGTCAGGCATGTTGCGATTGGCGATCGCCAGTCTTGCGCCGCCGCTGCGCGGCATGTCGATGTTGGGGAAGTTGACCGAGTTTTTGATGTTGCCGTTTTCCAGAAAATCCTTTATCTGGTCAGCCACCATGATGGCGCAGTTTTCTTCCGCCTCGACGGTGGAGGCGCCGAGATGCGGCAGCGTGATCACGCGCGAATTGCCCTTGAGTTTCTCGGAAGGAAAATCGCACACATAGGCACGCACCTTGCCGCTTTCGATGCCTTCCAGCACGGCGTCATCATTGACAATGCCCTGGCGCGCAAAGTTGAGAATCACCACGCCGTCTTTCATGTTGGCAATGCGTTTGGCATTGAGCTTGTCGCGGGTCGCGTCAATCAGCGGCACGTGGAAGGTGACAAAATCGCATTGTTTGAACAGTTCGTCCGGATCCTTGATCTGCTCCACTTTGGACGACATTTTCCAGGCGCTGTCGACAGTAATGCCGGGGTCGTAACCAATCACGCGCATGCCCAGCTCGACGGCGGCGTTGGCAATCTTGACGCCGATCGCGCCCAGACCGACCACGCCCAAGGTGCGTCCCGGCAGTTCGTAGCCGACAAATTTTTTCTTGCCCGCTTCCACCGCCTTGTGCTGTTCTTCAGTGGTGCCCTCCACTTTTTGCACATAGTCCCAGGCCGGAATAATGTTGCGGCAGGCCAGCAGCATGCCGGCGATGACCAGTTCCTTGACCGCGTTTGCATTGGCGCCAGGCGCGTTGAAGACAGTGACGCCGTGCTCGCTGAGTTTGTCCACCGGCACGTTGTTGGTGCCGGCGCCGGCGCGGCCAACGGCCTTGAGCGCGGGATTGACTTCCATTTCGTGCAGATTGGCCGAACGCAGGATGATGGCGTCCGGATTATCGATGTCTTCACCGATGGTGTAGCTGTCGGCGGGCAGGCGGCTGAGGCCTTTTTCGGAAATATTGTTGAAGGTTTTGATGTTATACATAGAGGACAATGAATAATGGATAGTGAATAATGAATAATGAAAAGCGCGTCTATAGGTTGCGTTCGAAGCCGGTCATGAATTCGATCAGCGCGTCGACGCCGGCTTCCGGCATGGCGTTGTAGATGCTGGCGCGCATGCCGCCGACCGAGCGGTGGCCTTTCAGGGTGGTGAGACCGCGTTCCGCCGCCTGCTTGAGAAAGTCGGCGTCCCTGTCGGCGTCAGCCAGAATAAACGGCACGTTCATCCACGAACGGCAGGCCTTGTCCACCGGGTTGCTGTAAAAGTCCGAATTGTCGATGGCGGCGTACAGTTTTTCCGCCTTGGCCTGATTGGTTGTGGCCATGGCTTCGAGACCACCGTTGTCCAGCAGCCATTCGAACACCAGCCCCGCCAGATACCAGCTGTAGGTCGGCGGCGTGTTGTACATGGAGTCGTTGTCGGCCATGGTCTTGTAGTCGAACATGGTCGGCATGTTGTCCATCGCCTGGCCAATCAGATCCTCACGCACAATCACAATCGTCAACCCGGCCGGGCCGATGTTTTTCTGCGCGCCGGCGTAAATCACGCCGAACCGCGACACGTCAATCGGACGCGACAGGATGGTGGAGGACATATCGGCCACCAGTGGAATGCCGCCGGTATTCGGCACATAGGGAAATTCGACGCCAACGATGGTTTCGTTTGGCGTGTAATGCACGTAGGCGGCGTCATCATTGAATGCGAGCGAGGCTTCATCCGGCGCGGTGGTGAAATTCGAGTCGCTGGTGTCAGCGATGACTTTCACATCGCAATAGCGCTTGCCTTCTGCCACGGCTTTTTTCGACCACTGCCCGGTGAGCAGGTAATCCGCCGAGGTTTTGCCGCGCAGCAGGTTGATCGGCACCATGGCGAACTGGCTGCTGGCGCCGCCCTGCATGAACAGCACCTTGTAGTTGTCGGGAATACCCATCAGCTTGCGCAGATCGGCTTCGGCTTTTTCGGCAATCGACATGAATTCCTTGCCTCGATGGCTCATTTCCATCACGGACATGCCGCTGCCGTTCCAGTCCAGCATTTCCTGCTGCGCGCGCTCAAGCACGGCTGCCGGCAACATGGCCGGGCCGGCGCTGAAGTTAAAGACTCGTTTCACGTTGGTCTCGCTAGTAAGATTAAAGTTTAAGAAACTGTTGCAAGGTGTTGATATATTTGAACTTGTCGCTGCTATTCAACGTCTTCGTCAAGGTTTTCGATTTTTTCCACTTCCACAAGGTGCTCGCCGTTGGTGAGGCGAATCAGGCGCACACCCTGGGTATTGCGGCCCATGATGCTGATGTCGCTGACCGCGACGCGCACCAAGGTGCCGTTGTTGGTAATCATCATGATTTCGTCGTCGTCATCGACCTTGACCGCGCCGATGACTTCGCCGTTGCGCTCGTTGGCCTGAATCGAAATCACGCCCTGGCCGGCGCGCCCCTTGAGCGGGTAGTCGGCCACCGGGGTGCGCTTGCCGTAGCCGTTGCGGGTGGCGGTGAGAATGGCGCCCTGCTCGTCTTCAATCAGAATCATGCTGATCACGCGCTGGCCGCTGCCCAGCTTGATGCCACGCACCCCGGCGGCGGTGCGGCCCATGGCGCGCACATCGGTTTCGGAGAAACGCACCGCCTTGCCCGCGTTGGACAACAGCATGATGTGACAGGAGCCATCGGTAATCACCACGTCGACCAGCTGGTCGCCATCGCGCAGGTCGACAGCGATGATGCCGGAGGAGCGCGGCCGCGAGAAATTCGACAGCGCGGTTTTCTTCACCGTGCCGCTGCTGGTGGCCATGAACACAAAGTGGTTTTCATCGTATTCCCGAATCGGCAGCACGGTGTTGATGCGCTCGCCCTTGTCCAGCGGCAGCAGGTTCACAATCGGCTTGCCGCGCGAACCGCGGCTGGCCATCGGCATCTGGTACACCTTGAGCCAGTACACCTTGCCCTTGCTGGAAAAACACAACAGGGTGTCGTGGGTGTTGGCGATGAACAGTTTTTCGATGAAATCCTCGTCCTTCACCTTGGTGGCGCTCTTGCCGCGGCCGCCACGGCGCTGGGTGTTGTATACATCCAGCGACTGGCACTTGGCGTAACCCTCGTGCGAGAAAGTCACCACCACGTCTTCCTCGGCGATCAGGTCTTCCATACACAGGTCATCCTCAACCTCGACGATTTCGCTGCGGCGCTCGTCGTTGTATTTTTCGCGGATTTCCTGCAATTCCTCGCGAATCACTTCGAGCAGCCGGTCCGGGTTGGACAGGATTTCAATCAGCTCGGCGATCAGGTCGAGAATCGATTTGTATTCCTCGACAATCTTGTCCTGCTCCAGCCCGGTGAGGCGATGCAAACGCAAGTCCAGAATCGCCTGCGCCTGCACGTCGGACAGGTGATAGCCGTCGTCCTTCATGCCATAGCGCGGATCCAGTTGTTCCGGCCGCGAGGCGTCGGCGCCGGCGCGCGCCAGCATGTCGGTGACCATGCCCGGTTGCCACACGGTTTTGACCAGCGCCTGTTTGGCTTCCGCCGGGCTGGGGGATTGTTTAATCAGTTCGATGACCGCGTCGATATTGGCCAGCGCCACCGCCAGGCCTTCCAGCACATGGGCGCGGTCGCGCGCCTTGCGCAGTTCGTAAATGGTGCGGCGGGTGACCACTTCGCGGCGATGGCGCACAAAGGCGTCGAGAATCTGCTTGAGATTGAGCAGCTGCGGCTGGCCGTCGACCAGCGCCACCATGTTGATGCCGAACACCGACTGCATCGCGGTCTGCTTGTACAGGTTATTGAGCACCACCTCGGCGTTTTCGCCCTTGCGCAGCTCGATAACGATGCGCATGCCTTCCTTGTCGGACTCGTCGCGCAACTCGCTGATGCCCTCGATGCGCTTGTCCTTGACCAGTTCGGCGATGCGCTCGATCAGGCGCGCCTTGTTCACCTGGTAGGGAATTTCATTGACAATGATGGTCTGCTTGCCGGATTTTTCGTTGCTGAGGATTTCGGTGCGCGCGCGCATCACCATGCGGCCGCGGCCGGTGCGGTAGGCGCGGTGAATGCCGCCGACACCGTTGATAATGCCGGCGGTGGGCAGATCCGGCCCCGGCAGGTGCTCCATCAGCTGTTCGATGGTGATCTCCGGGTTATCGATCAACGCCATGCAGGCGTCGATGACTTCACCCAGATTGTGCGGCGGAATATTGGTCGCCATGCCCACGGCAATGCCGGAGGAGCCGTTGACCAGCATATTGGGCACGCGGGTGGGCAGCACGTCCGGCTCGCGTTCGGAGCCGTCGTAGTTGTCTGAGAAGTTGACCGTTTCCTTGTCGAGGTCGGCCAGCAGTTCGTGCGCGATGCGCGACATGCGCACTTCGGTGTAACGCATCGCCGCCGGCGCATCGCCATCGACCGAGCCGAAGTTGCCCTGGCCATCGACCAACATGTAGCGCAACGAGAACGGCTGCGCCATGCGCACGATGGTGTCGTAAACCGCGGAATCGCCGTGCGGGTGATATTTACCAATCACGTCACCGACCACACGGGCGGATTTTTTGTAGGGTTTGTTCCAGTCGTTGCCGAGTTCATTCATCGCGTAAAGCACGCGCCGGTGAACCGGTTTGAGGCCGTCGCGCACATCGGGCAAGGCGCGCCCGACAATGACGCTCATCGCGTAGTCCAGATAGGACTGACGCATTTCATCTTCCAGATTGACGGGGGATATTTCTTTTGCGAATTCAGCCATTTATGGTGCTAGCCTGATAGCTCCGTTGAGCCGGTGAAATCCCTGACATGCAGGTCGAATAAAGCCGCGAATTCTAACACAAAAACCCTGCGCTCCGCACCGTTGTCCCCGTAAAAAACCGCAATTTATTTGTGCTGAAAAACAGCTGAAACACGGACGCCAGCGCGGCTGGCAACTTGGTTAACGGCGGGGTTTCCGGATGACGAAAACAATCAGAAACCGTGGCCCAGATGCAGACAGAAACCCAGCCATTTGTAGAGAAAACGGTTCAGCTTCCATTTTTCGCGCGCCGACTCGGCAGGCAGGTTGTCGTGATGCTGGCGGCCATGCTTGAGATGCCCGGCCAGCACTTCCACCATCTCGGCGTCGTGATAGATGCGCAGCACCAGGTTGGGCTCCGACGACAGACTGTCGCCTTCAACAAAGCGATAAGTCAGGCAAACCGTCGAAGTGTAGCGGCTGCGCTCCAGCACCTGTAAGTACAGATCCAGACACCCGTCGACATGCGACACCGCCGTACTGCCCAGCTCACCCAGTTGCGGCGCCAGTTTGCGAAAACGGATGAAATTCAGTTCGTACAAATCCATCAGGCTGACAAAACCGCGCGCCGCCACGTCCTCGCAGCCGTAGCCGTTGTCGGTATAAAGCAATGTGCCGCATGATTTATTCATCAGCGTATTATAAACTACGCCACCGAACCCAGCTGAAACGATACCAACATGGCGCGAACCGACTCCTTGCCGGAAACCACCGGCATTAACAAAACCATCCGTAAACTGCGATATCACGAGGCGTCACGCCAGTGGTTTGCTGTTCTGTTCGTCCTGCTGGTGAGCTGGCTGGGCGACACCAATACCACCCTGCTCTATTCCGGCGCCGCCGTGGCGGCGGTTGGCGAGCTGATTCGCATGTGGGCCTCCGGCCATGTCAAAAAGAACAAGGTGCTGGCCACAGATGGCCCCTACGCCTATGTGCGCCACCCGTTGTATGTCGGCAACATTCTGATTCTGGCCGGCTTCAGCATCGCCAGCAACCTGTGGTGGTCATATGTATTGATGGCCTTTCTGCTCTGGTTTTATTACCCGCCCGCCATTTCCTATGAAGACAGCAAGCTGCAAAGCATTTTTGGTGAGCAGTGGGTGCAATGGAGCAAGGACATCCATGCGCTGATTCCCACCTTTGGCGCCAAGGCTGGTTCGGCTGGCAGCGACTGGTCATTCAGGCAAAGCCTGATGAAAAACGGCGAGCCCGTCATCGCCGCCTATCTGCTAGGTTGCCTGTACCTGCTTTACACCACGGTGTAACCCTCTCAGCGAGCTTCTGCGTTCGCCACACACATAAATGGATATTCAGTCCCTGTCGCCCTGGATTGAACAAAGCCTGCAAGACAACCGCAATCAACTGGCGCAAGGCTATCAGGGACAAACCCTGTTGTACGATGACGGCGACAGACGCATGGTTATCAAAACCCCGCATGGCCGCGGCATTGTCAGGTATATTCACACCCGCATGTTGCGTCATGAATACGCCGTGTACCAACGCTTGCAGGGCGCGCCGTATATACCCGAGTGTTATGGCCTGATTGACAACACCTACCTGGCAATAGAGTTCATCCCCTCGCAAACCATCCGCCAACGCCGCCCCGCCAGCGACAGCCATTTCTACGACAAGCTGCTCGACGCCATCAAACAGATGCATGCGCGCCAGGTGGCGCACATGGATTTGAAACGCAAGGAAAACCTGCTGGTCACCGAAGACGAACAACCGGTGCTGATCGATTTTGGCGCCGCCGTCATCTACAAATCCGGCCTGCGCCCGTTGAACCATTTTCTGTATCGTCTCGCCTGCCGGTTTGATTTCAACGCCTGGATCAAGCACAAATACATGGGGCGCATGCATGACATCAGCGACATAGACAAACAGTTTTATAACCGCTCTTTTGTCGAGCGACTGGCGGCAACAATCAAACGAGGCTATCTGCGACTGAAAAAACGTTTCAGCAACTAACGCAACTACTACACGCCCGAGCGATCAATCATCGCGTCGCGCGCCTGTTCAAGCTTTTTGATGGCTTTTTTCAGACGTCCTCGCTTGATCAGTTTTCGCGCTTTTTTGAACAGCGGCGCGGCGTCTGCAAAATGCAGGTTGGCGCCATTTAATACTTCAAGCGCGTCCTGTATTTCAGTTCTGGCCAGATACAGATTAGTCCTGCGATCGCTCATATCATCGAGTTTGCGGGCGCGTTGTATCAGATCAATTGCGGAGCGCGCGTTTTCATCCGCATTCAGCACGCGCAGGAATGCGCCAATGTTGGCCACCTGGGAGCCATTGAGTCCAACGATTGGCGGCAATACTTCACCATTGCGCAGGTGACGTTGCGTCGCGTAGAACGCCACCATGGCTTCGACTGTGTCAACCTGGTTGGAATGGAAGAATGGCGCAGTATCGGCCGCCTCGATCACGGTTGGCGCATTAAACAGGTTGCTGCCATGACCGAAACCATCATCGAACGGCAGTTGACCACCGGCCAGAATATCACCTGGCTGGTCAATCAATTCTTCTACACGGGGCGCAAACGAACGGTTGCTCATTTCGAATGCGGCGGGCGTGACGCCGGGCGGAAAATCAAAATTCGGATCGGTATTGGCGCCGCCATTGAAATGGCAGGCGTTGCAGTTCAGCGCGCCCGCAACGTTCTCACCCAGATAATTTCGGCGACCGGCATCAGCGCGTTCGTCTTTCATACGAATCAAATGAAAGTCGTCAAATTCCTGTTGCCGGCCAAGCGATAACATGAATGCTTCCAGCGCATCCAGTTCATATTCCGTGGGCATGCGAAAATCCACACCCGCCTCACGATTCAGCGTTTTGGTGAAATGCTGGCGAATGGCGCCCACCGTAAAATCACGCAAACGGCCTCGAAGTTCAGGGTTGGCGGACAAATCGGTTGGCGCGCCATCGCCGCTCCAGCCGGTGCGTTCATCGGGCGGTGTGTCAGTGCCATCGTTGGCGGCGTCACTCGGTGGCGTCAATGATGTGCGCATCGCCAGCAGGTGCGGCACACTACGCATGGTGTAATTGTGTTCCAGATCATCAAAACCGTTGGTATTTTCAAGAATCAGCCCCAGCTTGTGCATCAGCTCGGGTTTTTCAAAATTTTCCGCCAACGGGTTATCGCCCTCGCGTTCAGCGACAAATAGCGGGTCATCATCAGGCAAGGATGCAATCGATTTAGGATCGATGGTGAAGTTATTATCCTCTCGGTGACAACTGCCACAGGTGCGTCCGTTGCCATTGAAGGTTTCATTGAAAAATATCCAGCGGCCATTATTGATCAAGCCCGCATTGGGATAGTCCTGCGGCATGATCCCACCACTGGCAAATGCGGCAACATGGTACATCAGCAACAACAGGATCGTCAGACTGGCAGGTTGCAGAATGCTTGCCGCCCTGTCGAACAAATGGCAGAGTGATTTCATATTATTCACCGTAAACTGGATTTGGTCTTTGTCTTGGTTAGTGTATGTTTGTCACTACACTACAATCAGAATCAGCAAATTAAGAGCAGCAAGTTTTACGCCAAAATATGAAAGTGATTGATTATCCGCATAACAGCGAGCAACACTGCACAGCTTTGTCTTCTGACAAGCTGATACTGTAAAACATTTCAACAGGAATATGTTGTAGTCAAATGTGACAAATTTTCAGGGATACAGAAACCTGACAGGCAGCTAACGCGCAGCCACCCGGATGCGCTCTACCAGTTGAGCAATGTCATTGTCAGCCGGCGCGGCGCCGCTGACCAGCAAATCATGCAGCACCTGATCCGGGTAGTCGAGCAGACTGAGTAAACTGGATTCTGTCTGAGCATCGAAAGCATCATAATGCTTGTCGAGGAAGCGATTGAGCAGCAGGTCCAGCTCCAGCATGCCGCGCCGGCATTTCCAGCGCAGTTCGGCTTTTGAAATGCGTGGCATATTGGTGGTGGTTACAGGGTTCGCGCCACCATGCGCTTTTTGATTTCACCGATGGCTTTTGTCGGGTTCAAACCCTTTGGGCAAACCTGCACGCAGTTCATGATGGTGTGACAGCGGAACAGCTTGAATGGCCCCTCCAGATCGACCAGCCTTTCCTCGGTGGCCTGGTCGCGGCTGTCCTCGATAAACCGTGCTGCTTGCAGCAAGGCGGCCGGCCCCATGAACTTGTCCGGATTCCACCAGAATGAGGGGCACTGGGTGGAACAACAGGCGCACAGAATACACTCATACAAGCCATCCAGTTTCTCGCGTTGCGCCGGGGTTTGCGGCAGCTCGACTTCCGGCATCGGGTCTTTCACAATCAGGTAGGGTTTCATTTCACGGTAGTTCTGGTAGAACAGATCCATGTCGACGATAAGATCGCGAATCACCGGCAGTCCCGGCAACGGATTGATTTCCACTGGTTCTTTCAGACTGCTGACGGGTGTGATGCAGGCCAGGCCATTGACACCGTTGATGTTCATGCCATCCGAGCCGCACACGCCTTCACCACAGGAGCGACGGAAGCTCAGTGTCTCATCCAGCTCGTCCTTGATTTTCAGCAAGGCCGCCAGCAGCATCATGCCGGGCTCGACCTCAATGTCATATTCCAGCATGCGGGGCTGCACATCAGTTTCCGGGTTGTAACGGTAAATTCTGAATTTCATCGGGTATACTCGGCTCGCTGTTTGCTTCCTCGTTTACACGCAAATCGAAGCCATCCAGCAAAGCAGTATTTGCGTTGATTTGCGTGCATTTGCGGACTGCTGGTTGCCTGCATCAATACACCCTCGCCTTCGGCGGAAAACTTTCCACGCTCATCGGCTTGGTGCGCACCGGTTTGTAATCCAGCCCGTGCTCCAGTGAATACAAGCTGTGGCGCATCCATTTTTTATCATCGCGCTCCGGAAAATCGATACGCGAATGCGCGCCACGGCTTTCTTCACGCGCGTAGGCCGAGTGCATGGTGGCGAGCGCGACGTGCATCAGGTTCTCCAGCTCCAGCGCCTCGACGCGGGCGGTATTGAACACATCGCTCTGGTCGCCGATGCAAACATTGTCCAGACGCTTGACTAGCGCTTCGACTTTTTCCACCCCCTGCCGCATGACTTCTTCATTGCGGAACACGCTGCAATGCTCTTCCATCACCTGCTTGAGTTCATTGCGCAAATCGCTGACCGATTCACTGGTCGAACAGGGTTTGCGCTGCCAGCGGTTGAGCCGCTCCATCGCTCTCTCTACGCTGCTTTCATCCAGCGGCTTGTGATAACGATGCTCGTTCAGGTGTTCGATGATGTGGTTGGCGGCGGCGCGGCCAAACACCAGAATGTCCAGCAGCGAGTTACCGCCCAGCCGGTTGGCGCCGTGCACCGACACGCAGGCGCATTCGCCCGCCGCGTACAAACCGGTGACCGGCTCTTCCGGGGTGTCTTTCACCGGCGTCACCACCTGACCGAAACGGTTGGTGGGAATGCCGCCCATGGTGTAGTGCGCGGTCGGGAATACCGGTATCGGTTGCTCCGCCGGGTCGATGCCGAGGAAGGTGATGCAGGTCTGCCGAAT
Source organism: Gammaproteobacteria bacterium (assembly GCA_026995045.1). Taxonomy (GTDB): domain Bacteria; phylum Pseudomonadota; class Gammaproteobacteria; order SZUA-229; family SZUA-229; genus S139-92. The sequence goes on along the minus strand of JALWPK010000065.1, from coordinate 3,137 downwards.
GCCCGGCAGGCGTTTCTGAATCACGTCTTCACCAAGATGATCCAGCTTCAGCAATACATAATCCTTGTTGGGCCCGCAACCTCGGCCTTCACGTACTTCGGTGGCGATGGCGCGGCTGACCACATCGCGGCTGGCCAGATCTTTCGCCTTGGGCGCATAGCGCTCCATCAGGCGCTCGCCATCGGCGTTGACCAGATAACCGCCCTCGCCGCGCGCGCCTTCGGTGATCAACATGCCGTGTCCGGCGATGCCGGTGGGGTGAAACTGGAAGAACTCCATATCCTGCAACGGCACCCCGGCGCGCAGCGCCATCGCCATGCCATCGCCGGTGTTGATCAGCGCATTGGTGGTGGTGCGATACAACTGCCCGGCGCCGCCGGTGGCCAGCAAGGTGGTTTTGGCTTCGATCACCACTGGTTCGCCATTGTGAATGTTGAACGCCAGCGCGCCCAGCACATGGCCTTCTTCGTCTTTCAGCAGGTCGACAGCGAAGTATTCATCAAAGAAATGCGTTTTGGCGCGGATGTTCTGCTGGTACAGGCTGTGCAGAATGGCGTGGCCGGTGCGGTCGGCGGCGGCGCAGGTGCGCGCGGCCTGGTCGCCGCCAAAGTTCTGGCTCTGGCCGCCGAACGGGCGCTGATAAATCGAACCATTGTCGAGGCGTGAAAACGGCACGCCGAAATGCTCCAGTTCGTACACCGCGCGCGGCGCGGCGCGGCACATGTATTCAATCGCGTCCTGGTCACCCAGATAATCACTGCCTTTTACCGTGTCGAACATGTGCCAGTGCCAGTTGTCCGGCAGCACATTGGCCAGCGCCGCGTTCATGCCGCCCTGCGCCGCCACCGTGTGCGAGCGCGTGGGAAACACTTTCGACACCACCGCCACGCTGGCGTCAGCATTGGCCAGTTGCAGCGCGGCGCGCAGACCGCCGCCGCCAGCGCCGATGATCAGGGAATCGAACTGTCTGCGTTTCATGCCCTCTCCCTCATGGCGCCGCCAGCGGCAACAGCAAAATACGTAACGACCACAGGCCCGAAATCAGCAACACCGAGACAATGACTGAAAAAATCAGCAGGCGCAACAACACATTGTGCACATAGTCCAGAATCACATCACGCATGCCAATCCAGGCGTGGAACAGCAGCGCCAGAATGAACAGCCCCATGAACAGGCTGTTGTACGGCGCATGCACCCAGGCGCGCCAGTCCGCGTAATCGAATGCGCCATGCACGCCTATCGTGACAACAACATAGACAAGGTACAGAGCAATCACCACCGCGCTGACGCGCTGAATCAGCCACGGCCGCAAACCTTCGAGTACGGTCAGGCTCACAGCATTGCTCCCAGCAAGGCGGCCACCGCCAGCAGTTCGGCCACAATCACCAGCCAGGCGCCGGTGCGCGAGGCCGATTTTTCCACACCGATATCGACATCAATCAGCAAAAACCGGATGCCGGCAAAAAAATGATGCGCCAGCGCCCACAGCACAACAAACGTGAGCAGTTTGACCACGGGTTGTTGCAGCAGAGCAAGCGCCTCGGCGTAGGACTGCTCGCTGGCCAGCGACTGCTCCAGCAGCCACACACAGAAAGGAATCGAGAGAAACAGCGCGACGCCCGAGGCCCGGTGCGCCAGTGACACCATGCCCGTCACCGGCAGATGAATTTTGAACAGATTGAGATATTTGGGCCGGTTAGCAGCCACGGACTGTATCCATGTGCGTTATTGTGATTATCTGATGGATAATAGCCACAACTTAGAAGCTATCCGCGGGCATGTCAAGCGCCATTCCACCACGCTTGCCGGCATGTTGAAATCAGCCAAAACTCCCTTATAAATCCCCTGTCAAAACATTACGCCCAGTGTAATGATTTCAACCCGGCGATTGATTACCATAGCGCTTCCCAACACAGGCGACAGACATGACACAAGACTGGAAAACCTTTTTGCAGGCCAACGGCGCGGAATTTGAAAACGAGCAGCTGGTCAGCTTTGGCAACATCGACCTGGAGCGCCGCGCCGCCGTGGGTGGCGATGTGATGTGTGACCTCACACAAAGCTACAGCTTGCTCGCCATTCAGGGCGAGGATGCGCGCACATTCTTGCAGGGCCAGCTCACCAACGACATTGAAAAACTCAGCCCGCTACAAAGCCAGCTAACCGGATTCTGCAACCCCAAGGGCCGGCTCATCGCCAACTTCCGCCTGATCCAAAACGGCGATACAATTTTTGCGATTATCCCACAGGACATGTTCGACGCCACCCTGCAACAACTGCAGAAATACGTGGTGCGCGCGCAGGTAGTAATGGGCAACGCCAGCGATGCGCTCGCGCACATCGGCGCCAGCGGCGACAAGGCTGCTGAGCAACTGCAAAGCCACCTCGGCGCGCTGCCGGAAAATCTTCACGATGTGTTGCAACACGACAAGTTCCTGACAATCAAGGTGGGCGATTTCCGCTATCAGGTATTCGGCGCGCTGGATGACTGCAAGGCGCTGTGGCAACACCTGGACGTGCAGTGCGCCGCCGTCGGTGCGCAGCACTGGCAGCTGCTCAACATTCGCGACGGTATTCCGGAAATCACCGCGCCGGTGAGCGAAGCCTTTGTGCCGCAAATGGTGAACATGGATTTGATCGGCGCGGTCAGTTTCGACAAGGGCTGCTACACCGGCCAGGAAATCATCGCCCGAACCCATTACCTGGGCAAACAGAAGCGCCGCATGTTTCGCATCAAGCTCCTGTGTGACGCACAGCCAAAAGTGGCCGACGAACTCGCCACCGACACATCAACCGAAAACCAGTACACCGGCACACTGGTCACCGCGCAACCGGCTATCGACAACGGCTATGAAGCGCTGGCGGTGATTCAGATACAGGCGGCGGAGAATGAAACACTGCGGCTCAAGGGCGTGGAATCCGAAATTGAAATCCTGCCGTTGCCGTATAAGGTGACGGCAGAGTAAGCCGGTATTTTCATTCCCATACCCGGGGTGGAAACAATCAATACATTCACCACAGAGCAGTTGTGTTGAAAGTCAACCCGCATCCACATATTGCCAGGGCGTTTGGTTCTTGACCATCGTGTTGAGTGTCACCAGCAACTTGCGCATGCAAGCCGTGATGGCCACCTTGAA
>JALWPK010000064.1 GCA_026995045.1 Gammaproteobacteria bacterium | reverse complement strand
GGTTGCCGCTGTCATCCTCGACGACCAGCTGGAAGGAGTGTGCACCGACCGGTATCGGGTCGGTCTGGGCGTCGATCAGTAGTCTGTCGTCGGTTGTGGTGATCGGGTTGTTCGCGGTAAATCTGCCGACGGGGGAGTCCAGTATCTTCCAGTTGTATTTCACGATCCTGCCGCCGATATCAGCAGAAAATCTGCCATCGAAGTAAAAGTTCGACCCATAGGCGATACGGCCATCGGTGACAGGGACACCCTGTTCATCGAGCAAGTGGAGCACTGCCGTCGGCGGTGCCGTATCGTCAATGGCGACGACAACGGTTACCGGCGCTGACTGATTGCCACTGTCATCCTCGACGACCAGCTGGAAGGTGTGTGCGCCGACGGATATCGGGTCGGTCTGGGCGTCGATCAGTAGTCTGTCGTCGGTTGTGGTGATCGGGTTGTTCGCGGTAAATCTGCCGACGGGGGAGTCCAGCATCTTCCAGTTGTATTTCACGATCCTGCCGCCGATATCAGCAGAAAATCTGCCATCGAGGTAAAAGTTCGATCCATAGGCAATGCGGCCATCGGTGACAGGGACACCCTGTTCATCGAGCAAGTGGAGCACTGCCGTCGGCGGTGCCGTATCGTCAATCGGGTCTGCAGGGCTGTCTGTGGATGACGAGGAGCAGCCAGTTAAAAAAGCCAGGCTCAACAAGGACAACAAACAACCCCAATTGCAGAGGGGGTTCCAAAAAGTTCTCGGGAAGGCAGTCATGATATAAAACATTCATGGATGATTTTTATCCACATTATATTTTTCGCCTAATGAAGGCTACTTCCTCTACACTCTTGCTCTTTGATTTTTTGTGAAGTCGTTGTATTTCAACAACTTGCGCTGGTTCTCTTTCCTGTACAGGCAAGCTGTGTTAGCTTCAGATGCATGGGCCTTATGGCAGAATCATAGGAGTTTCTTTATTGCAAACTGAGATTTCTGGATATCAAATCGGTGTGTTCACGCTGGATCTTAACAACAACATCCTCTTGGATGCTCGGGGAGAAACAGTCGAGATACCAACACGCGGTTTACAGTTTTTGATCGAATTGGCTCGTCAATACCCCAACCCAGTGAGCAAGGCTTCACTGCACAAGACCCTCTGGCCTGATCGGCAAGTCAGTAACTGGGCCTTGTCTCGCCTGGTTTCCGATACCCGGCTTCTGCTGCAGGATGACGGAAAGCAACAGAGCCTAATCAAGACCTCTCATGGAGTTGGTTACAGCCTCCGTCAATGCAAGGAACTGCCTCGGAAAGGCGGAAGTGACGCTACCAAGGCGGCAGCTCGGGAAGGGTGGTTGCGGGCAAAATCCATGTGGCTTTCCTTCGGCTTTCTGGTCATCATCCTCCTTGCCTCTGTTCATCTGTACGGAGTAATCAAGCATCGGCAACTGGTGGGGGCAATGGAACAGATTGCGCGCTACCAGGAAGCGGCTTTCAAAGCGTTTCAGGCGCAATCAACACGACGGGATGAACTGGTCGACATGGTGACGACTCGCCTAGGGGTTCAGAAAGGGCGCGAATATGAAAAATTCATTTCCTATTACTATCCGCACTTCAACCGGGAAGAGCGGTTTGTGTTTGACCAGATCCGGGCGATTACCGAAAGCAGTCTGTATCAGAACAACCAAGCCATTTATCTCTTGCTCGAAAGGAACCCTAAAATCTTTAGC
>JALWPK010000063.1 GCA_026995045.1 Gammaproteobacteria bacterium | reverse complement strand
CCGATGCGCAACGCCTGTGGACGCTGGCCACCATCTATATGACCGTGATTGGCTGGGTTTATGGGCTTGGCACCATTCTGTCATTGATTCAGGACCCGAACTTTCGCGAAGCGGTTACGCGCAACCGCTTCAAACGGGATATTAACAATATTCATCAACCGTTTTACCTGATATGTGGATTTGGCGAGACCGGCAACGCCGTGGTGACTTCGCTTATTCAGGAGCGTTACCGAGCGGTGGTTATCGACAAGGATCCGGACAATCTCAATGAACTGACGCTCAACGAATTACCGGAATATGTCCCCTGCGTCACCGGCGACGCCTCCGATCCGGACCAGCTTGAACTGGCCGGCATTCGTCATCGCTACTGTCGTGGCGTCATCGCAGTCACACCCAGTGATGAGGTTAACCTGAAGATTGCCATTACCAGCAAACTGCTGCACCCGGATGTGCGCGTGGTGTGCCGCTCGGAGCTGAAAGAGTTTGAAGACAACATGCGCTCGTTCGGCACCGACTATATCGTCAACCCCTTTGAAACCTTCTCCAACATTTTTGCCATGGCGATGCACTCACCGGCCATGCACCTGATTTATGACTGGCTCACCGGCGCGCCCAACACCCGGCTGTCCGACCCGGTGTATTTTCGTTACGGACACTGGATATTGTGCGGCTATGGCCGCTTTGGCAAACAGTTGTTCAAACACCTGCGCGACAGCAGCATTCCCACCACCATTATCGACCCTTCCGAGCAGGCGCAGCAGGAATTTCTCAGCGAAGACAATGACGATATTCATGACTTCATTCTTGGCACTGGCACCAATGAAGACATCCTGAGACGCGCAGGGGCGGAAAATTCAGCCGGTCTGATTGCCGGCAGCGACAACGACTCCAACAATCTGTCCACCATCATGACAGCGCGACACATCAATCCCGACATCTTTGTGGTCGCCCGCCAGAATGTGCTCAACAACCACGCCCTGTATTCTGCCACCCGCGCCAACCTGGTGATGCGCCCGCGGGAAATTATCGCGCGTAAAATCCGCGTGCTGTTTCTTACACCGTTACTGGTCGATTTTCTGGCGCAGGCGCGTGAACAAACACCGGAATGGGCCAATATCACCATCAGCCGCATCAGTGCCATTGTTGGCGAAATGCGTCCGCACATCTGGACGGTGCTGATTAACCAGTCGCAGGCGCCGGCTGTCGCAAAAGCCCTGCAATATGGCCGCAATATCCTGCTGAAACATCTGACCAGCGATCCGGCGGTCAAAAACCAGCAGTTGAAGTGTGTGCCGCTGATGCTGGTGCGTGGTGATGAGTACATTCTCATGCCGGATGAAAACATCGACATCCGCGCATTTGACCGCATCCTGTTCTGCGGCGCGCGCGATGTACACAACAGCATGAAATGGACGCTTAACGTGATGAGCAGCCTGAATTTTGTGATGACGCTGAAAGAAGAACCGGAATCATGGATATGGCGCGCCATTCACAGACGTCTGAGCAAGCAGGAGCGCCGTCAACGCCCGCGCGACAGCGAATCGGCGTAAATCCGGCGCGCACAAGCCGGCATCGCCCTGCTATAATTCCGCCCATCATGCGACCCCGCGCAAGAGGATATTGCAGATTCGTCACCACGTTTTGCCCCGATAGCTCAGCAGGATAGAGCGTCCCCCTCCTAAGGGGAAGGCCGGGGGTTCGAATCCTCCTCGGGG
>JALWPK010000062.1 GCA_026995045.1 Gammaproteobacteria bacterium | reverse complement strand
ATACGGCCCTGGCCCGCGCCCGGCGCCAGGCGGTCAGCCACAGCAGTAAGGCTGTGCTCAGAAAAGCCCTCGCAAGAGGGCTTTTTTATGCGCGCAGTTATTGTTGTTGATAGCGCACATCAACAATCACGAAACTGCGTTCGCCCTCTGGCAGTTGCAGGCTGAATTCATCGTCCAGCGACTTGCCGAGCAGCGCCCTGCCCATCGGCGAGTCCATGCTGATATAGCCCTGTTTGGGGTCAAACTCATCCGGGCCGACGATGCGGTAACAGACCGTTTCCCCGTCGTCGCGCTCGAGTTCGACCCAGGCGCCAAAATACACCTTGTCGGTATCGTCGGGAATGGCGTCGACCACCTTGATGCCATCCAGCCGCTTGCGCAGGTGGCGCACGCGGGCGTCGATTTCGCGAAGTTCTTTTTTGCGGTAGATGTATTCGGCGTTTTCCGAGCGGTCGCCCTCGGCCGCGGCGGCGGCCAGGGCCTTGGTGACTTCGGGGCGGCGCTTGCGCCACAGATAGTCCAGCTCCTCGCTAAGGCGCTGTTTGCCTTCTGGTGTAATATATTTGGAAGCCGGCGGCTGGGGCGGCCTGTAACGACCCATAATGTGGCAAACCTTTGAATAAAGATAGAATGAAACCGGTAACAGGGGGTGATTGTACGCAATTACCGTTGTGGGTGCGCTGGCTGGCTCAGGATGCGAATGGCAGTTGGTGGGGCTACGAGCACGAGCCCAATCAGGGCGACAGCGGTTGGTATGAAAATGAAGTCGGCGCTTCGATAAAATTGCTTGATGAACGGCCCAACCCGGGCTGGCGCCAGGCGCTGATAAGGGTAGCCGAGTAAATTGTTTTAAATAACTGGCGGTTGGGAGCAGTATGTCATGCAAGTTATAAAACATGTGCTATAACTAGGGCAAAAGGTTAGAACAGAATAAAAACCAAATAACCTGCATAACAACAATAAGGGGAATCAAATGAATCGCAAGCAGTTGCATGAAGGCGAGCTGGCCAAAATCAAAAGCACCGGCCAGGTTGTTGAAATCAAACGCATCAGCAATCATGGTTTTTCCGTGGTCAAGTTCAAGACCGGTGGTGATTACATGATACTGAATGAAAAGCTGGCCGGCGTCGACGACGAGCCGCAGCACGAGATTCAGCACTAACCGGCTGCGCTAACCGGGCGGCGAAACCATCGCCGCCCGCGCCATAGAAAACTTCAATCCCGCCAGCCTTGACACGGACGGCTGCGGAGTGGAGTCTAATAGACCAAAGTCCAAGTGCTCCGAAAGAGGTTGGTTATGGCGGCATCCCACACATTTATTCATGGCGCAGATCGCCGCAAGCACTGGCGCGACCGGCGCAGCGGTGTCGAGCGTCGTTGTTCGTCGCGCAAGCAGCATGAGTCGTTTGACTGTCGCAGTGGTTTGCCGCGCCGGCAGTCTGATATAGCCGGCGACCTGTATGATGGCGAGGTATGGTGGAACCAGCCGGTCAGGCTGGTCATGTAATCTGAAGCCACAGGGAGGGGGAGACACAATGAAGTGTTACATCGTGCAGCATGGCGATGCATTGAGCAAGGAAGAAAACCCCGACAGGCCGCTGTCGGAACAGGGCAGGGACGACATTCAGTCGCTGGCGCGCCAATTACAGCATCTCGATATCCAGCCGCAACGCATTTATCACAGTGGCAAGCTTCGCGCGCAACAAACAGCAGATATTATTGCAGACAGACTGGGTTGCCAGCGGGCGGTTCAGGCGCTGGAAGGCATCGGCCCCAACGATGATGCCGCCGGTTTTGCCGCCACACTGAAAAAAGTCAGCGCCGACGTGCTGATTGCCAGTCACATGCCTTTTGTGCAGAAACTATGCAACGCATTGCTCGGCGATGATGCGATGGATTTTCACTTCAGCCCCGGCAAGCTGGTTTGCCTGGATATTACGGATGGAAACGCCAGCCTCGACTGGCAACGGCTGACGACTTGAGTTTCAGCTTTTGATAACCGCCTTGCGCGTCAGTCGGGATTTGTTGATGCCAAGTCCGCGCAGGAACAGGCGCACCAGCTCCACGCTCAGCTCTTCCAGATCCACATCTTCCAGCCGGTCGTGCGGCTGCAAAAACTTCTGCACCAGCGCCTCGCGCAATATCCCCTGAAACATCAGGCTGGCGCTGAGAATGGTGACTTCGCGGTTGGCCTGCTCGTAGGGCAGCATTTCATTCAGGCTGAATTCGATATAGTCAGCAAAGCTTTTCCAGCGGTTTTCAAAAAATTCGCGGGTGGCGGAGTTGCCATCAAGCAGGCTTTGCAGTTCGATGCGCAACAAATCCGGGTTTTCGGCGATGCTGTTGATATAGATGCGGGTCATGCCGGCGAGCACGTCCTCGAAGCTGGTGCCGCTGTTGATGACCGCGTCGACATAGCTTTCGCGCTGGCAGGCCAGCTCCATCAGCACGGTGTCGTAGAGTTCTTTCTTGGAGGAAAAATGGCGGTAAATCACTGCCGGGCTGACATCGACTTCGCGTGCGATGTCATCAATGGAAACGCCGTGATAACCCCTGTCGGCAAACAGGCCGGAGGCGGCCTGCACAATCGAGTCACGGCGCTGAGGGCCTGGCAGGCGAGAGCTCATCGCTCCGCCCGCCCGGCGCCATCAGATAGCGGCATCTAGCTTACGCAGCCTTTTTAATCAAAAAGGTGAATTTGCCGCCTTCTTCGCCGCTGGAAACCAGCTCATTGCCAGTCTGCTTGCAGAAAGCTTCAAAGTCTTTCACAGAGCCAGGGTCGGTGGCGACAATGCGCAGAGTCTGGCCTGCTTCCATACCGGCAATCGCTTTTTTGGCGCGCAGGATAGGCAGGGGGCAGTTCAGGCCGCTGGCGTCTAATTCTTGGTCGAAGTCACTCATGGGGCACCTCAGGTGGTAATTGATAAAAATATGTTAACGATCACTAACAAAAGTGAACGCTTACTAACTTATGTCCAGGTGGGGGATTTGTCAACCGAAAATGTGGGAAATTTTGTTACAGCTGACGGCGTGCGTGTGCACCGCGCATCAGGATAATGGCTTGTTGCGGCTGAACGCGCTTGCCAGCACCGAGCCAGACAGATTATGCCAGATGCTGAACAGCGCGCCTGGCAGTGCGGCGGCAGCGGTAAAATACTGGAAAGCCAGCGCCACTGCAAGCCCGGAATTCTGCATGCCCACTTCAATCGCCAGTGTGCGGCGGGTGGCGCTGTCGCAGCGCAGCACGCGCGCCGCGAGATAGCCCAGCGTCAGCCCGGCCAGGTTGTGCAGCGCCACCGCCAGAGCCAGCATCACGCCCAGTTGCAGCAGCGACCCGGCGTTCAGCGCAATGATAATGGCGATGATGAGCACAATCGCGGTAACCGAAATCGCCGGAAAAAGCGGCGTCAGCGTCTGGATTTTGTCGCCAAACAGATGGTTGAGCGCCAGCCCCAGCGTCACCGGAATGATGACCATGATGAAAATGCTGAACAGCATTTGCTCGGATGGCACGGCAATGCTGGCGTCGACCAGCAGCAGGGTAATCAGCGGGGTGAGAAACACGCTGAGCAGGGTGGAAAACGCCGTCAGGCTGATCGACAGCGCCACATTGCCGCGCGCCAGATAACAAATCACATTCGAAGCGGTGCCGCCGGGGCAACTGCCGACCAGTATCATGCCGGCGGTGAGTTCCGGCCCCAACCCCAGCAGGCGGGAAATCAGCAGCGCGGTCAGCGGCATGATGCTGTATTGCAGCACTAGGCCCAGCGCAATCACACCGGGCATTTTCAGCACGCGCTGAAAGTCCTGCACGCTCAGCGTCAGTCCCATGCCGAACATCACCAGCGACAAAAGCGGTACGATCAGCGCCTTGCCGTCGGCAAACAGGGATGGTTGCAACCACGCCAGCAGGGTGAACAGCGCCGCCCATAATGGAAAAAAGCGGGTAATGATGGCGCAGGCGGCGAGCATGTCAGTCGTCCAGCAGCGCGAACAGTTCGCCGTTTTGCTGCAACAGTTCGATTTTTTTCAAACTGTCGCCCGCGCACGGCCCGGCGATGCAGGCGCCGGTGTCGATTTCAAACAGCGCATCGTGTGTCGCGCACTGTATAAAGGCGTTATCCCTGTCCAGAAACTGATTCTCCAGCCATTCCAGATTCACCCCGGTGTGCGGGCAGCTGTTGATATAGCCATAAAACTGCCCGCCGTGATGCACGACGAACAGATTGCAGGGCTCGCCGTTGTGTTCGAACTCGAACCCCATGCTGCCGGGGTCATCAATTTCATCGGTTTGACAAAGCGCGTGTTTCATCAGGCTGTTTGGTACAATCAATCGACAGCCGCGCATTATACGCGAGCTGCCGCATGATGGCCCCGGGAGGGCCGCTAACGATGACCGTCAATTTCACCCAAACCGATATTCTGTTCACCCTGATTGCGCTGCTGGTGGCGGCGCTGGCGCTGCTGATTTTTATCGCCTCGCGCCAGCAAAAAATGGAAGGCATGCACGCGGCGCAAAACCAGCAGTTCCAGAATCTTCAGGATATGCAGCGCAACAGCAACGAATCGCAGCTGCAACGTCTCAGCGATATGCAGGGCAAGCTGGAGCAGCGTTTCGGCGAGCTGCAACAGGGCATCGAAAAACGCCTGGGTGAAATGGCGCAGCAAAGCATCGAAAAAATGGCGGCGTCGAACATGCAGGTGCAAAAAACCCTGCAGGAGCGGTTGCAGGAGATTTCCGGCCAGGTGGAAAAACGCCTCGACAAGGGCTTTGAAAAAACCACCGCCACCTTCACCGATGTGGTGAAACGGCTGGCGCTGATCGACGAGGCGCAGAAAAAAATCACCGAGCTGTCCGGCAATGTGGTCAGTTTGCAGGAGGTGCTCACCGACAAGCGCGCCCGCGGCGCATTCGGCGAGGTGCAGATGAGCGGCCTGGTCAGCAACATCATGCCGGAGAGCAGTTTCGCCCTGCAGCACACGCTGAGCAACGGCAGGCGCGTCGACTGCATGCTGTTTTTGCCGGAGCCGACTGGCGACATTGCCATCGATTCCAAGTTTCCGCTGGACTCCTACCAGCGCATGCTCGACCCGGACGCCACCGACGCCGACCGGCTGCTGGCGGAAAAACAGTTCCGCCTCGACATCAAAAAACACATCAAGGATATCGCCGACAAATACATCATTCCCGGCGAAACCGCCGATGGCGCCATCATGTTCATTCCGGCGGAAGCGGTGTTCGCCGAAATTCACGCGCACCAGCCGGAACTGGTGGAAGAGGCGCAGCGCGCCCGGGTGTGGATGGTGTCGCCCACCACCATGATGGCGGTGCTGACCACGGCGCGCGCGGTGCTGAAAGATTCCGCCACGCGCAAGCAGGTGCACCTGATTCAGGAGCACCTGGTCATGCTGTCGAAAGATTTCGAACGCTTCCGCACGCGCATGGACAATCTGTCGCGCCATATCAAGCAGGCCAACAAGGATGTGGAGGAAGTGAACACATCGGCGAAAAAAATCAGCTCGCGTTTCGACAAGATTGAAAAAGTCGAGCTGGCCGATGAAGAAGCCGTGGAAATGCTGGAAGCGGAAATCATAGCCGGGGAAACCGGGGCGGAAACAGAAAACAGTGAATCCGGCAGCAAGGATGTGGAGCTGACATGAGCGCAAGCTGGTCGCCCGCATCGCGCATGCTGATGGTGGCCGCCACCGTGATTGTGATAGCCGGCATGAAGCAGGCCGCGCCATTGCTGGTGCCGTTTCTGTTGTCGGTGTTCATCGCCGTGCTGTGCCTGCCGCCGATGGCGGCGATGCAAAAGCGCGGGTTGGGAACGGGGCTGTCATTATTGATTGTGATCAGCGGCGTCGCCATCGTCGCGGTGGCGCTGGTCTGGCTGATTGGCAGCTCGATTGAGGCGTTCTCGCAAAACCTGCCGCAGTACCAGAGCAAAATCAGCGCCATGTGGGGGCAGTTGCTCGGCAACCTGCAGGCGCGCGGCGTCATCACGCCGGGGCAGTTCGCCAGCGACAACCTGGATCCGTCGGCGGCAATGAAACTGGTGGCGCGCATCCTCGCCGGGTTCGGTAATGTGCTGGCCAACTCGTTCCTGATTTTTCTGACCGTGGTGTTCATTTTGCTGGAAGCCGCCAGCTTCGACCGCAAGATGCAGCGCATCGGCCTGAGCGGCGACCGCGACTGCATCCGCACCGAATTCGTCAACCGCCTGCGCCAGTACATGAGCATCAAAACCACCATGAGCGCGCTCACCGGCGTGCTGGTGACGCTGTTGCTGTGGGCGCTGGGCGTGGATTATCCGGTGCTGTGGGGCGTGCTCGCCTTCATGCTCAACTATGTGCCCAACATCGGCTCCATCATCGCCGCCGCGCCGGCGATAATGCTGGCGGCGGTGCAACTCGACGCCAACACCGCGATGCTGACCGCAGCCGGTTATGTGGTTATCAACGTGGTCGTCGGCAATGTCATCGAACCGCGTTTCATGGGACAGGGGCTGGGCCTGTCGACGCTGGTGGTGTTCCTGTCCTTGGTGTTCTGGGGCTGGATACTCGGCCCGGTCGGCATGCTGCTGTCTGTGCCGCTCACCGTATCGGTCAAGCTGGCGCTGGACAGCAACCCCGACACCCGCTGGCTGGGAACCCTGCTCGGCCATGCCTGACGCGCCGATGCAAACAATAATCGGCTTCAATCAGGACGAAGAGGGTCACTGGCGCGTGGAGCTGTCATGCGGCCACACCCGTCACGTGCGTCACGCGCCGCCATGGCAAAACCGCGAATGGGTGCTAACCGAACAGGGGCGCGAAGCCATGATAGGTGAAACGATTGAGTGTGGGTTGTGCGCGCAAGGTAGCATTGTGAGCGAACAATCCGGTTAACAGAGTGGCAGATTTCGCTGTCTTCAGGGAACACTGATTTATTCACAGCTCCTTATTGCTATTTCACGAAGCTCTGTGGCAATAACTGACGGTAATGCATAACCGTCAGGATTTCCACTTGCTGATCGCTCACACGGTAAATGATTCGATAGGGCCTTAACAAGATTTCACGAACATGATCGCCAGGGTAGTCGGGAAGATGACGTCCGCTTAAAGGCGCTGTTTCCAGTTGCCGGGTGCGTGATAACAATGCAGTTACTACGTCTTGCGCCGCTTTTGCGGCGCCTTGCGCAGTAATATAGTCCTTGATGTCCTTCAGCCGGGTTCGCGCTTCCGGCGTCCAGTAAACCTGCGTCACTGACTGATGCCAAATTCTTTTTCAATGTCTTCTTGCGAGGTGAGCTCCCCGGCTTCAGCTTCACTCAAGCCTTGTTCAATCGATGCCTTGACTGCCACTTGATAAGCCAGTTCGCTCCAGGTCGGATGATCCAGCTGATCTATCAGTTCATGGGCGGCCTGTTTGATATCGTTGTGTTGCATGTTGAGGCGTCCTGTCAGGATGAAACTGCTCTGAGCATATCATTTATTGCCGTTTTTTGCCCAGGGCAGGGCGTCGACGATTTGCGGGTAACATTACGCAGCCGTGACAGGGTTATGAATGACTATTGCTCCACCGCCGCATGCGCAAACCTGTCCAGCGCTTTTCTGATTTTGTTCACCACGATGCTGCAATCGCTGATGTTGTGGCGTTGTGCGATGTAGTCCGGGTCGTTGTACGACAGCCACACGTTGTGGTTTTTATCTTCCCAGATCAGCGCTTTTTGCGGCAGGTCCAGCGCGGCGGTTTGCGCGCAGTGCATCAGCGGCGTACCGACCTTGGGGTTGCCGAAAATTATCAGCTCGGTGGGGCGCAGTTTGAGTCCGGCTTTTTTGGCGCCGGCGCTGTGATCCACGCGTTTGAATATGGTCATGCCTTTGGCCTTTAGCGCCTGCGCCAGTTTGTCGGCGGTCTGTTTGACGCTGTGCGGGCTTGGCAGGCTGATGATGCCGTTGATGCCGGGTTCGTCAGCCTGAATCGGGGCGCTGATGGCGGGCAGCAGGGCGAGGGTAAGGATGATGGCGCGCATGGCGTGTCTCCATTGTGAAAAGAGTGGTCTTATAGGCAGGATAGATGCGCGCGAGTTCGCTGCTGTGGTGAAAATAGTTTGCGATTTGATTGTGGGCCGCCCACAAAAAAAGCCGCCCCGGGTTGACGCCATGGGCGGCTTTGCAAGCGCATAGCGGCTTGAGTCTTATACGCGACCCATTGCGCCAAAGCTTTTGATGAAAGGACCGGCCATGCGCGGGTCGGAAATCATCGCCTTGAAATCGCCTTTCTTGAATTTCAGTTTGCCGGTGGAGAACGCCAGGCCAAGACCGGTCATGCCGATTTCTTTCGACAGCCATTTGTTCCAGTTTTTTTCTTCGGCGCGCAGATCCCAGTTCAGGTCGCGACCGTCGTATTCGCCGGCTTCAACCGCCTTGCCGTTTTCAACCGCGATGAAACCCTTGCAGGTGTCGTCCTTGGGAAAACCGTAGCCGATTACCGAACTGAAATTGATATTGCCCAG
Organism: Gammaproteobacteria bacterium; assembly: GCA_026995045.1. GTDB lineage: Bacteria > Pseudomonadota > Gammaproteobacteria > SZUA-229 > SZUA-229 > S139-92. Next base: position 71,099 of record JALWPK010000062.1, on the reverse strand, counting down.
CGCTTCGTACAGTGCGGGTTCCGCGTTCCACTGCTCCATGAAACCTTTCATCCATGCGTCGTCAAATAGTGCCATGTGTTACCTCCAGCATATGTATAGCCATTAGGCTATCTTGTGTGTGCAAGCCCGCGCAAATGTTATAAGTTATTGATATTAGAAAGAATTGCGTTGGCGTCGAAAAGTGCCGGGCATACTAGCACAGATTCTTATATACCGAAAGGGGTAGATGCCTGACCTTTTGTCGGAAGTGGCGTCAGTTGCTGGCGCGGCGCTATTTCGCTTTCAGTTCTACCGCCATGGCGTTGATGCCGTGCTGTTTCAGGCGGTTGCGACTGTCGACCAGGTCGCGGGTGTTGTCGAACGGCCCCACGCGCACACGATACCATTGTTCGCCATTGATGCGCACCGGTTCGATGCTGGCGTCGAGCGCAATCAGGGTGAGCGAGGCGCGCAGCCGGTCGGCGTCGGCGCGGTTTTTGAAAGACCCGGCCTGCAGCAGATAGCGCTTGTTGCTCTGGGCAGCGGTGTTGCCAGTGGGCGAAGGCGTTTTGCTTTTGGATTTGTCCAGCTTGAGTTCGCTGTCCGGAATCAGCACTTCCAGTTCCGGCAGAATGGTGTAGAAGTTAAAGCGCGGTTCGTTTTTGTTCGATTGCGGCTTGTTGGCAGGCGCTTTGTTTTGTGCGTCGGTTTTTGTTTGTTCCTGCTTGCGCAGCTGCTCAAGCTCCTGTTGCACGGCTTCGGCAAAGCTGACTTCATTTTCCGGTTGCCTGTCGAGATACACAATCAGCGCAACAAACAAGCCGATGGCGAGGCCGATGAACAGCCACAGCACCCCCGGCAACGGTTTTTTTTCAGGACGCACAGTGCGTGATTTGTAATCGGCGGGCATGGCTTACATTTTTTCCGGCGCGCTCACGCCCAGCAGTTGCAGGCCGTTTTTGATCACCGTGCGGGTGGCGGTGATCAGATTCAGCCTGGCGTTGCGCAGCGCGTCATCGTCGACAATAAACGGATGCGCGTTGTAATAGGTGTGAAACAGATTGGCCAGTTCGCGCAGGTAATGCGCCAGGCTGTGCGGCTCGGCGTTGACAGCCGCTCTGGCGACCACCTCGGGGTAGGCGGCGAGCTTGCTGATCAGCTCGGTTTCGTGTGAATTGTCCAGCAGGTTGAGACTGGCGTTGCCCTGCGCCATGTCGTGTTGCAACTGTTTGTCTTTCAACTGCGCCAGTACGCTGCACACGCGCGCGTGGGCGTACTGGATGTAGTACACAGGGTTGTCATTGCTTTGCGACTTGGCGAGGTCGAGGTCGAAATCCATGTGCTGTTCGCATTTACGCATCACATAAAAGAAACGCGCCGCGTCGTTGCCGACTTCCTCGCGCAGCTCACGCAGGGTGACGAATGAGCCCGAGCGGGTCGACATCGGCACGCGCTCGCCGCCGCGGTACAGAATCGCGAACTGCACCAGCAGAATATCGAGCTTGCTTTCATCCCGCCCCAGCGCTTTCAGCGCCGCTTTCACGCGCGGCACATAGCCGTGGTGATCCGCGCCCCAGATGTTGATGACGCGCTCATAACCGCGCTCAAACTTGTCCAGGTGATAGGCGATGTCGGAGGCGAAATAGGTGCCCTGGCCGTTGTCGCGCACCACCACGCGGTCTTTTTCATCGCCAAAATCGGTGGAGCGGAACCACAGCGCGCCATCCTTCTCGTACACATGACCGGCGTCCTGCAACTGCTGCACGGCTTTTTCAATCAGGCCGCGATCAGCCAGCGACTGTTCCGAATACCAGTTGTCGTAATGCACGCCGAAGGCTTCAAGGTCATCGCGGATGTCGGCGACGATGGTGTCGAGCCCGGTTTTGAAAACCGTTTGATAATCCTCGCCCAGCAATTCGCGGGCGCGTTCGATCAGCGCATCGATGTGCGCTTCCTTGTCGCCGCCATCGGGCTCGTCAGCGGGAATGTTTTGCATGACCGCATCGGCGTCGCGCACAAAGGCGTCGCCGTGCGTTTGTTTGAGCGCGCGCGCAATGTCGTAGATATAGGCTTCGCTCTTGTAGCCATTGCTGGGAAAGGGAATGCCGGCGCCGTGCTCCTGCAAATAGCGAATCCAGATGCTGGTGGCGAGAATGTTCATCTGCCGGCCGGCGTCGTTGACATAATATTCGCAGTCGACATCAAAGCCGCTGGCGCGCATCAGCGCCGCCACGCTGGCGCCATAGGCGGCGCCGCGGCCGTGGCCGACGTGCAGTGGGCCGGTCGGGTTGGCGGACACAAACTCCAGTTGCACTTTTTCGCCCTGACCAACGTTGCTGTGGCCGAAGCTGTCCTGCTGGTCGAGAATCTGCGCGACCACACTGCTGGCGCTGTCAGCGCTGAGGAAAAAATTGATGAAGCCCGGACCGGCGATGTCGGTTTTTTCAATCGCCTCGTGCGCCGGTAGCGCGGCGGTGATTTTGTCCGCCAGTTCGCGCGGCGCCATGCCCGCCGGTTTGGCCAGCATCATCGCCAGGTTGGTGGCGAAGTCGCCGTGCGAGCTGTCTTTGGTGCGCGTCACCTGAATGCGCGGCTGCGCGTCGGCGGGCAATACGCCCTGTTGTTGCAGGGCGGCGACAGCCTGCTGCAGCAGGTCTTCAATGATTGGTTTCAATGGTGTTCCGGGTGTCGGTGCAAGTGAATGAGCCGGGGCGTGATTCTACACTGTTCGCCGTGTGATTTTCAGTATTCGCCTGTTAGTAAGTATCCACCGGATCCACATCCAGCGACCAGCGCACCTTTTTCGCCGATTTCATCTGCGTGATGCGCGCAATCGCGGCGCGCGCGCACAGGTGCAGCGGTTTGCGCCGGGTTGATTGCAGAATAATCTGGCTGCGCCAGCGCCCGGCGCGTTTTTCCATTGGCGCCGGCAGCGGGCCGAATATGCTGACGGCCCCGCTGCCGTATTCGCCACCATATTCACTGGCGGAATGTTGCAGCGCCTCGCGCGCCTCGCGCATGAACGCATCGGCGGCATCGGCGCGGGTGGCTTCGCAACGCAGCAGCATCATGTGGCTGTATGGCGGCAGGCCGGCGGCGCGGCGTTCCTGCAGCGCGCTGTGGCTGAAGGCTTCGTAACCCTGGTGCAACAGGGTTTGCAGCAGCGGGTGATCCGGGTGGTGGGTCTGAATCTGCACCTCGCCCGCCTTGTGCGCGCGCCCGGCGCGGCCGGCGACCTGCACGATCAGTTGCGCCAGATGCTCCGACGCGCGGAAGTCGGCGCTGTACAGCGCCTGGTCGGTGTCGAGAATGCCGACCAGGGTGACATCCGGAAAATCGTGCCCCTTGGCCAGCATCTGGGTGCCAATCAGAATCTGCGCCTCGCCGCTTTTCACCTGCGCCAGTTTGTCCTGCAGCGCGCCCTTGCGGCGGGTGGTGTCGCGGTCGATGCGGCATAGCCCGACACCGGCGAAGCGTTCGGCCAGCAGGTTTTCGATGCGCTCGGTGCCGCTGCCCAGCGCAATCAGCTGCTCGCTGCCGCATTCACCGCATTGCGTGGGCGTGGGCGCTTCGCTGTCACAATGGTGGCAGCGCAGGCGGTTGCGCGATTTGTGCCAGGTCATGTGCGCGTCACAGCGGTGGCAGCGCGTGGTCCAGCCGCAGTCGTGGCACAGCAGCAGCGGCGCAAAGCCACGACGGTTGAGAAACAGCATCACCTGGTTGCCCTGTTCGATATGGCGGGCGATGTTGCTCAGCAGTTTTTCGGACAGCCCCTCCACAATCGGCTGGCGGCGCATGTCGATCAGCTCCAGCCGGGTTGTGTGACGGCTGGCGGCGCGGCTGTGCAGGCGGTGCAGCAGATAACGTTTCTGTTCGGCGTTGAACAGGCTTTCCAGCGACGGCGTGGCCGAACCCAGCAGCACCGGAATATCCAGCCGCTTGGCGCGCACGATGGCCACGTCGCGCGCATGATAGCGAAAACCGTCCTGCTGTTTGTAGGAATTGTCGTGCTCCTCGTCCACCAGTATCAGGCCCAGCTGCGGCATCGGCGTGAACACCGCCGAGCGCGTGCCCACCAGCATCGCCAGTTCGCCCTGCGCGGCGGCATGCCAGATGCGATGGCGTTCGGCATCGTTCAGCCCGGAGTGCATCACCGCCACCGGTTGGCGCAGGCGCTGGGCGAAACGCTCGGTGAGTTGCGGCGTCAGGCTGATTTCGGGGACCAGCAGCAACACCTGTTTGCCCTGCTCGATGGCGTGCTCGGCGAGGCGAATATACACCTCGGTTTTGCCGCTGCCGGTGACGCCGTGCAGCAGGTGCGTGGCGTGTTGCGCCTGTGCTTGTATGGTATCGATTATCTGCTGCTGTTCGGCATTGGGCTGGTGCGCCGCCACCGGTTCCTGTTCACAGGCGGGTGAAATCCGGTTGTCGCGCTGCATCACCAGCTGTTTTTGCTGCAGCGAGCGCATCGCGCCGCGCCAGTTGTCGAGCAAATCATTCAGACGGCTTTCGCTGATGCCGGGGTGATCAAGCACCACAGACAGCAGCTTGCGCTGTTTGGGCGCGCGCGCAAGCTGCTCTGCCGCCTGCTCCAGCGATTCCACCGTGGCCGCCCAGCAGGACTCGGTTTGCGGCGCGTTGGCCTTGCCCTGGCGCAGCCGCACCGGCAGGGCGGTGTGAATCACCTCGCCCACCGGGTGCTGGTAATAGCCCGCCGCCCATTGCAGCAACTGCATGATTTCCTCGCTGAGGCAGGGTTGTTCGTCCAGCACCGCCGTCACCGCCTTGAGTTTGCTGGCGGGCAGCTCGGACTGCGCCACGCATGCCACCACCACGCCGGTCAGCTTGCGCTGGCCGAACGGAGCGCTGACGCGCACGCCGGGTGGCAAATCTTGGCAGCCCTTTGGCAGGCGGTAATCAAACAGCCGGTACAGCGGGGCGGGCACGGCAACGCGGGCAATGGTTTTGGAATTCCTGGTGGTGGGCATCAGCCTGTTATTTGGTGGAGAACAGGCGCGATAGTTTACGGTAAGCCAACACTTGCCGCAGTCGGTTTATGCGCTTGCGGTTGCACAAAAACCGGGTCAATTTGCCTGGTTTTGTCCACCGCTGTGGAAAACTGTGTGCGATACCCGGCGCATCTGTGGATAACTTTGTGGACAGGATTCATAAATGCTTGATGTACAAGGCTGGCAATTACGATGTGAAAAAAAACAAAAAATTTTATCTGCAAAATATTATTATACTTAACAAGTATTTGCAGGCCATCGCTCTATAATGACAGTGTTTTCGGCAAGCGTTTTTGGTGATCAAAAGTATTGACAAATGCTTGTGCATAAATCAACTAATATTAGCTTTTGTTGAAACATGATTTACCTGTATTTGTTAATAAAAACATTGGGAATCCTGCATAACTCATTCAATTTCTGTGAAAAATGCAAGTTACTCACAATTTCTGTGGATAACTCTGTGGACAGACTGGCAACAGGATAAAAAAATATCGGAAAATAACGTGTTTTTGTTGGATTGATTGTTTTTTGACCACTTAATTATTTATTTTAATAATCAATAGCTTGGGCAGGTATTGTCGGCGTGAAACGGGGTGGTTTCAGAGTGGGGCAGGCGATGCCGGGCGATGTCGATTTTCATGACAGCACCGTGTGTACAACCCGCGTAAAAAGCCTTGCTTCACAGGCTGGAAGAACAAGGGCTTAGCTGTCCACAGGGCGATTATCGATTGTCGCTGGCGCACGCGCGGCAGTTCAGGTAGTCTGCATTTTCGCCAGCGCTGGTTACTTTCTGACAGCCCAGACCCAGGCGACAGCAAGCAGACAGGGTGATCCAGGCCACAGCCATGAATGACATGACAAGAGATCGACTATCAGGGGCGGCGTCATGTGGTCGCGCATAGCCGGTGAAATTGCCGCCGCCACCGGCAAGCCGTTTGAAATTCGCGACAGTCATGCTGTCTCCGGTGGCGATATCAACAGCGCCACCCGGGTGAAAGGCTTCGATGGCGAAAATCAGGTTGATTATTTCATCAAAACCAATCACATACGCCACGGCGACATGTTTATGGCCGAGGCCGAAGGCCTGCGCGAAATGGCCGCCAGCAACACGGTGCGCGTACCCGAGGTGGTGTGTTACGGCGAAACCGGCAACCAGTGCTTCATCGTGATGGAATATCTGCCGCTGACCACGGCTGGCGACAAGGCGCTGCTGGGGCGGCAACTGGCCGAAATGCATCGTCACACCGACAGCCGCTTCGGTTGGCGCATCGACAACACCATTGGCGCCACGCCGCAACGCAACACGCCGGAAACCGACTGGATTAGTTTCTGGCGCAAACACCGCCTCGGTTTCCAGCTGGAGCTGGCGAAGCAAAACGGCTACGGCGGCGAGCTTCAAAGCTTGGGCGAAAAACTGATGGCCGATTTTCCCGTCCTGTTTGCAAGCTATCAGCCGCAAGCCTCCATGCTGCACGGCGACCTGTGGGGCGGCAACGCCGGCGGCCTGTTCGATGGCACCCCAGTCATCTTCGACCCCGCGTTCTACTACGGCGACCGCGAAGCCGAAATGGCCATGACCCACCTGTTCGGCGGCTTCAGCGCCGACTTCTATTCCGCCTACAACGAAGCCTGGCCGCTCGACGACGGCTTCGCCACCCGCATGACGTTCTACAACATCTACCACATCATCAACCACGCCAATCTTTTCGGTGGCGGTTATGTGGCGCAGGCAACCAGCATGATCAGGCAGGTGCTGGCGGAGTTGTGATGTGGCGCTCCGGTCGCAACAAGTAAAGTGTATCCGTTAAACTGCATCTTTGTAACAAAGTCAGGATAACGCAATGAGTAATCACCAGCTGGAACGCAGTATTGATTTATTTACCCGGGCAGTCAGGCGGTTGGCGGACGCCTGTGAACAGAAAGAAAATGGATATGTGCGTGACGCAGCAATTCAGCGTTTTGAATTCAGCTACGAACTTGCATGGAAAATGCTAAAGCGCAAGCTGTCTGTGGAAGGGTTGGAAGCGGCTACGCCACGTGAGGCGGTGCAACAGGCTTTATCTGCAGGCTTGCTGGAAGATGGCAACCTGTGGACAGAGATGCATCGCATGCGTAACCAAACCAGCCACACCTATGACGAATCGCTGGCAAAGGAAGTTTATCATTTTGTATGCGATCATGGACTGACAGCGTTGCAACAACTTTCAAGCAAGGCGAAGGCATGGGTGTGCAACTGACGCAGGCTGCTACGGGTTTGAGCGATAGAATCCTGTCAGATTTAGACAAAACTTTCAGGCGGTTCGATGAAGTTGAGCAAGTGTGGCTGTATGGATCGCGCGCAAGGGGCGATTACACACCTGGTTCGGATATAGATTTGGTGGTTATTGCGCCAAAAATGACATCAACGCATTTTGCGCAATTGTTCGATGCAATCGAGGCATTACCGATAGCCTTCAAAACTGATGTTGTTCATTGGGACAGTTTAAGCAATGCAGATTTAAAACAGAACATCATAGCTGATCACCGGGTGTTCTGGTCAAAATCATGATGCCGCCCCTGTATGAGTAGATATGGCGGCAACCAGGCAAATCTCAACCCGCCAGATGTTGCAGGCTTCTTTCAGTGAATTGCCCTGCAAAAAACCATCTCTAACCGCAGCGTTGTTGGTAGTGAAGGGGTATCCTGCCTTGTCCATTCCTTAGCTGCCTGTGCGGCAGTGAAGGGTATCCAGAAGCAAGCGGAATGGGACGTGGATTTCTAAGCTGCCTGTGCGGCAGTGAAGAACTAACAGACCAATAAAAGCCTATTTCAAGTTTTCTAAGCTGTCTGTGCGGCAGTGAAGGCGGCCTGAAACCAGTCGGGCAAGACTTCGCTTTCTAAGCTGCCTGTGCGGCAGTGAAGAAACGTTGCGGCTGTTGCCGCCGCAGCAACCATTTCTAAGCTGCCTGTGCGGCAGTGAAGGTTTGCTGGTGTAATTAAGCACGGCTTTCATGTTTCTAAGCTGCCTGTGCGGCAGTGAAGAACGTCGGCGGTGATGTCGTACTTGCTCGACATTTCTAAGCTGCCTGTGCGGCAGTGAAGGACCACCTGCTCGCTCAGGAGCGACGCCACAATTTCTAAGCTGCCTGTGCGGCAGTGAAGCAAACTCTACTGGCATGATTCGCCATTCGTGTTTTCTAAGCTGCCTGTGCGGCAGTGAAGATCATTCAGCGCGAAGGTCGCGGCATCCGTCATTTCTAAGCTGCCTGTGCGGCAGTGAAGGGCGGGTTGGCCGACGTGGACGGCGGGCTGGTTTTCTAAGCTGCCTGTGCGGCAGTGAAGATATGCGTGTTTCCTGAAGAATCATTTGTCGATTTCTAAGCTGCCTGTGCGGCAGTGAAGAATCCACAACGTCGGCGGCTCCACATCCGGCTTTTCTAAGCTGCCTGTGCGGCAGTGAAGTGCTGCTGGGCGCGTTGCAGTTGTTTGTTGGTTTTCTAAGCTGCCTGTGCGGCAGTGAAGTGTTCGACCCGACGCGCAAGACGTTGCCGGAATTTCTAAGCTGCCTGTGCGGCAGTGAAGAGAAAAACATCGACTTCCAGAAAGAGCTATGGTTTCTAAGCTGCCTGTGCGGCAGTGAAGAATGTGTTTGTCGAGCCGGAGTACATTCGCAATTTCTAAGCTGCCTGTGCGGCAGTGAAGTCATTGTTTTCTAACGAGTCCGATTTTTCATTGTTTCTAAGCTGCCTGTGCGGCAGTGAAGATGGCCATGACTATGACAGATGAGTTTATGCATTTCTAAGCTGCCTGTGCGGCAGTGAAGGAATGCAAAATCTCACCAACCGATTTTGTCATTTTCTAAGCTGCCTGTGCGGCAGTGAAGAGTTTGGCCTCGTAGTTCAGCGCATCCTGTTCTTTCTAAGCTGCCTGTGCGGCAGTGAAGGGGCGGCCACCTCAAGGCGCTGCTCGGCTTCTTTTCTAAGCTGCCTGTGCGGCAGTGAAGGAAACTGCCCCGCGACCTGCGCGCGCTGTTCTTTTCTAAGCTGCCTGTGCGGCAGTGAAGTGAAACAGGCGCTTGACCTCGCCGCGCTGTTTTTTCTAAGCTGCCTGTGCGGCAGTGAAGATAAACGGTGGCGTCGAACACCTCGTGTTTGGTTTCTAAGCTGCCTGTGCGGCAGTGAAGTATTCCAGATATTAACCCACACCTGCGTTGACTTTCTAAGCTGCCTGTGCGGCAGTGAAGGTACCCGCCAATTTCGTGGTGCATTGATAACTTTTCTAAGCTGCCTGTGCGGCAGTGAAGATGGTTCGGCCGCCAAACGCTTCCACGTCTATTTTCTAAGCTGCCTGTGCGGCAGTGAAGATGTTGACCTGTTTGGTTTCGCGTTTTTGCGTTTTCTAAGCTGCCTGTGCGGCAGTGAAGACCTGCGCGCCATAGACGTGGAAGCGTTTGGCTTTCTAAGCTGCCTGTGCGGCAGTGAAGATATGGTTGCGCCGGCGAGCCTGACCGGCATTTTTCTAAGCTGCCTGTGCGGCAGTGAAGTCGTACTGGAACCCGCAGCGGATGCTGAAGGCTTTCTAAGCTGCCTGTGCGGCAGTGAAGCAAACCGAGTCGGTTACCAGGGTTTAGTCGGTTTTCTAAGCTGCCTGTGCGGCAGTGAAGGTGGACAACACGCCGTCGGATGCGCTGAGCGATTTCTAAGCTGCCTGTGCGGCAGTGAAGCAAGTTGCGCAAGCTGTGTTTGCGGCCGGTTTGTTTCTAAGCTGCCTGTGCGGCAGTGAAGGTCATGCTATGGCCTCCAGTATCGTTTTTCCTTTTCTAAGCTGCCTGTGCGGCAGTGAAGAACATCATCCGCCGCGGCCCGGCCCGCTATGTTTTCTAAGCTGCCTGTGCGGCAGTGAAGATCGGGTGACTAAACACTGAACGATGTCTGGATTTCTAAGCTGCCTGTGCGGCAGTGAAGCGAACCCAACCGACGAAATGATTGCCGAGCATTTTCTAAGCTGCCTGTGCGGCAGTGAAGACCTCGTCGGCGTCATACACATCGCTGCGTTCTTTCTAAGCTGCCTGTGCGGCAGTGAAGATCACATAAAACAGCTTGGCAGTGGTGGCGGCTTTCTAAGCTGCCTGTGCGGCAGTGAAGTTGCCAGCGCATCTCAACCAACGCCCTGTAACTTTCTAAGCTGCCTGTGCGGCAGTGAAGTTCGGCTTCCATCCCACTGCATCCCGATACCGTTTCTAAGCTGCCTGTGCGGCAGTGAAGGGGGAAAGGGCTGCATAAGCATTCAAAAACAATTTCTAAGCTGCCTGTGCGGCAGTGAAGACGAAGTCTCACGCGCGGCCGAAGCCGAAGGCTTTCTAAGCTGCCTGTGCGGCAGTGAAGAGTATTATAAATGCAAAAAAACAAGTTACAACAGCAACTTAACAGGATATGTATGATTTAACCCAATTTTTGTGGGCTGTTGTAACTTATTGATTTTCCGGATTGTAAAAGAGCTTGGGAATTTTTTAGTCAAAATGCGGTACGGTAGCTGTTTTACTCAAACCATAGCAATTAAATTGACCTTCCCGCTGCTTGTCGTACAGTTCCTGTTCGATAAATAGCCTGAAATGGTTGCTGGCGTTTTGGGTTTCCGGCATCGATAAACTGGTCATATTGATATAGGGTAAATCGCACGCAGTCTCATAGTGCTGAAAATGCGCCAAGGCGTCTTCTAGCGGCTCGTTTTTGTATTGTGCGCGCCTCTGTGCTTCCTTTAGCAAATTGCTTTTAAACTGCTTCCGCTTATAGCAGGCATATATGTTGATATCTGTGGGTGTGGCCTTGATAGATTTAATATGACAATAGTCATTTAGTTTGCTCAGCCATTTCTCCGCAGCCAGGTTCTCCAGTTGAGATTCGTTATCAGCAAGTAAACGTAATTTATTGCCTAACGGAAACCCCTTGCTGCCATATTTGGGAAAAGCAACGGCAATGGCAGACTGATTTTCGCCTATTTTATTTTCTGCCAAGGCGATATGAACTTGTTGATAGACTTTTTGCCAGATGAAGCCGAGGGTGATCTCGGCATCGGGCAGCAGGGTTATGTCCTGATAGTATTTCATCCTTCTGCATCTCCACCAAAGACACCGCCACGAATCAGGTTGGCAACAACAAACTTCTGTTGGTTTTCTTCTATTTGTTTATTATTCACCCAGTCCATCATCAAGGTATAAAGATCGATTTTCGTCGGTCTGTAAGCCCGGCCATGTTGAGTAACAGAACCATAGGGTTCAATCGCAATGGGATGCTTGGATTCTGAATCAATAGCAATAGTCTCTGTTTTATTTTTATCTTTCTTATCTTTTCCTCCCACTTTAATGAGCATGGTATCGCCATACCAGGAATCTATGGTGCGAATGGCGTTGCCTATTTTGACATTGTGCATAGCTGCACAATCATTTAACTTGAATAACCTTTTCTTTTTTTCTCTCATATTCATTTCCTGTGATGGGTAAACATGTTGCCCTTTGCCTAATTTGACATAGGCGGCCACATCGAGCAGTACAAATGTTTCATCATCTCCCAGTAAACCGTTTTTGATTAGATCAGCCAGTTTTAGCAAGTCTGAATGATCACTATTTTTATCAAAATCATTTAATGAAAAATCATAGGCATTGAATTTAAAAGGTTCTTCACCGGATTGGTGCTTAACTCTAATTTCAATTTGTTCTGCGCCTACACGGTTGCGCCATAAAAAACGACCATTTGCAATGTTATAGGCATAACGGAAGGCCAAGTCTTTTATATTTTCTGATTTATTAAACTCGCTGACCTTTTTCTCTATTGCCTCTGCAAAGTCAGGTTTGTTGCAGGCAAAGGGTTTGCCTAAATTGCCAACAACTCTTAGAGTAAAGCTGAGTTTTAAAGCATCTTGATCCATTGGCAGATATGCATAATCACCTTCGAGAATATTTGGCTTGATAATATCGGCACGTTCACCTTCTTTCATGAACATAGCCTGTGTCCCTCTGTTAGTGCGTGGATTTCCAATTATAATTGGATGCCATGCTTCTTTTGAATTTTTGTCTAAATCCTTCCAATTTCCGGAAAACATCAAGCCATCGGAACATTCCAGTTTGCGTTCGAAAGATAACATGCTGGGTGTGGGTATTGTTTTATCGCTCATTTTTCATCTCCATTACAGGTTTAAGAATAATCGTCATTCAAGGGTTCTTCATTTTGGTTGCTATGCGTCAATTCATCTACGGTTTTTTGACGGCATAAATACCAGTTGTTTTCGTAGTGGTAATCCCAAAGGGTTTGTTTTAACAAGGTTTCATCTTTTATCCGATGGACACCTTGCCATTCACCAATAGTGTGTACCGCTTCAACAAAACAGACATCGGTTTCGCTGTCTCGCGTATTAGCCACTTTGTGATTTTTATAAACAGGTGAAATGGCTTTGTAACCGGTCATAATCGGCACCAGAAAGCCCGGCTCTGGCTTTTTGATGTATTCCCAAACAGCATCGGTTTTTTCATTTGGTTCACAATAAGACGCCCATTGGGCTAAAAGTTTTTTGTTATTTTTTGTTTCCTCAATCCCGGCGAAATAGTTTTTCAATTCATCCGGTATTTTTTCTGATTCATAAGGCTCGTCTAAATGCTGTTGCCATTGTTCTAACAATTTTTGTGCTTCATCACTGTCAGTCTGCTTTTCAGACATTTGAGTCAGGTGTCGATTGATCAAGTCATAAACAGGTCGTGCTTTTTGTTTTAAGGTGATAAAATCCATCCAGGTATGGAACACTTCTGCTTCAGGATTTTTTTCTTGTAACGAGTCAAAATGCTTTTCCAGATAAGCAGATCTATCGAGCAGTACAAAACCGGGCAATAATTGACGTATCATGGCGCGTAAATTATTTCGGCTGTTTTCACCTTCAACACTAAAAAGATTGATAGCGGCAATGTTTAAAATGGTTCCGCCAGCCAGACGTTGTCGTTGACAAATGGTTTCAAGCCACTGAATAAACGCCTCTTTTCTATCGCCGCCAATATTGCCTTCACAAGCGATGAGTAAGGAAATATCCATATCCATCTTACCTTCTTCAATAACTGGCGGCGTTCCCACTTTATATTTCGATTGCTCTTTGTATTGAAATGCAGTCGTTCTGTTTTGCACAAACTGGTTAAATGCGTAGGTATGCACCTGATGTGAATGCGCAATAACAGCGCATCCATTCAATCGAATACCTTTGAACTTCTCCTTGTTAGCAATTTTTCTATTCAGATTGTGTACAAAACCTAGAAAGTGGGTAATCGCGGGGAATCCCCAGGTAAACCCGGATACAGCATTGGCGCCCTGTACCTGAATATGGTTTATCAATAGGTATTGGCTCATACGGCTTCCTTCATCATTTGTTTTATCTTTTCTTCAACTGGCTCCATATATTCCCGAAGCGGTTGTTCCAGCATTCTTTTCCATAAACGGGTATGTTCCGCTTGTGGCGTAAATTCTTTATCTCTGAGCCGGTAATTCAACCACTGTGCAAAATCGATACAAATCGAACTTTGCCAGTCTCTATTATGGCGTTCTGATTGAAAATCCTCATCCAGTCGATAAGGATCTAATAAGTATTGGTGTGATTTTTTTAGTTTGATCTGGTCATTTTTCGACCAGCCGGAAGGTAAATTCTGGATGGTTCCCACATAGAACAAACATTCGTCAATAATATTATTGACCCAGCGGTCAATGTGTTGTTTGCGCTTGGGTTTTTTGATGCTGATATCCAGCTTTTTAAAGCGAATTAAAAAATCCCGTAAATAATCAATTTCGGTAGCTATGGTTGAATTATGTATGTCGCTAAATAGTGATTTTTTGTAGATAGGTGGTTTTATCTTGGATTGCCAAATGGGAGGTCGTGTTGAAAATAAATTGAGCTCTCCATTCCTATCTACATGCAATTTAGAAACATTTCTATGTGCATCCCTGCTTGCTGTGACTTTTATAACTGCATTGTTTGGCAGTCTGGCGACTATGTTATTAGTATATTTATCCGTTATTGCTATTTCTCTTATTTTCTTTTTTAGCCTATGAAAATTATGAGCTAGTGATGAAGATACCAGTGGAACTAATAAATTATAGTGATATGATTTAGCACAAATAGGGAAAAAGACCTGTTTTGCCAATGAATGTGTGCATGGTTTGTTTGGTGAAAAAACTTGTTTGAAACCCATAATCCATTTTTTAGAAATTTCCATATTATTTGAAATATAATCAAACGGACTAGTATCATCCGCTAATACATAATCTCTCAAAGAGTTACCATTGTGCTCTATATCTAATAATGAAACGTAATGAGAAACACCCGCATTTCCTGTAATATCAATATCTTTTTTGGCTATAGAAGATGTTGTCAGGTATTTAGGGGCTATATTGAAATCTTTATCATAGAAGCTGCTTGCGCTAGTAGAGATATTAGAATGTGTTAATTTTGCAATATGTGTTGCATATTTTCTACCACCCGCTCTTTTTGCTGCTTGATCTAGCCAGAGAAAAATATCGTGTTCGTTTGATATCTTTTTCATAGCATTATGATACTCATCAATAATTTCATGAGGAGGGACACTAAATAATGCTATTAACTTCTCATATTTTTCTTTTTGAAAATCCATATCTAATTGCTCCTTTGGTTTTTTTTGCTTTTTTATATATTCAATTTTTTCATTATTTGATAAATCCAAAGATTCAACTCTAGCTATCAGTTTATGAATAATTCCACCCTTACCATCTTTAGGCTTGTCTTTTAACAAGTGAAGCTCTTTTGACTGCATTCGATCCACAATATATTCCTTGATTTTCATCGCTATTACTTCTGCATCAATTTGTCTCTCACTCATAAGTAACTCCCAATTTCTTGATAAACACCCAAATACGGATGAAAGTTGTAGGTTGCTGTGCCACCTGTTTCATATTCAATCAGCCTCACTTGACCAAAACGCTCACTGATTTTTGTCAACGGCCAGCCAAAATCAACCGCCAGTTGTTGATAAACCGTTAATGCATCCTGTTCAAACCAGAAAGCCTGTCCTTTTCCTTTAAATTCAAGTTCTGCCATTTCAATGATTGCCAAATCACCAAACTCCGGTGGAGATGCCTGCATATTTTTCCAACGCCATTTGGGCGATGTAGAGTTATTATCAAACCACAAATAATAGGCTTCATCCTTTTTTGAATCCCGAAAGCGTTGCTGGCGTTGTACTTCACCACACCAGTGCGGCTGGTTCTTCCACCACACTTTAGCGGGGTATTCACCATCAAACAATTGTTTGGCCAAAGCGCGTTGTTCAAAAAGCGCCAGATTTTTAAGATGCTTGTTGTTCTCTCTATAGTTTTCAGGCAGATAGATACGATGGATAGCTGTGATTTGCTGGTATTGTTCTTTGGTCAAAATCTCATTCAGATCATGGTTTTCCACGATTAAATCACTGGATTCGAAGCCAGGACGTTCAAAACAGATTTCTTTGTGAGCCAGTGCTTTGTAGTTTTTATTGAGTAACAGTATATTGGTTTGATCGGGTGTTTTGTCTCTGTGTCTTAAAACCCTGCCAGCCAATTGAATGATGGAACGCATCGAACTAGGTTCGACAATCGCCCAGTCATAGTCATGATTGCGTCCCACCTCGGCTACTGGAGATGCCAACACAATAAAAATATGATGTTTTGCATTTGGTTGCTGTTCAATAGCGTGTTGAATTTCAGATTGTTGCCAGATAGATGCTTCATTCTTCCGATAGAGTAATCTGTCCAGCTTGTTCTCAATGGCAGAGCGAATCGCTAATGGATAACGACTGTGATAAACACAATAATGGATGCAAGTATCTTCGGGCGCCTCTTTGTTGATTAAGGCTTTGGCAACGGCAACCAAAGGATTGATATTTGCCATGCGCACCAAACCAATGGAAAGCGTTTTATCGTTATTGGTCAGGCAATGCGCCTGGTGCAGGCGAAGAGCGCTGTCATAAATACTATCCGCCATATTATCGATAATGCTTTTATCGTTGGATTCGGGAACATCAATGATGTCTGCAATGCGTTTTGGCGGGAGTGACTGTAAATATTTCTTGCGCTTATTTATCAGTTTTTCATGTTTTGCCTGGAAATTATTGAGCGCCTTAACGCGATCTTCGTCACAGATAGTTTTTTCATCAAACCAAGCGCATAATATTTCGCCTGTGTTACTTTCAAGATTGGCTTTGGCATACTCTGTCCAACCCGCTTGATACGCCTGAAAAAGTGCATAAACCATTGCAGGGGGTAGTGTGGCGCTGGAAAGTAACACACGACTGCCCAACATCCCTGCCCAATGCACAAGGCGGCATAAGGCCGGTAAATCCTTCAAACCAAAATCATCCGGTTCATCCAGTACCAGATCAGAAGTCAAAAGACGCAACATAGCGGGAATATGTTTACCGCCTTTGGTGCCTTCTGTTGCCGGCACCAAATGATCGATAGTGCTGACCAAAACCGGCGCCGAAATCAGCGCATCCAAACCTTTTTGATTTTTTGTCCACGGACTCAGGCTATGTTCACTTTCCACTCCTGAGTAATGTACTTTCATATCGGCATCGACTAATTCTTCTTGTGATTCACTGCCAGACTCTTCTGCTGATTGGGGGGTATCTGATTCAGCTTTTTGAATATCTTGTTTCTGTTCAAAAAGTAATTTCGTAGCAATACCGCCTACCGCTATTGCTAAGTCTTTTTCCGTTAAATTCAGCTCATCCTGAAATTCTTTACCTGTTTGCAAGGTTAATACTCGCAGCCCCATCGCAACACTAAAACGGATACGTCCGGTTTGCTCTCCAAGCGCTGTCATAATTCTGGCATTCGCGCGTGTTTTGCCCTTGCCAGTTGAAGCCAGGTTGATGCCAAAAAAACCTTTATTTATAGCTTCCTTGCCAACTTTGGCTACTAATTTAGTGGCATTATCCTGCCAGCCAAATTCTTCTATTATTTTTTTCTTCTTCTCTTTATCAGGTTCATTGAATCCTGCTTTTTCTGTTAATGCCTCATTGGACTCCAATGGCTCCAAGCTGTGATTTAGTTTTTTTAAATCCGTAACAATTTTTTCAGTAAAATGTGATACTGCAATCAAGTGTTCATCCAGTTGCTGTTTGTATTGTTTTTTTCCATCAAGCCAATCTGTATTGGCATAAACCAGGTAATTCGGATTGCGCCATTGTCCGGCCTTTATTGCTCGCAACTGGTCAAATTTAAGCGAAGAATAATAATGATCTGCCAGAATCAAACTGAGGCGAGATAAATGAGTGGTAAACAATTGCTCATGCAACCAATCTGTTTCATTGTTCAGCCAGGGCTTCATGTTGGCCATTGCCTCAGAAGCCAATGTACAGGCTTTGGATCGCCACTGCATGCTTTGTGTTGGTAAATCGCAAAATTGCCAGTTTTCAGTGATTCTGTCTTGCTGATCGGTATCGTGACAGTTATGTGAATTCCACAAAGCATTAAAATTTTCGTCCATCCATTGGTCGACATATTTCAAATCAGGCTTGTTGTTTTCTTTCCATTCCGGGTAAACAGGGAGTTTGTGATGGGTCACAATCAACCACGCCACAAGTTTTGCAAACTTGGGCAAATTCGATATTTTCGGTTTGTCACCCTTATCTAATCCATCTTTGAAACAGTGAGTAAAATGCTCATTGCTGACATCACTGAGTGCTTTAAGCCATGCTTCATCCGTCTGCTTTCCAACAAATGCCTGAAATAAACGAAATGAAATCCATTCATGCCGGTAGGGTTCGTAGTTTGGTGTTTTTTCATCGGGATTTATTTTCCTTTGAAATAAAACCGTTGCCTTGCCAAAATCGTGAAACAGTCCGGCGATTGCTGATGCATATTTAATAACATCAAAGGTTTTCCATTGATATTTATCCATAAACTGCTCTATTTCGGTTTCCGTAATATTCGCAGGCACAATCCCTTGCTCATTAAATTTGCTCTTATTCCCCACCACCCACAACAATTCACTGCGACTGCGGCTCCGAATCAAGTGGCAGGAAACGGCGGTGTTTTTGGTGGCGGTTTTACGCAGCAGTTTTTTCACTGCCCGCAAGCCTTCTTCGGTGATGACGGTTTGCCAGGTGCGGCTGCCGATGCGGTTGGCGAAGGCGTCCAGTACGCGGCGGGTGCGGTTTAATGCTTTTTTTTCACATTCTGAAACGAAGGTGACGATCACGGTGGGGCGGCCTCTGCTATCGTTGAAAACGCATCAAAACGTATGCATAATGATGCTTATTATGATGTGTTGGTAAAAGATATGCGCACCACGATAAATATTGATGATGACTTGTACCAGCAGGCGGCGCGCCTGACGCAAACGGGTGAGAAAACGGCTTTGATTCGTCAGGCATTGAAGGCCTTGATTGAAAGGGAAAGCGCCAGGCGGCTGGCGAAATTGGGGGGCAGCGAGCCTGGCTTGAAGAAGGTTCCGCGCCGGCGTTCTGAAAGCTGATGGTTCTGGTGGATGCATCGGTCTGGATTGATTTCTTGCGTTCCGGCGACACGCGACTGGCCAGGCTGCTTGAAGAGGCTGTTGTGTGTATGCACTCCATGGTGCTGGGTGAACTTGCATGTGGCCATTTGAAGGAGCGTAAGCAGCTCCTGAGCTTGTGGGGCTCGTTGCCGGGACTGGATGAAGCCGACCATGATGAGGCTATGTATTTTTTGGAGAAGAACCGTCTGTTTGGAAAAGGCATCGGCCTGGTTGATTTGTATCTGCTCGCATCAACAGCATTGGCGGGCGATGTATTGTTGTGGACAAAAGACCGGCGTTTACAGGCTGTTGCAAAAGAAATGAACATGGCTTATTCGCCGTCCTGATGGCTGCTCCTGGTTTGCAGGGCCGCCTGTTTGACGCATTCAAACATGAAGTCAAGCGCCTTGTGTTGGGTAAACTTTTGTAATACCTGTTGGCGAAAATCCTGTTCGGACATGTCTTCCCTGGCGCAAACAAATGCCCACGGCAGTATGATGGCGTCCTTGATCAGGTCTGCCACATCGAATACCAGTGCGCCACGGCGTGTTTTTCCGTGCATGACGGCAAAGCCATGTGGAATGCCTAGCACCCATAGCGTTGTTGCGCCCAGCCCGTAGGCCAGATAGTTTCCATGATTGAGGAACGCGTTTGCCTTGTCTTCACCGTTGTAGTCCCGGACAAAATCGCCCATACGAGTGTGGTTGATAGCTGTCTTGTAAAGTTTTTTAGTGAGTTCGGCTTCGGTCAGCAGCAGCTGTGTGGTGTTGTGCGCCTGTTCGATTCTGGCGGAAAAGTGATCCAGAGCGGCGGCGACGGATTTTTCGTTGGCGTCAAAGCCCGCCTGTTGCAAGTCCTTGTCTTTATTCCAGACACGCCTGATATAGTCGATGCGCTGGGTTTGAAAGCGTTTGGCTGCCAGAAGCCGTTTGGTTTCGTCAAACCAGAATGTCAGCCAGCCCTGTACATATTCAGTGGGGCGGTATTCACTTTGAGGAGTGAGCCATTCGATTTCATTGCCCATTAGCAACGGCGTGCCGCAGCCCCCACAGAAACCGATCAGCACCCCGGCGGAAGCCAGCATTCTTGCAGCCGCCTGTGTAATTGATGTGCCGGTTCCGAGCAGGATGACGGTGGTGTTGGCAATGGGAATATTCCAGTATTGCTTTTTATCCTGCTCATCTGTCAGGTAAAGTACGCGCCCGTCTTTTTGCATCAAGCGGCATTTCTCTAGATAGAAAATGTTGGCGCGCTTCGAATGCAGTATTGCTTTCAGGTTGCTTAGCTGTTCCATGGTTCTTGTTACCCAGAAAGTCTTGCGCTTTAGTCTGGTTCAAAAGCCGGTTCCCGAACCAGTAGTTTTGCATTATGCGGCTGTGAAATAAATGGCTATTGGCAGGGGGGGGGAGCCA
Organism: Gammaproteobacteria bacterium; assembly: GCA_026995045.1. GTDB lineage: Bacteria > Pseudomonadota > Gammaproteobacteria > SZUA-229 > SZUA-229 > S139-92. The sequence goes on along the minus strand of JALWPK010000062.1, from coordinate 51,181 downwards.
CAGGCTGTCGAAAGTGCCACATGCGGCGCGATACGGCGTTAAAATTCGGCTCAACATGCTCTTTATTGGTTGTAAACCGCGCCTTTTCGCCGGATTTTGCATTGTCTCGACTCGCCGGAGACTTTTTACAGCCTGCCGGCCGCCGTAACCTTACTGATGAAGTTTTTTCGGCGGGTGCTGTTGAGTAACCCCAGCTCATCAATCACCGGCAACTGCGGATAGCGCCTGCGCAGCGCTGCGGCGAATAAGCCGTCCATTGTTTCAGATGCACATTCCCCATCAACAAACAAGGGCGCGCTGCCCAGTCCGCAACTGGGCGACCGGTTTTTGAAGATGAAGCCGGAGAGCCGGTTCAGTTGCGGTATGCGTTTATCACAATATGCGAGCATGGCGCCGGTGACATCCAGTTCCGGATTGTCGCGACCGGTCATGCGTGGTTGTTGCGGATTGCCGGTGAGCTGTACCGGTGGGCGTGGCGTGGTCAGTCCAGCTTCGACTTCCGGGCACACCGGGATCAGGTCAAACAGTTTGCTGAATTGCTCGATGACGATGACGCAGGGTCTGGATGCGCCATCGTAACGCACGGCGCCGCCCAGCAGGCAGCGGCTGACGCCGACCATGGGCTTGACTGGTTTTGACATATACGAACCCTAACCCGGCAGGTGTGGTTGCAGGATGTCGAACAGCGCATCGATATGTTCGCTGCGATTATTGAGCGCAGGGATGTAGTGAAACTGCTCACCACCGGCCCGCAGAAATACCTCGCGGTTTTCCATATCGATTTCTTCCAGTGTTTCCAGGCAGTCGGCGGCGAAGCCAGGGCTGACCACGTCAACCGATTTCACGCCTTGCTGCGGCAGCGCCTCCAGCGTTTTGTCGCAATAGGGTTGCAGCCAGGGTTCGCGGCCAAAGCGCGACTGGAACACCAGCATCCATTCTTCACGTTGCAGTTGCAGGCGCGCCGCGATGCGCTCGGCTGTATGCTGGCACTGTTCGGCATAGGGGTCGCCGGCATCGACGTAGCGTTGCGGGATGCCGTGGAAGGAAAACAGCAGTTTTTGCGCGCGGCCATGCTCGCGCCAGTGTTGTTCAATGCTGTTCGCCACTGCATTGATATATGCCTCGTGGCGGTAATAATCGCGAATGAAGCACAGCCCCGGAATGACGCGCAGTTGTTGCAGTAGGCGGCTGACTTCATCGAACACCGTGGCGGTGGTGGTGGCGGAATACTGCGGATACAGCGGCAGCACGATCAGCTGCTCGATGCCCGCCTGTTGCAGTTTTGCCAGGGCGCTGGCAATCGAGGGATTGCCGTAACGCATCGCCAGCTCCACCACCACATTGTCGTCAGCAGCGAATCTGGCTCGCAGCGCCTTGATCTGGCGATAGCTGATGGAGATCAGCGGCGAGCCCATCGGCGCGCCGTCATCCATCCAGATGCGGGAGTAGGATTTGGCGGAGCGCGGCGGGCGAATGCGCAGAATCACGCCATGCATGGCGAACCACCACAGCCAGCGCGGCGCTTCCACCACGCGCGGGTCGCCAAGAAACTCCGCCAGATAGCGCCGCAGCGCGGGCGTTGTCGGCGCATCGGGCGAGCCCAGGTTAACCAGCAGAATGCCGGTGCGTGCGTGATTGTGGCTGGATGAGAGCAAGAAATCAGGCCGGTGGTTCAAGACTGGCGCTATTTAAGCAGATACGGCGGCGTGATTCATCTTTGGGAATGATTTGCAAAATATCAAATGGGAACCTATATTCATTCTGCTACGTTATTCCTGTAACATGAGCCAACTTGATTCGATACGGTGGGCGTCCCCACTGTCGGCCTCTCAAATCAAATAAAAAATAACCTGAAATAATCACTGGAGTTCAACATGCCAATTCGTCTGGCTGTTCCCAACGAAATCATGCCTGGCGAGCGCCGCATTGCGCTCGAACCCGGCATCGCAAAGCGCCTGCTCGACATGGGCGTGAAGGTTTGCATGGAAAAGGGCGCGGCGCTGTCCTCGCATTTTCCGGATGAAGCCTTTGAAGGCGTGGAAATCATCGATACCCCGGCCGAGCTGTACAAGGGCGCCAGCCTGATTTTCAAGGTGCAGCCGCCGTCGCTGGAAGAGCTGGAGATGATTGATGACGGCGTGGTGATAGTCGGTTTCATGCAGCCGCACAAAAACGAAGACATCACCCGCAAAATGTGCGAGAAAAACATCACCTCGCTGGCGATGGAGCTGGTGCCGCGCATCACCCGCGCGCAGTCGATGGACGCGTTGTCCTCGCAGGCGTCGATTGCCGGTTACAAGGGCGTATTGATGGGCGCCGACCTGGCCAGCGTGTTCTTTCCCATGCTGACCACCGCCGCCGGCACCATCCGCCCGGCGCGGGTATTGATTATTGGCGCGGGCGTCGCCGGCTTGCAGGCCATCGCCACCGCCAAGCGTCTGGGCGCCATCGTCGAAGCCTACGATGTGCGCTCCGCCACCAAGGAGCAGTGCGAATCGCTGGGCGCGAAGTTTATCGACACCGGCGTGCATGCAGATGGTGAAGGCGGCTATGCGCGTGAACTGACCGAGGAAGAAAAAGCGCAGCAGCTCGAAGTGCTGACCAAGCATGTGCAGCAAAGCGATGTGGTCATCACCACGGCGGCGATTCCGGGCAGGCCCTCGCCCAAAATCATCACCGCCGATATGGTCGACGGCATGAAAATCGGCGCGGTAATCGTCGACCTGGCCTCGGAAGGCGGCGGCAACTGCGAACTCACCGCGCCGGGCGAAACTGTCGATTATCAAAGCCGCGTCACCATTCATGGCCCGCTCAACGTGCCCAGCCAGACGCCGGTGCACGCCAGCGAAATGTACGCCCGAAATCTGTTCAACCTGATTTCTCCCTTCATTACCGAGGATGCCGAACTGGCGCTGGACTGGGAAGACGAGGTGCTGGCCAACACCGTGCTGACCCATGACGGCGAAGTCAAAAGCGAGCGCTACCGCCGCGAGGAGATAAGCAAATGATTGAAGGTTTTACCGCACTCTATATATTCATGCTGTCGGCATTCACCGGTTATGAGGTTATTAGCCGGGTGCCGGTGATTCTGCACACGCCCCTGATGTCCGGCTCCAACTTCGTGCACGGCATTGTGCTGGTGGGCGCGATGATTGCGCTGGGCCACGCCGAAGGTACGCTGGAGCTGGTGATTGGCTTCTTCGCGGTGACGCTGGCGGCGGGCAACGCGGTAGGCGGCTATGTCGCCACCGTGCGTATGCTGGAAATGTTCCAGCCGAAAAAAGACGCTGACGCAGGAGCCGCCTCATGAACCTGTTGATTGATATCGTTTATTTCCTGACTGCTGCGATATTCATTATCGGCCTCAAACAGATGTCATCGCCGGTCACCGCACATCGCGGCATTGTCTGGGCCGGCATCGGCATGGTGGTGGCGTCGTTGGTTACCTTTGGCGCGCCGCAAATTCACATCGGCGGCAACATCAACTTTATATTGATGGTGGCCGGCATCGCGCTGGGCTCGGCTATCGCATATGTGTCCGCCAAAAAAGTCGCGATGACCGACATGCCGCAGATGATCGCCATGTACAACGGCATGGGCGGCGGCGCGGCGGCGGCCATCGCGGCGGTGGAGCTGGTCAAATTGTCGACCAGTGAGACAGCTTCGGTTTCGCATGACCTCACCATCCAGGTGCTGGCAGTGCTGGGCGCGCTGATTGGCGCGGTGTCATTCTCCGGTTCAGCCATCGCCTTCGCCAAGCTGCAGGGTATTATGCGCAAGACTTGGCGTTTGCCCATGCACCAGATACTCAACATCGGTCTGTTCATAGCGGTGATCGGTTTTGGCTATCTGGTCGCCACCGGTAATCCGGTGAGCTTTGATCATGTGATTATCTTCTTCGCGCTGGCGCTGGCGCTGGGTGTGTTCGTGACCACCCCGATTGGCGGCGCCGACATGCCGGTGGTGATTTCGCTGTTCAATGCGCTCACCGGCTTGGCGGTCGCATTTGAAGGCTTTGTGCTGGAAAACGAGGCGATGATTATCGCCGGCACCGTGGTGGGATCATCCGGCACCCTGCTTACGCAGCTGATGGCGAAAGCCATGAACCGACCGCTTTCCAACGTGCTGTTCAGCAGCTTCGGCAGCGATGACGGCAGCGCCGCCGACGAAGAAATCGAAGGCAGCATGAAAGAAATCCAGGCCAACGACGCCGCCATCATGATGGCTTACGCCAGCAAGGTGGTTATCGTGCCGGGTTACGGCATGGCGGTGGCGCAGGCGCAGCACAAACTGAAAGAGCTGGAAGACCTGCTGGAAGCGCGCGGTGTGGAAGTCAAATATGCGATCCATCCGGTGGCGGGCCGCATGCCGGGGCACATGAATGTGCTGCTGGCCGAAGCTGGTGTTGAGTATGACAGGATTTTTGATCTCGATGAAATCAACCCGGAATTCCCCACCGCCGATGTGGCGCTGGTGATCGGCGCCAACGACGTGGTCAACCCGGTAGCGCGCACCAATCCGGACAGCCCGATTTACGGCATGCCGATTCTGGATGCGGACAAGGCGCAAAACACCATTGTGATCAAGCGTGGCCGCGGCGCCGGTTTCTCCGGTATCGAAAACCACCTGTTCTATGCCGACAACACCCGTATGTTGTACGGCGATGCGCAAAAAGCGGTTTCCGAGCTGATTGCGGGCGTGAAAGCGCTGCAGTAATATGTTGGCGGCGGGTGGCGTCAGCCTTTTTTCAGGCTGAACAGCCACTCGTTGATGTGTGCGTAAAAGCCGTCGGCCAAGCCATGGGTGACGGCGATAATATTCAGCAGCATCACCACAGCGGCAATGCCGAGTGCGATAAAGATGCGTTTTTCGAAATCGGTCATGTTTGCGCTCCTGCTGTGTTTGTTGTCAGCGTAAGCCTCACGTCTGGCAGGTTGTTGAAAAAACCTCATGCGGCGTGATATACACTGATTCATGCAGCAAAATCCGTACCAGCCGGTACAGCCGCTGTCGTTTGCATAAAATACAACAAGTTACATGGAATACATCCGCATCCTTGCCGCGATTCGTGTCCATCGTGCGCCATGACGGTGCGCGAAGAATAAAAATAGTGCAGAATATCGTTGAATTCAACATCCTGCTGCGCCCGAATGAACCCGGGAATATGGCGGTCGCCTCGCTTGCAATCGCCAATACAACAATCATCTGACCACAGGGAGAAAACATGCGCACCATCATGGTTTTGAACGCCAAAGGCGGCTGCGGCAAAAGCACCATCGCCACCAATCTGGCCAGTTATTACGCGTGGGAAAAAGAGCAGAATGTGGTGCTGGCTGACTACGATCCGCAAGGCTCCAGCATGGCCTGGTTGGCTGCGCGAGGCGAGGAATGGCCGGAGATCAAGGGTATTGCCGCATGGAAAGACCCGGTCAAAATCCCCAAAGACACCGATGTGGTCATCATGGACGCCCCCGCGCGGGTGCACGGCAAGGAGCTGACCCAGCTGATTCGCAGGGTCGAAACCATCCTGTTTCCGGTGTTGCCGTCTCCCATCGACATGCGCGCCGCCACCGATTACATGCAGGAGCTGAAAGCCAACTCACGGGTGGCAAACAGGCAGGTCAAAATCGGCGTGGTCGCCAATCGCGTGCGCGAAAACACCATCATCTTCCAGGAACTGTTCGAGTTTCTGGGCAAGCTCAAACTGCCCTATGTCGCCACCTTGCGCGACACCCAGAACTACATCCGCGCCGAGCAGCGCGGTATCGGCATTTACGAAATGGCCCCGTCACAAGTGTGGCAGGATGTTGAAGACTGGGAGCCATTGGTGAAGTGGTTGAACAGTAAGCGCAGCCGTCCATAACAACCTGTCAGAGGTTTTTGTCGTTGGTTGTTGGTCTTGTGTCTCGCTGACGACCAACGACAAATGAGCGAAGACAAAGTCAAGGACAAACCTCATGGCTTCGGTTTTTTTCATGTATCTTTTTCATCATGTTTATCGCTGAAGACATCGACCAGTTCCGCGCCCTGTTTGTGCAGCGTTTGCGCGACATGCTCGACAGCGGCGAGCTGGGCGCATTCATACTGGTGCTGGCCAACAGCATGCAGGACGCCTCCACGCGCGCGCAGCTGGAAGCCAGACTCAAACAGGTGTTTGAGCAACACCGCGACGCCTATCAGGCTGGCGAGTTGCAGGCCGCGCCGGATGATATCCAGGTGTTCGAGCAGTTGCTCAAAACCGGCATTGATGACTACGGCGTCTGGCGCGTCAGCCGCAAGCATCCCTGGTTGCAGTTTTTTAATCCGCTGCGCGCCTTGCGCCCGGCGCGCGCCTCGGCGGAAGTGATTGACAACATTCGCAAGCCGTTCGACGACAAGGCGTTCAATTTCAACAAGCCTTTCCTGCGCGCCGAGCGGCTTTGGCAAGGGGAGTTGCAGAGCGATGACGGATTTATTTTTGAATGTACGGTGCTGTACAACAAGTTTCCGTTTTTACCCTATCACTTTATTCTCGCGCCCAACGCCGCCGACTGTTTTCAGCAATACCTGCATCAGGAATTTCACGAGCTGGTGTGGAGTCTGTGCGAGCAGCACGCTGGCGCCCTGCCGGGGCTGGGTTTTGGCTATAACAGCATCGGCGCATGCGCCTCGGTCAACCATTTGCATTTTCAGGGTTTCATTTATTCATCCGCCTTGCCGGTCGAACTGAAGCAGTGGCGCCACAACGGCGGTGAAGTCCAGTACCCGATGCAATGCGCGGTGTTTGACGATATTGACAGCGCCTGGCAGGCAATCCGCCTGCTGCATTTGCTGAACCAGCCCTACAATCTGTTGTACCGGCCCGGTTGCTGCTATGTGCTCAGCCGCAAAATGCAGGGCAGCCCGGAAGTGTATTCACGCGTTGCCGGGGCGGGCTGGATTGAGGCCTGCGGCGTGTTCTCCGAAGCCGACGAGCTGGCGATAGAAAAACTGACCGCCGATAGTCTGCGCGCGGAAATTCATTCGCTTTCGGCAAAACCACAAACGGATGCGGTGCTGTAAGGCTTGCCTCAGTCTTGCACGATACGATATTCACCGCTGTCCAGACCGCGCACGCTCCATTCGCCAATGCTGGCGCGTATCAGACGCAGCGTTGGAAAGCCGGTCGCCGCCGTCATGCGCCGCACCTGGCGGTTGCGGCCTTCGCGCAGACTTAGCGCTATCCAGCTGGTGGGGATATGCTTGCGCTGCCGAATTGGCGGGTCGCGCGGCCACAGCCCGGGCGGTTCATCAATGCGTTTGGCTTTGGCTGGCAAGGTCATGCCGTCTTTTAACGCAACGCCGTTACGCAGTTGCTGCAAGGCTTCGTCACTGATGCGGTTTTCCACCTGCACCCAGTAGGTTTTTTCCATTTTGTATTTCGGCGAGGCGATTCTGTTTTGCAACTTGCCGTCATCCGTCAACACCAGCAAGCCCTCGCTGTCGCGATCCAGCCTGCCGGCGGCGTAGATGTGCTTGATGTCGATATAATCCGCCAGCGTGGGGCGCGATTCGTGATCGGTGAACTGACACAGCACGCCATAGGGTTTGTTGAACAGAACAATCACGGAAGGTTAGGCATATTTCAAAACCCTGTCACGCCGCCTGCAAATTCAGCCAGCGCGCGCGCCGGCCGGCGCCGGCGTTGAGATAATCCAGAATCGAATTGAGCGCGTCCTGATACACGCCCTGCCAGCGTATGTCGTCTTTCGGGCCCTTGAACTCGGCGTCGGTGACAATGGTGGTGAGTTGCTTGTTAAGCGGCAGAATGTGCTGGTGTTCTTCCACCAGTTTCTGAATGCGTCCGCTGCCGCGAAATTTCATTTTGGAAATGTTGTCGATATTCTCCAGCACCAGTTCAACGCCAGGGTATTTTTTCAGCAGGTTGGACGCCATCTTGTAACCCACGCCAGGGATGCCGGGAATGTTGTCGACCGCATCGCCGGTTAGCGCCAGCAGGTCGGCGATGAGTTCGGGTTTGACGCCAAACACTTTTTCCACATCGCGGTAATGCATGATTTTATCGCGCGCAAAATCCCACCACATGTCGCCGGGTTTGATAAGCTGCGCCAGATCCTTGTCGGCGCTTAATATGGTGATGCTGAAACCCTCGTCGCGCAATCTTGTCGCAAGGGTGCCGATGATGTCATCCGCTTCAAAGCGGTTGCTGGAAAAATCGGCGATGCCGGCGGCGCGGCAAAAGTCGCGGCAGTGCTTGAACTGCTGTTTCAGCTCCGGCGGCGCGGGCGGGCGGTTGCCCTTGTAATCGGGGTACAGTTCGCGCCGGTAAGAGTTTGTCTGCTTGGCGTCGAACGCGCAGGCGATGTATTCGGGTTTTTCAAATTCGATTAATTGGTGTAAAAACTCGGTGAAACCGTATACCGCGTTGGAAGGGTTGCCGTCGATATCGGTGATTTCATCGGAATAGGCGTGCCAGCCGCGAAAAATGTAAATGCTGGAATCAATCAAATAGGCGCGTTTTTTGCTCTTGGCTGCCATATTGTTTTCGTTATCGGCGGTCATGTGGCATTTTACTCGACAAACTGATGCAGGCAATGATTTATTCGGAATAAGCAGAATGAACCCCACTCGCAGAATGCTGCTCAAAAGCGGCTTGCTGGCGGTGTGCGCGCCGGCCGGCGCGTTTTCACTGACGGCGACATTATCGGCTTGCACCCCCGACGACGGTTCGCAGGGTTTGCAGGCCGCCGATGAAAACGGGGTGCGCCTGCCCAAGGGTTTTCGCTCGCGCATTGTGGCGCGCTCCGGTCAGCCACCGCTGGCGGGCAAGCCATATCGCTGGCATGCCGCGCCCGATGGCGGCGCCTGCCTGGCGCTGGATGACGGCGGCTGGGTATACGTCAGCAACAGTGAAATGCCAAACGGCGAGGGTGGGGTGGGCGCGCTGCGTTTCAGCGCAAGCGGCGAGCTGGTCGACGCCTATTCCATTCTCAGCGGCAGCCACCGCAACTGCGCCGGCGGCATGACGCCGTGGGGAAGCTGGCTGAGCTGCGAGGAAATCGAAACCGGCCGCGTGTGGGAATGCGACCCGCTCGGCAAACGCGCCGCCGTGGCGCGACCGGCGCTGGGCGTGTTTAACCACGAAGCGGTGGCGGTCGATCCGGTGAATCGCCAGTTGTATCTCACTGAAGACCGGCCCGATGGCGGCCTCTACCGCTTCACGCCGGATAATTATCCCGGCCTGGGCAGCGGTCAGCTGGAAGTCGCTGGTCTGCCTGCGCAAACCGAAGCCGGCATACGGCTGACCTGGCTGCCGGTGGGCGACCCATCCGCCAGCCGACGACCGACGCGCTACCAGCAATCCGCCATCATGCCGTTCAACGGGGGCGAGGGGATTGTGTATCAGCAGGGCAAAACCTGGTTCACCACCAAGGGCGACAATCGAATCTGGCAATATGACATAGCCGCCGGCCTGTTGCGCAAAATATACTCGGCGGAGGATTATGCTAAACCCGTGCTGACCGGGGTCGATAACATCACCATAGACCGCGGCAACAACCTGTTTGTCGCGGAGGACGGCGGCGACATGCAGGTGGTGATGGTGACGGCGCTGGGAGAGATCAGGGTGATTGCGCAGGTAATCGGCCATCAGCAGTCAGAAATTACCGGCGTGGCGTTCAGTCCTGACGGAACTCGCCTATACTTCAGTTCACAGCGTGGTGAAACCGGCCAGTCAGAAAATGGGGTCACATACGAAATCAGCGGCGCGTTCCCGGTGTCGCAAGGGAATAAGTGTTACAAATGTTAAATGATACAAATATGCCTGAGATAGCCAAAAAAGAAATCATCGAACTCTCCAAAAAAGGTAGCCGCCTGTTCCGCGCCGGGGAATATGTCGAAGCCGAGCGGGTGTATCGCGAGGCGTTGGCGCTGGACGAAACCAATCCCTATGTGCTTTCCGGTCTCGGCGATGTTTATCGCAAGATGGGCCGGTTTGAAGAATCCGCAAAATATTACGACGCCATGCTGCGCATCGATCCGAAAAATGTGTTCGCCTTGCGCGGCGCAGGTGATGCGCGCCGCGGCATGCAAAACCCGGAGCAGGCGATTCCGTTCTGGTTGCGTTATCTCGAAATCAATCCCAAGGACAGTCATGTCATGGTGCGCATTGCCGATGCCTATCACAAGCTGGGCATGGAAGAAGACTCGCTGTCATTTTACGAGCAGGCGCTGGACATCAGGCCTGATGATCCGTTTGCCCTGCTCGGCATGGGCAACATCTATTATGCGCGGCACGATGAAAACCGCGCGCTGGACTGTTTCGAGCGCGTGATCAAACAGAACCACATTAACGTGGTGGTAATGACCATGGCGGGCAACATTTATCGCCGCCGCAAGGAATTTGACCGCGCGATGGAGCACTACCAGATGGCGCTGCAACACGACCCTGAAAACAGTTTCGCCCTGTTTGGCATGGGCGACTGTTACCGCGGCAAACTTGACATGGAGCAGGCGGTGTACTGGTGGGACAAGATTCTGGCGAAAGAACCCGAAAACCAGGCGCTGTGGACACGCGCCGGTGATGCGCTGGCCAGTCTGGGCAAGCTTGACGCCGCCGCCGAGCATTACAACGCCAGTCTGAAAAACGGCCATGACCTGTATGCCGTGCTCGGCCTGGCGCGGGTGCAGCAGAAACAGGGCAATCTGGACAAAGCCCTCGCGCTGTGCGAGCAGGCGCTGGAGCAGGACAATGATCACCCGCGCATCCTCGAAGAAATCGCCAAGCTGCAGGAACAGATGGGCGACGAGGAGGCCGCGCAGCAAACCCGTGCGCGCATCAAAAAATAGTCCGTTTGGGTTACGGCAACGCGGATGCCGGCCAGTCTGATAATCGGCGCGTTGCTTGCCACCCTAGCCGTGGCGCTGGGCTGGCTGGGTTTCCGGCGGCTGCGCCGTCGCAATCTCACCGGCGCGCTATCATTCGAAGCCGCCGGCATCATATTGTTTGCCGCGTCGGCTGTCATGCTGCTGCTGGCCAGCAACACCCTGGTGTACCAGCGCCTGAGTTATGAGACGCCGGTCGCCCATATTCACTTTGCGCAACAGTCGCCGCAACGATTCCTTGTCACGCTCAAGCAACATGACGGCCAAACCCGGCAATTTGATTTGCGTGGCGATGAGTGGCAACTCGATGCGCGCATACTGAAATGGCATGGCGTCGCCAACGTGCTGGGGCTGGATGCGCAATACCGCCTGCATCGTTTGTCCGGCCGTTACCAGCAGCTTGAACAGGCGCGCGCGGCGCCGCCGAGCGTTTATGACATCGGCGAACCGCCGCCGCTTGATGTGTGGCGGCTTGCAGCGCAATACGGCGAATGGTTGAACTGGCTGGTTGATGCCGCCTACGGTTCAGCAGTCTATCTGCCGATGAGTGATGACGCGGAATACGAGATTCAACTCAGCCAGAGCGGGCTGCTGGCGCGGCCGGTCAACCTGGCGGCGAAACAGGCGGTCAGCCGCTGGATTGGTCTGTGACGGTTGGGTAAGCCGGTGGTTCGGGGTTATTTGGTTCCCCAGTAACGCTGCATTTCATAATACAGAAACGAAGCCGTCCAGGTAATCAGCACCAGCCCGGTCAGGGCCTCAATGCCGGAAAGATATCGGATGTCGCCATGCGGTTCGATGTCGCCAAAACCGAGCGTGGTAAAGGTGGTGAAGGAAAAATAAACCGCATCCAGCAAGGCGCCGTCAAAATTGCCTTTCAGCTCGCCCCAGCCCTCGGTGTGATGCATGTAAAAATACGCCAGCCCGAACAGCCAGATTTCAAACGCATGCGCAACCAGCGCGCTGAATACGCCAATCACAATACGAAAGCGATAACGTACTTTGATTTTCGGCATGACAACCGTAACGCGGTATAAAAACTCGTAGTGCACAATCACCGCCAGCATAACCACCAGTGAGTTGAGCAGAAAAACCGCCAGCATGTGTTTGCCTCAGTGTGGTGACAGAAAATAACGCAGTGATGCGTACAGCAAATATACACCGGTCGCCAGCAGGATGCAGCCAGCTGCGATATTGATGAGGCGCAGTGAACCGGGCTGTGACAGCAGTATGTCCGAGCGCGCCAACACCACGGCGTATACCAGTTTGCTGCTCAAAGCGATAACCGCCAGCAGGAGTATGGCGATAGCGTCCAGCGCGGAAAGCTGGCTGGCGTCGACCAGCGCAGGCAGCAAACCCATATAGAACAACACTGCTTTCTGGTCGCCCAGCGTAATCAGCAAGCCCAGCATGAAACTGCCGCGCAGTGACAAATCGTTTGCCCTGTCGCGAGCAAGACTGGCGGGCGCGGCTTTCAGCAAACCGGCGCCCAGCCACAACAGCCAGATGCCGACCAGCAGTTTGACAATGGCGAATTGCTCTCCCAGCGCGCTGGCCAGTATCGCCAGCCCATAAACCGCCAGCAGGATATACAGCGCGTCACCGGCGACAATCCCCAGTGTGGCGGCCACGCCGTGTTTGAGGCCGCCCTGCAGCGTGCGCGCCGCTACCGTCATCACGCTGACGCCGGGAATCAGCGCGGCGACCAGCATGATGCCGAACAGGCTTGCCGCCTGTTCCAGGCTGAGGTGCAGCGCGCTCACGCCAGCGCCTGCACGACAGCCGTCCAGGTTCTGGCGATATTGCTGTGATGGTAGCCGCCGCCACCCATAGCCAGCAGACGGCCATCGCACAGTTCATCGGCCAGCAGGCGCAATCGGCGCGCGGCATGGGCATGCGACGCCTCGCTGTAGCGCAAATGTGTTATCGGATCACCGGCGATACTGTCGGCGCCGCATTGCAGCAGGATAAATTCCGCGCCGTGACGTTGCACAAAGGCCTCCACCTTTGGCCAGACTTGCATGAACTGTTCGTCACCGGCTCCAGGCGGCATCGGAATATTCAGTTTTGCGCCTCTGGCTTTGCCCTTGCCGGTTTCTTCAATACCGCCAGTGCCAGGGTAAAGATAACGGCCGTCTTCGTGCAGGTCAGCAAAAATAAGATCCGGGTCATCTTCAAAACTGTAGAACACGCCGTCGCCGTGATGCGCGTCGATATCGACATAGGCAATGCGTTTGACGCCATGCTGCGCGCGCAGGTATTCGATGCCCACGCCGCAGTCATTGAACACACAGAAACCGGCGGCGGTGTCGCGCCGCGCATGATGCAAACCGGCAATCGGAATAAAGGCGCGGCAGTTCTGCTTTCGCATGATGCGATCAATCGCATCGCACACACTGCCGGCGACAGTTGCCGCCGCTTCGTACATGCCGATGAACGCCGGGGTGTCGCCCTGGTCGAGATAGCCGGTTCCCAGTTTGGACTGCTGACGTACTTTTTCTACATACTCGTGGCTGTGAAACAGCTCCAGTGTTTGCTGATCGGCGATTGTCGGTGGCGCGATTTCTGTCAGCCTGTCGAGCTGATGCTGGTAGAATGCAGTCTTGAAAACATCGTGACGGGCCGGGCCAAACGGGTGCTCATCGCCAAAACCGTAGCGCGCCAGTTCGTCACCCAGATAGACACAGCATTCATGGACGGATTCATTCAACATAGAGTCTAGCGTAATGATTCCACTGCACGATGACAACCCGACTCATATTACGCCTTATGTTACCTATAGCCTGATTGCCATTTGTGTGTTCGTGTTTTTGTGGCAGCAGTCGCTGGGGCCGGCGGCCGAGCAGGCGGTGTACGCGCTGGGTGTGATACCTGCGGTGCTGTTTAATTACGCCAGCCTGCCCGCCGGGCTGGATGTGATTCCGCCGTGGATGAGTATTTTTACCTCCATGTTCATGCACGGCAGCTGGATGCATTTGCTCGGCAATATGCTGTATCTGTGGATATTCGGCGACAATGTGGAAGCCTCGATGGGGCATGCGCGTTTTATTGTGTTCTATCTGTTATGCGGTGTTGCTGCTGCACTGGCGCAGGCGGTTCCCGATCCGCAGTCCACCGTGCCGATGGTGGGCGCCAGCGGCGCCATCTCTGGCGTGCTCGGCGCTTATCTGTTGCTGTATCCGCACGCGCGCGTGCTGGTGTTTATTCCGCTGGGCTTTTTTATGTTCAGCGAACGCATTCCGGCGGGCTGGGTGCTGGGCTTTTGGTTTTTGATGCAGCTGATCAGTTCATCCGCCAGCGCCGGTCAGCAGGGTGGCGTTGCCTTTGGCGCACACATCGGTGGTTTCATCGCCGGTATGGCGTTGATCTCGTTTTTCAAATACCGGCATGTTCAATTGTTTGCGCCGCCGCGGTAACAGGCTGTTGATATTGTAACCAAATGGGTTACAATGTAGGGAGTATGATTCTTAGTTTTTCACACAAGGGATTGGAGAGGTTTTACTGCACGGGTAAAACCGGTGGTATTCAGGCAAAACACGCCAAACGCATCAGGCTGATATTGACCAATCTGGATCAGGCGGAAAGCCCTGCCGATATGGATTTACCTGGACTGCGATTACATGAGCTGAAAGGTCGCAGAAAGAATGTATGGACAGTGTCAGTCAGCGGTAACTGGAGAATCACATTTCGTTTCAGGGGTAAAGATGTTGAAATCGTGAACTATGAGGATTATCACTAATGGTTATGTATAACCCTGCGCACCCTGGTGAGATACTCAAAGAGCTGGTGCTGGAACCATTGGGCCTCACTATTACGGATGCTTCCGGGTATTTGAATGTGAGCCGTAAAACTTTGTCGAAAGTATTGAATGGGCGTGGCGCGATTACCCCTGAAATGGCGTTGAGGCTTGAGCTGGTGTTTGACAAACCGTCTGCTGATCACTGGTTAAGATTGCAAAATGCTTTTGACCTTTGGCAAACAAGAAAAAACACGGCGGCGCTGCATGTGCAACCTTATCGCACTGAGTAACGCATCGGTGTGACTCGTTAAAGCCTTTCCACCAGAACCGCTTTTATTTCTTCGTCCGTCAATATAATCGGATTGGTTTGCATGCTGCTGCCGCTTGAATGCGCCACCACATGATCAAGGCCGGCGGCGTCGAGTCCATAGCTGCCCAGCCTTTGCAGATTGAGTTCATCGGTCCACTGATGCAACAGGCGGATTAAATCCTGCCATGCGTCTTCCTGTGTTTTATGGCGTTTTTCACACAGCACATCACTGATGCGGGCATAGCGCGCCAGCGCGGGGTTGCCGGGTTCACGCTGGCACATGGCGTTGATGTTCATTTCGGTGGCGGCGCCGACCAGGGCGCCGCAAACCACGCCGTGGGGAATCGGATAAAACGCGCCCAGCGGGGACGCCAGACCATGCACCGAGCCGAGCCCGGTTTGCGCCAGGTTGATGCCGGAAATCATCGAGGCGTAGGCCATGCGCTCGCGCGCTTGTGCATCCTGGCCTTCGCTGCGATACAGCGGTAGCAGGCCATCGCGCGCCGCGCGCAAGCCACTGACGCCAAGCGCGTCGTTGAGCGCGTTGGCTTTCAGCGATACATACGATTCGATCAGTTGCGTCAGCGCGTCCATGCCATTGGCGGCAATCACCTGCCGCGGGCAGGAGCCGAGCAGGTCAGGGTCGACAATGGCGTATTCAGCCACCAGCCTGTCATCACGAAACGATTTTTTAAAGCCGTCCAGCCCGTGTTTGCTGAGCACTGCATTTTTGGTTGCCTCGCTGCCGGTGCCGGCTGTGGTGGGCACGGCAATGAAAGGCGTTGACGGGCCTTTGTAAGGGAGTTCCGGCCCAACGCCTTCCAGATAATCCATCACTGAGCGCTTCACTTTTAACAAACCGGCAATCGCCTTGGCGGCGTCCAGCGCGCTGCCGCCGCCAACGCCGATGACTACATCGATTTGTTTGCCGGCGTATTGTGTTACCGCATCGTCCACCATTTTGGGCGAAGGTTCGCCGTTGATGTTGACGGTGTCGAATGTCATGTCATGGCGCTTGAACTGCGCCTGCAGCAGTTCCCAGTATTCGGTTTTGAAAAACGAAACCGCGCCGGTGACCAGCAGCGCGCGCTTGCCATATTGCGAGGCGATGCGCCCGACCAGGTTGAACTTGCCGCTGCCAAACTCAATACGCGGCAACCGCGCAATGCTGAACGGATGAAACGATGTGATGGCCATATTATTCAGGCGGGAAACAGACCGGTGAAGGGCAGCCCCTTGCGCGGCATTTCCATCCAGTCGGCAACGGTGTCGCGCCATGTGGCGTAATGCGCGGTTTGCTTGTGCGCGGCGGCATCGTCTGCGCTGTCGTAGGCTTCATACAGCACAAACCATTCGGGTTTTTCGCTGGACTGCAACACATCAAAACGGCGGTTGCCGTTCTCCCTGATTGAGGCTTCATGGTTCAGCCGCGTGGCTTCGATAAAATCCTCGATATGATCTGTTTTGACGTGGACGTGTACGATGGTGACATGCATAGGCTTACCCGTGAACAAGTGAAATGGATTGCCAGTATTCCGGCAACTTCGCGATAGAGTCTATAACAGCATCGGGCCGGATGCCCAGTGTTAAATCGCTGTCGCTGAATTTGCCGGTGCGCACCAGCACGGTATGAAAGCCCAGTTTGTTTGCCGCCTTGATGTCGCCAACAATGTCATCGCCTATCATCAGGGTTTGGTCCGCCGGGGTAGCGAGCTGCACCAGCGCGGCCTGGTAGAATTTTTCCGCTGGCTTGCCCATCACCACCGGTTGCCTGCCGGTAGCATATTCCAGCGCCGCCACAAACGGCCCGGCGTCGAGTTGCAGGCCGGATTCGGATTTCCAGTAGCGCGTCATGCCCAGCGCGATCAAATGCGCCTGCGGGTTGTTCATCAGAATACGGAACGCACGGTTGAGCCGGGCAAAGTTCCAGCTTTCACCCAGGTCGCCAATGACGACTGCATCGATAGTGTCATCCGGGTCGTCGCTGATAGTGAACTGGCTGAACTCGGCGCGGGTGGCGTCAGCAACAAACAGTGCAATGGAATGCTCAACATGATGCTTGAGCCATTCAATCGCTGCCGCCGGTGGCGTGAGAAAATCCTGCTCGCGCGCATCAATGCCGAAACCGGCAAGTTTTTCCACCAGCGCGCTGCGCGGCCGCGAACTGGTGTTGGTGAGAAACAGATGGGGAATGGCTTTTTGCTGAAACCAGTGAACCGTTTCGACAGCACCCTCTATCGCCTTGCTGCCTTCGTATAACACGCCATCAAGATCGAACAATATTGCCTGCATAACCGCTCCCTTGCCATGACCCAGTGTAACGCCATTGATAGACGCGGCACAATCAGCAGATTACCAGATACCGCCGGTGATTAGCGCGTACAATTTGGCGGATTATTATGTAATAGCGCCTGTTGCCTCAGTTTTAAAGCTTTTGGCAACCTGCCGCGCAAATTCCTGATGCGGCTGCCGCTGGAAGGGTGGGTCGACATGAATTCGGGGGGTGACGCCCCGGCCTGCGCCATGTTTTGCCACAGCGGGATGCTTTCTGACGGATCAAAACCCGCCTTCGCCATCAGGTTCAGGCCAATCAAATCCGCTTCAGACTCATGCTTGCGGCTGAATGGCAGCAGCACGCCATATTGCGCCCCCAGGCCCAGACCGGCCATTAACAGCGAGTCATTCTTTTTATCCGCGCCCAGCACCGCCGCCGCCAGCGTGAGACCGGCGGACACCGCGAGCTGGCTGGAAAGCCGTTCATTACTATGGTGTGCAATCACATGCCCGGTTTCGTGGCCAATCACCGCGGCGACCTGATGCTGATTGCGGGCATATTTCAGCAGGCCGGTGTAAACGCCAATCTTGTTGCCGGGCAGGGCGAAAGCATTCGCCTGCGGGTCATCAAACACCACCACTTCCCAGTCATCCGGGTTATTGTTTTTCTCCAGTTGCGGGATGATGCGCCGCGCAATGCAGTTGATGTACTGCACCGTGGCGGGGTCTTTTGATACGGGTGTCGACGCCTTGATCTGTTCAAAACTTTGCGCGCCGAGCGCGCGCATCTGTTTTGCTGGCAGGAATGTAAGCTGGTGGCGTCCTTCCGGACTGGTGGCGCAACCGGCCAGCAGCAAACTGGTGGTGAGGAATAAAACAATTGTGCGTATCATATTCCCTGTGACAACAAAACCGGCGGTTTATTCCTGTAACAGGCGGACATCGCGTTGCGGGTAGGGAATGGTGATGTTGTTCGCCTTGAACTGCTTCCATATCGCCAGGTTGATATCCGAGCGCACATTGCCGATACCGCTTTCCGGGTCGCGAATCCACACGCGCAATTCCAGCTCGATGCCGCTGTCAGCAAAATTGAGCAGGCGGCACACCACCGGCGGGTCTTTCAATACGCGCGGATGCTGCTGGCCGCATTCCAGCATCAACGCCATTGCCTGTTCCGGGTCGTCCCGATAACTTATTTGCACCGGCAGTTTGATGCGCACGCTGCGGTCGGAATAACTCCAGTTGGTCACTTCCGAAGTAATCAGGTTTTCATTCGGAATCAGCACTTCCACGCCATCGCGATCGCGCACCACAACATAGCGCGCCTGCAACGCCTGCACCCAGCCGAAGCGGGAGCCGATGCTGATCACATCTCCCGGCCGGATGGAGCGGTCAAACAACAAAATAAAACCGCTGATGAAATTACTGAAAATTTTCTGCAGGCCAAAGCCGATGCCGACACCGACCGCGCCACTGAATACCGCCAGCGAAGTCAGGTCGATGCCAACCGTGTTGAGCGCAAAAATAATTGCAAGAAAATACAGCGCAAACTTGCTGACCTTGGTCATGCCAACGCGCATGCTGGCGCTGATATAGGGAGACCGTGCGGCGCGTGATTCGATAAGCCGGATCAGCCAGGTGGCGGCAATAAAGAAAATGACAATCGACAGCACCAGTTTGATAAAGGTGAGCACGGAAAAATGGGTGTCGCCTAAATCAAAAGCAAGGTCATCCAGTGTTTTCAGCACATCCGGCAACCAGCCAATCAGGTGCAGCGCAACCACGCCCCAGATTGTCAGGCTGATTACGCCTTCCCAGGCATGCAGCGCCGGGCTGGGCGCAAAGCTTTTGCGCAACGTATACACAATAAACTGCACCGCCGCCAGTGACAGCAGCAGCGGGGTGAAAATATCCAGCACCAGCACGTTGAGCCCGACCTGCGCCAGCACAAAGCGCGCCACAATCAGGTACAGCAACATGCTCATCGGGAACGCGATGCGCTCGCTGCCACGCATCAAAAACTGCACAAAGGCGTGTGATTGCCAGTCGCTGAGCAGACGGGTCATCAGGTTTTGCCAGGAGCTGTGGGTGAAGTAGGCGAGTACGCCACAGCCCACCACCGTGCCCAGTTGCAGGCTGCCCTTGATGGTGGTGAACTGGTTAAACCACGACTGAAACAATTCCAGCAGGGTATTGAATATTTCCATAAGCCGTCCGCGTGAAGATACGGTATTATCACGGCTTTTCGCGCAAAACCCAAGTATTCCCCGTTATGAGTCTGAAACAGAAAATTCTGCAGCACCAGCAGGCGCTGGCCGGCTGCACCGCCTGCCCGGACATGATTCCGCCATCCGTGGTGTGCGGGCCGGTGGTGTCAAAAATCTTGCTGGTGGGGCAGGCGCCGGGCGTGAAAGAGCCCGAACTCAAACGTCCGTTCGCCTGGACAGCGGGCAAAACCCTGTTCAATTGGTTCGCTTCTATTGGACTGGAAGAAGATGCTTTCCGTCAGAAGGTTTACATGTCGGCAGTGTGCCGCTGCTTTCCCGGCAAAAACCCCAAGGGCGGCGACCGTGTGCCCAGCGAGGAAGAAATCAAGCGCTGTTCAAAATGGGTCAATGGCGAAATCGAATTGCTCAAGCCGCAGTTGCTGATTCCGGTCGGCAAGCTGGCGATTGTGCAATACATGTCGTGTGACAAACTGGTTGAGGTGATTGGCAAACAGCACCGGCTTGAAATTGCAGGCAGAAAGATGGATGTGATTCCCCTGCCGCATCCCTCCGGCGCATCCACATGGCATCGCATGGAGCCGGGCAAAACCCTGCTGCAGGATGCGTTGCAGTTGATTGCGCAGCATCCTGCGTGGAAAAAAATCGTCTAGCAGGTTGTTGAAAAATCCTCATGCGGCGCGATGCGGCGTTAAAATCCGGCTCAAAATGCTCATTTACTGTGTGTAAACTGCGCTTTTTACTGCGGGCATCCTGCCCTCCGCCCTACGGGCCAGCTACGCTGTTCCCGTTTGCTCCCGGCAAACGGGTCACCGGATTTTGCCTTGCACTCGCCTGAGACTTTTTCAACAACCTGCTAGCTTGAGCCGGGGTAGCTCACACCGGCGCCGCCCAGCCCGCAATAGCCGTTGGGGTTTTTGGCCAGATACTGCTGGTGATAGTCCTCTGCATAATAGAATGCCGGCGCAGGTAAAATTTCCGTCGTAATTTTGCGAAAGCCGTTCTGGCTCAGCGCTTGCTGATAGGCGTCGCGGCTGGCTTCAGCCAGTTGTTGCTGTTCATCGCTGAAAGTATAAATGCCGGAACGGTATTGCGTGCCGACATCATTGCCCTGGCGCATGCCCTGGGTGGGGTCGTGCGCCTCCCAGAAAACCGCCAGCAATTGTTGATAGCGAATCTGCTCCGGGTCAAACACCACCAGCACAACTTCATTATGTCCGGTCATGCCGGTGCACACTTCCTGATAGGTCGGGTTGGGCGTTATTCCGGCAGCGTAGCCGACAGCCGTGGTGTACACGCCATCAAGTTGCCAGAATTTGCGTTCAGCGCCCCAAAAACAACCCAGCCCGAACAGGGCCTGCTGCATGGTCTCCGGAAAAGGAGGCAAAAGCGGCGCGCCGAGTACAAAATGCCTGTCCGGCACAGACATCGCTTGCTCGCGCCCGGGAAGGGTATGCCCGGGCGTCGGTAATTCAGTTTTTTTGTGTTTGTGGGAGGACATAGGAGCTATCGCAGTACAGCCAATCTACCTAGAATAACAGAATGACAAGGAAAAAGAATTATCTAATGGCCTAAGTGTGTGGCCATTCTCATTGGCGTGGCGGATGTAACGCTAACGGCAAATCACCAAAAGAACGCCGCCCTTTTGTTGCTTGCCCGCACAAACAACATACGACTTCCAGGATATTTAACGAGGAGTCGAACCTGCTATTTAATTGGTGGTTTATTGAACTGGACTCAAAATGTCCTCCTGGTATACTGAGCATGGGCGCTAGAAATTTTCGGCAAGCTTCCGAGGGAAGATCACCTACTGCCTTGAATGCTGCACCATATTGGTATGCCTTGCAAATGACAATCGAACTGTCGTAGAAAGGGGATCACAGACCAATTAAGACAGAAAGCAGGAGAGGAATCTGTAGGTATCTGTCTATCTAAAATTCCTGCGTTTCATCTAATACGCTGTTATATCTAATCATTTGCATTACGTTAATGGAGTTTAAATAATGTTTAAAATATCTATGAAAGTATATACAGTAGCTGCTTCAATATTAGTTTTTTCTTCAAACGCTTCCTCAAAAGAAATTAGCTATGATTATGTCCAAGGAACATATAGCTCAATAACAGAATCAAGCCTTGGTATTGATGTGGATGGAAATGGTTTCGCTGCAGCAGGATCTTTCAGCATTTCGCCAAATATAGCAATTTCAGCTTCATATGGGGTAATAAGTTTTGACAGAGTTCTCGGAATTGACGTTGATGCCTCGGAATTAGATTTTGGAATAACTGCCCATGCCTCAATAGCACCACATACGGATGTATTTGGCAACTTCTCTGTAATTAACGCAGAAGTGGAAGTAAGCGATGGTTTTACCACTATAAGTGACGATGATACAGGAAATTCTATCAGCGTGGGTATACGTTACATGGCAACGGATAGTACTGAGATAAATCTAGGATTTTCCAGGGCTGATGTTTTTGATGACACTGCAAACACATTTGGAATTGGCGTAATATTATATGCCAATGAAAAATTCTCTATCGGTATTGGTTACAGTACAGGTGATGACATTGATACTTTATTGCTAAGCGCTCGCATTGATATCAAACAATAACATAACAAGGCAACTCAATATGGATCGTTGAATATGTTACACAAAGAAGCGTAACTCTTTTAACGCCCTGTCATTTGTGATGTTGCATCAATCAGCAATCTCGAAACTCGATATAATTATTGGAGATAAGATATAGCGCGTTACACAACCACACCTAGTCGCCACGTTTCCTGCGCCGGCTGCGCACTTTGTATTCCGCTATTGACTTGACGATTTCGCTGTATGGCAAGGCGGCTATTCCACCTGCTTTGGCGACAGCGCATTCGACCAGTTGGCGCACATTGCTGGTGATGTAGTGTTCGGCGGCGTCATCGCCATACAGCTTTTGCAAACCGGCGAGGCCGCCGGCCTGCACCCGGATATCCATATTGTGTGGCAGTTGCTGGCCGATGCTGGGCAGTTTGAGTGAGAAGCGGGAGTTTTCACGTAACTGCCTCAGCAGTTCGGCGCATTCCTGTGAGGCGTCAGCCGACTTGCAGGCGTAGCCTTCGCGGTCGGCCAGCCAGAAATGTTTGGCGAAAGCGCATTTGCACAGGTTGTTGGTGAGCGCTTTTTCGAACACGCAGTTGATTTGCGTGATTTCGTCATAGGTGGCCTTGTATTCGTTTTCTTCCATCGCAACGCTGGCGCGTTATTTCTCGTGCTCCATCATCACCGGTTTTTCGCGGTGCTCCATCAGCTGCTCCTCGGCCAGCAGCTGGTTGTCGGCGAACATGATTTTGATGGTGACGCGGCTGTCTTGCGGCAGCTCGGCGCGCTTTTCGCGGGCAAACTGTTTGGCCTGCTTGAAGTTGTCAAACTCGTTGATTAATGTCAGGTTTTTTACCAGCTCCATGCCTTCTGGCGTGGTCACTTCATAAATATAATAAGGCATAACGGATTTCCGGTTGTCAGGAGTTGCGGGCTTCCCCGGCCAATGCCGGCCACAATAACCTAGTAATTTGGTAAACTATTATACCGAACACCACAGATTATCGAAAATACCCCATTATGAGCAGTCATTTCCCCACTGAAGAAGACAACCTGCGCGAACTGAAAATCCTCGAAGTGATGCGCAAGGTGCTGTCATCCATCGTGCGCGACACCACGCCGCCGCCCGGCATGCAGCACCCGCTGCGCAACAACACGATTGAGGACATCAAGCAGTGTTTCGCGCTGATAACCGCGCGCGAGAAAGAGATTCACACCCAGAATGGCACCGATGCCGGCTTGCGCCCGCGCTACAAGGATCAGCCCGCTACTTCACAGGTGGTGCCGTTCACCCGCCCGGAAAAGGACGACTGAGTCCGCTCAGCGCATTCATCCGAGTTCGGCTACACTCAGGGATATGAGCGAACCTCTCTACGACATTGTTTTTTACGGCATTCTGCAACCCGGCAAGGAGCGCGAGCTGGTAATGCAGAACATGGCCAAACTGTTCAAAACCGAGCCGGAACGGCTGAAAAGCTATTTTTCCGGTGAGCGCAAGGTTATCAAGAGCAAGGTCGATGAACTGGTCGCCGAGAAATACCGGGTGGCGCTGGAAAATGTCGGCCTGGTCATCAAGGTGGAGGAAGTCATCCCGCCAGAACCACAGGCCGAAGACGCAGCGACGCAATCGGGCGCTGCAGAAGACTCAGACAGCAGCTCGGCTGACACCAGTGGCCTCAGCGTCGCCGAAGCCGGCGCCAATGTGCTGGAACATCCTCCACAGGTGGAGCCACAACCGATTGGCGACATCAGCCACCTGAGCGCGGCGGAAGTCGGCGCCGATATCATCGAAAACCCGCAACCGGTGACGCCGCAACCCATCGGCGATATCAGTAATTTGAGCATGGCCGAACCGGGCGCCGATGTGTTCGAGCACCCGCCCGAGCCGCCGCCCCCGCCGCAACTCGACCTGGACGCGCTTAGCCTGGCTGAACCCGGCGCTGACGTGTTCGAGCATCCACCCGAAAAACCGCAGCCGCCACAAGTCGACACCAGCGAGTTGGAACTGGATACCGACAACAACTAGCCTGCGCCAGTCATCCTCGTCAGGTTTCAGCGACAGTCGAGCGAGGTGCGTGTGAAAGTCTCAGTCCGGCAACTTGTCGCGCAGTTCGTCGCGGTCGAACCACCACTGATCCGCCGGCACGATGGCGCCAATCACCAGCGCCAGTTTGGGCAGGAAGCTGTCCGGGTCGCGCAGTTGCAGGCGCTCCATCCAGGCGTTGAGGCTGTCCTGATCCTTGACATCGGAGTGGCCTTCGGCCACGCGCGCGACCATTTCCTTGGTGAGAAAGGTAAGGCTTTCGTGCTCCTTGCCTTCGGTGCGGATGTCGGCAATGTAGTGCGCGGTCACCGCGGCGACGGCGGCGCCATCGGCCTTGGGCGGGGTTTCATCGACGATATAGCTGAGCATGTTCACTGTCAGCGACGGCTCGATCGGATAAGTCACCGCCAGCCATACGCCCATGCCCAGCGCCGCCAGGGAAGCGGGCTGGTTGGTCTGGTACAGCACATCGCAGCATTCCACCGCCTGCTGCCATTTTTCATTTTGCAGAAAAGTGTCGAAGGCCGCGCGCGCCAGCTCCCAGGCTTCGTCTTCGCGGCCAATGCCCACCATCGCCTGGGCGATTTCCAGTTGCAGCTCGGCGCGGTGCAGCGGCGGCGCATCTTCCGGCAGGGCGTCGAGTTCGGCCTGCTTTTTCTGCAGAAAATCCTCGATAATCTGGCGCGACTGTTCGGGGTCGGTCGCCTCGATAGGGATGTCAGCCTTCTGGTCTGCCGTGGAATCGCTCATATTCTGGTGTCCGCTGTGTCGTCGGTTACTGTTTGGCCGTGCATTTTGGGCAATGCGGGCAGCAAAAACAAGCCAGTAAAATAGTGGTTTTCAGCCGCCTGAAGCCCGACTATGGGGGTGAAAGTCTGTGATATCAAGCCGGCATGGCAAACAGAAGCTGTCAGTTATCCGCCGCCCCGGTCTGCTTGCTCTGCTCGCATAAAATCGCCAGCATGTTTCGGGAATGGACGATTTTTGGATGGTCACTGTCGACGCCATCCAGCATGCGGTTGCCGTGCGCGCACAGCACCGCCAGTTGTTCAGCCGTAAACAAACCCACTGCCGCGCGCAGCGACGGCTCCGGCGAGCTGAGCAGGGTCGGCAGCAGGTCATCCGAGGTGATGGGCGAATCCGGGCGCAGCAAATCGGCAATCAGGCTGTGTCGCAGCAGTTCAAAATGCAGCTTGCGCGCTGCCTGTTCTTCCACCAGTTTCTGGTGAGCGTGTTCATCCGTACTGGAGGCGTATAACAATGACTGCATGATGGAGTCAATCAGGCGGCTCAGCCCTTGCTGGATTTCCTCCATCGCGCCCATCACGCTGCAACTTTGTTCGTAGGATTGTTCCAGCCGCTGTTTGAGCGCAATCAGCTCGTCGGCGTCGACACTGGCGTCCAGCGTGCTGGCGTCTTTGGCCAGCGCGTAAAATCCGTCCATGAACGTCTTGTGTTCACGTTCGTCGATTTCGCGCGCGCGCAGCACATCGTCCTGGCTGATGTCAGGCGCGCCGAACAGCGGGTTGTTTACCTTGCGGCGCAGGTGACGCTCGTTGGCGCCGGGCCGGTCACTGAAAAAAAGGTTCATGCGTTAGGGCCTGTTAACAGCCTGCAAGCAGGCTTCCAGTCGGGCTTCATCAATCGGGAAGGCAAGTGAAGCGTGTACGTTGAATTGTTGCAGAAAGCGCTGGTATTGGTGGGCGTATTCCGGCTCGTAAAACACAATCAGTTGCGAGTCGGCGATGCCCTGTGTGCTGGACATCAGGGTTTCCAGCGAACTGGTGCGATCGCGAAAGCCGGACTGAAAGTTGAATTCGGCGACAATCACCCGCGGCTGATGTTTGCGAACCAGTTTGACGGCCTTGCGCACATTGTCTGTGTTGACGACCTGGTAACCGCAGCGTTCATACAATGCGGTGTAGTCCGGATAGCCGCCAAGCTCGACCAGCGATAACAAAACCGGCTTGTTCACCAAAGGCTCCCGTGCTAGCGGCAACTGGACAAAAACTTTGCTGTTGGCCCGCTGCAAGGGTCGGTTGAAAAAACCGGCGCTGCTTTCCTTTCCTTAGCCTGTCGCGCCGCGGCTTCCTGCTGTTCAAGCTGCTGTTGTCTGGCGGCTTCTTTCTCTGCAGCCAGCTGTTTTGCCTTACGCTCTGCTTCTGCTTTTTCCTGCTCAGTCCGCAGTTGTTCAAGCCTGATGCGCTCCAGCCGTTGTTGCTCGGCCTTGAGTTTTTCCGCCAGTTCTTCCTGCTCGCGTTTGAGTTTTAATTCAATTTCACGCTGGCGCTTTTCGGCTTCCAGTTTCAAGCGTTTTTTTTCTGCTTCTTTCTGTTTGCGGATTTTTTCAGCCAGTTGTTGCTGGCGGGCGCGTTCGGCGGCTTCTTTTTTGGCTTTTTGCAGGGCGGCGTCACGCTCCTTTTGCAGCAGTTCCGCCTGGCGTTTTAATTCACGCTCGCGCTCCAGTTTCGCCTGCTGCTCGCGTTCCAGTTTTTTAGCCAGCTCGGCAGCCGCCTGTTCCTTGCGTTCAAGTTCGAGCAGCAGCTTTTGTTCCGCATTTTGCTGCATGCGATCAATTTCGCGATTATTGTTTACAGTGACCATGACGACCGCCGCCAGCACCAGCGATAAAACAGTAAAGGCCAACAGCCACCATTTACTGTTGCTTTTTGCAGGGGGGGTGGTTTGGTTGCTTGCTGTTACTGTGGCGTCATCTTGTGGATTTAATGGCGCGCTGCTTGCCAGCGTCGCCATGTCGTTATCCTGCATGCCGCCAGTTGCCGGGTTATTATCTGTTATTGCTGCCGCTGCTTCGGGCGGGGGGGATTTTTTTGGCTCCGCTGCGGCGGCGACTGTACCGGCGTCCAGTTGCCGGGATGTGGTTTCATCTGTGGCTGCGGGTTCCGGCGCCGGGGCATCTGTCTTATCTGCTTTGCTTTCAGATTGGGTTGCGCCGCCTTGGGGCCTGATCCACGGGAAATCGATTTCTTGTTTGCCATCCATTTCTTCTGAAGCTGTCTGCGCCTTGCTGTTTCGTTGACTGGAAATATCCTGGAATAATGGCACCACGCTGTCCTGCATGCGCTGGCGCACCATTTCATCAATGGCGCTGGCGTCAATGCGCCGCATTTGGTCGGCGAAACCGTAAACCATGGCGGTGTCACAAATCAGGTTAATCAGGCGTGGCGTGCCGCCGCTGTATTCGTGAATGCGCAGACAGGCGGACGGGGTGAAAACATCATCAGTAGCGCCAGCGGTAACCAGGCGGTGTTGAATGTAGTTGCAGGTTTCCTGCGCGTCGAGCTTGTCGAGGTGGTAGTCAACGCCGATGCGCTGTGCGAACTGCATCAGCTCGGGTTGGCGCAGGGTTTCTTTGAGCGCGGGTTGACCGGCGAGGATGATTTGCAGCAGCTGGTCTTTTTCGGAGTTCACATTCGACAGCATGCGCAACTCTTCCAGCGTTTCCGCCTTGATGTTTTGTGCTTCATCGACAATCAGCAGGGCGGACTTGCCCCTGGCGAACTGATCCAGCAGAAAGTCGGTGAATTTCTGGTTTTGCTGCACCTTGTCGAGGCCGGACTCGTGGATGTTGAAAGCAGACAGCACCCAGTCGAGCAGGTCGCCGAATGATTTGTGGGTATTGGTGATCATGCCCACGGCAATGTTATCTTCCACGATTTCCAGTAATTTGCGCAGCAACGTGGTTTTGCCCGCGCCCGGTTCGCCGGTGACCACGCAGAAGCCCGCCTGATTGACCAGGGCGTATTCCAGCAGGCTTAATGCTGTCTGGTGCTGCTTGCTCAGGTACAAAAAGCCGGGATCCGGCAACATGGAAAACGGCTTGTCCGTTAAACCGTAGAATGCTTCGTACATTTGAAAATTTAACCCTCTAAATTGTTCAGGCTGAAAACTGGTCAGAAAACAACCAATTTAACCATATTGCTGTCACCATGACCTTATATAATAGCCCCTGGCGATGGGGATTGTGCCGCTTTTTGCCGCAATGCGGCATAATCCTGACGATTTCACCTGAATTTTGCATGAAGAAGCCCAAATGACTGAATCCCCCACCGCTGCGCCCCCGTCTGACGACGTCGAAAATATGGAAGAACTGGTGCTGAAGGAAAGCATCATCAGCGCCGCTGGCCTCAGCGCCGATCAGCTGCAAATCGGTATCAAGGGCGACCCCTCGCTTCGCGAGTCGGCGCCGTTGCGGCCACGATACACCAGCAAGGTGGACGAACGCTTCAACGAGCTGGAGCCCAATCTGGAGGAGCTGATGCTGAATCGCGGCATCTACCGCCTGTTTGTCGGCTTCAACAGCGGCGAGGTGCGCACCAACTCGATTTTCGACCCGCTGCGTCAGGAAATCCACGATGCGGAAAAACTGAGCCGGCGCGACTATATCGACCGCCAGTTTCCCAAAATTGCCTATGGCGACAAGATTGATCTGATGCGACGGCTCTACGCCACCCTGCGTGAAAGCCCGCCGTACCTGCAAATGCCCACCTACTGGCGGAATATTCTCAATCGCCGCTCCGGCAAGTGGAAGCCGCTGGAGCCGGAAAATATCACGCATATTTTATCTACCGTTAAGGTGCTGCGCGAAATCCAGGAGTATTATCTGCGTAATTTCACCGTCTGCATTGTGCAGGGCATTGTGCGCATGCAGTTCAATTGCGACGGCACGCAAATTATTGACGCGCACAATTTCAAGCGTTTTCTGGAAGAAAACCTGCCGGATTAGCTTTTGCGTTGCGCTGTTTGCGGGTCAAGCCGAACCGGAAACCAGCCAGAAATTCAAGTCTTTTTTTTGTTTTATAACCCTAGTTTTATGGTGTTTGTTATGCCAATATCGCGCCCGAAACCGTCCAGCCAATGAGGCGAAAACATGTCCAGAAGTTACTTCAGCAATATCTTTGCGGCTTCCCCCTTCGCTCCCATGCAGGAGCACATGAACATCGCCACCCGGTGCGTCGAGCAACTGCGCGAACTGTTCGAGGCGGTTGTCAATGAAGACCGTGACCGGGTCAAGTCCACCTACAAGGCTATCGCCAAACTGGAGCGTGAGGCGGACAAACTGAAAAAGGAACTGCGCATGCAGTTGCCCAAGGGACTGTTCATTCCGGTGGCGCGGCGCGATCTGCTGGAATTGCTGGCGGTGCAGGACTCGCTGCCCAACACCGCCAAGGATATTGCTGGCTTGATTGTCGGCCGCAAGCTCACCCTGCCTGAGCCCCTGCACGAAAACTACATGAAATATGTGCTGTGCTGCATCGACACCACGCGGCAGGCCAAGAAAGTGATAGACGAACTTGATGAGCTGGTGGAAACCGGATTCAAGGGCCGCGAAGTCCAGTTCGTCAAATCCATCATTACCGACCTCGACAAACTGGAAAAGGAAACGGACAAGCTGGAAGTGCGCATTCGCGGCCAGTTGTTCAAACTGGAAAACGACCTGCCGCCGGTTGAGGTGATGTTTCTTTACAAAATCATCGACAAGACCGGAGAAATCGGCGACCTGGCCCAGAAGGTCGGCAGCCGCGTGGAATTACTGTTAGCCAAATAACCCTGCAGCAGGTACTCATGATGTTCGAGCTTGACCAGTCAACCGTTTATATCATCCTCGCCGGCGTGTTCGGCATGTTCATGGCCTGGGGCATAGGCGCCAACGATGTCGCCAACGCGATGGGCACCTCGGTGGGCTCCAAGGCGATTACCATCAAACAGGCCGTGTTTATCGCGGCCATTTTTGAATTCGCCGGCGCCTTTCTTGCCGGCGGCCATGTGACCAAAACCATTCGCAAGGGCATTATCGACAGCGATGTGGTCGCCGCCACGCCCGACTTGCTTATCTACGGCATGCTGGCCGCGCTGCTGGCGGCGGGCATCTGGCTGCTGGTCGCCTCGCGCCGCGGCTGGCCGGTTTCCACCACCCATTCCATCGTCGGTGCCATTGTCGGCTTCGCCATCGCCGCCTACGGGCTGGATGCGGTGAACTGGGACAAGGTCGGCTTTATTGTCGCCAGCTGGGTGGTGTCGCCGGTGCTCGCCGGGGTGCTGTCATTCGCCCTGTTCAGCAGTGTGCAAAAGCTGATACTCAATACTGAAGACCCCATGGCCAATGCCAAAAGATATGTGCCGATTTATATTTTCTTTACCGGCTTCATGCTGGCGCTGGTGACGCTGTTCAAGGGGCTCAAGCATATCGGTCTGGAGCTGAGCACCGGGGAAAGTTATCTGGCCGCGTTTGTCATCGGCATTATCGTGATGTTCATTGGCAAGTTCTTTATCAACCGCATTGAAGTCAACCCGGACGATGATCGCGACTTTCATTTCACCAATGTGGAAAAAGTGTTTGCGGTGCTGATGATTGTCACCGCCTGCGCGATGGCGTTCGCGCATGGCTCCAACGATGTCGCCAACGCGGTCGGCCCGATGGCCGCCGTCATCAGCGCCGCCAGCGAAGGTTCGGTGGCGCAGAAAGCCGCGTTGCCGGTCTGGGTATTGTTGCTGGGTGGCGTTGGCATCGTCGCCGGTCTGGCGATGCTGGGACACAAGGTCATCGCCACCGTAGGCAAAAACATTACCGAGCTGACGCCCAGCCGCGGCTTTGCCTGTGAATTGTCGGCGGCCACCACGGTGGTGATTGCCTCCGGCACCGGCCTGCCGATTTCCACCACACACACGCTGGTCGGCGCCGTGCTGGGCGTGGGACTGGCGCGTGGCATCGCCGCGCTGAACCTCGGCGTGGTGGGCAACATCTTTATGTCATGGGTGATTACCCTGCCGGCCGGCGCATTCCTCGCGGTGATGTTCTTCTACACCTTCAAGGGCATGTTCGGCGCCTGAGCGGTTTCAGTCGATACTGAATTCCAGCCACTCGCCTTGCGAGCCGCGGTTGAAATCGCCCAGCCGGATGTCTTCATTGACATCCCGCGCATGCACTTTCCATGCGTAGTAGCCGCCCGGCTGCAACAAACCCTCAGGCAAAACATAGTGATGGGTTTTGACCAGTTTTGAGCTGTGTATCAACTTGCCGTCATGCCACAGGTCGCGGATGAACACCTGGTAATAACCGGCGCCATCGATTGCCCGCCACGATAACTGTGAGGGCGGCGCCTGCAGTTCAGCCTGATGCGCCGGCTGCTGTCCCGTTGCGCGATCCAGCAGGATGTGCTCGACATAATCTTTCGCCGGAATGCGCTCGCCATTTTTCATCACCACTATCGCCTGATGCCAGCCGTCCCGGGCCTGTTCCGGTATCGGCGCGAGCAGCATGAAGACGCGCTTCTCCGCTTTGCCCTTGCGTTTGATTGTGCGGTAGCGATTCAGATCCAGATTAAACAGATGTTCGCCATCGGGATTCAGAATTTCAATGGCGGCAATCTCGTGAAAGCGGGTGGTGCTGAACAGCGCCAGATAAAACGGCGGGCGTTCCGGCCAGTTACAAACATGTATGTCAAAAAAACCCGCTGGCGTGTAGTGACTGTCGCCTGTGTGTTTGCCGGCGATGGCGCCGTACGCAACCAGCATCGCAGCAATCAGCCATGCCATTGTGCGAATCATGCCGGTAATGCGCGCCATGTGTTATGACTCCAGCAGGGTGTTGGTTTTTCGAAGTTTCAGTGACAACGCTTTGAGCATGCCCAGTGACAGCTCGGGGTAACTCAGTATCAGTCCGCGCAATTTCTGCTTGCCCAGTTTGAGCAGCTCCACATCCTCCATCACCACGGCGCTGGCGGAGCGCGGCAAATCGTCCAGCAGGTTCATTTCACCGAAGCAGTCGCCCGGCCCGAGCTCGGCGATGAAATGGCCCGGCTGCTCCTTGTCGCCGGTGGCAATACCGACTTTGCCGCTGAGAATGATATACATTTCATCGCCGTAGTCATTTTTGTCGAACACGCGCTCACCCGACCGAAAACATACCGACTCCAGCTTGTCCGCCACCAAACGCAAATCATCGGTATTCACCTTGCGGAAAATTTCGGAATTTTTCAGCAGCATGATTTTTTCGTACAAGTCAGGCACAGGCTTGCTCTCTGTCTGTAGCGGCGACGACCTGGCTGCACTCGCGCAACCAGTCGTCGGCTTCCCGCGCGCACCATTGCAGCACATCCGTCACCGCGGCAAAACGTTTGCCGAAGCCGGTGTCGATGACCTTTTCGCAATCTTCTCGCAACAAATGCCCCAGCAATTCAAACAGGCTGTTGTCGGTCAGGCAGGACAGCGCCTCGATTGCATTGGCGATCAGCCGCTCATCCTGGCTGCCCAGACCAGAGCGAATGACTTGCAACGTCGCCTTGTCGTACAATGGCTGCATGGCGAGTAGAATCAGGTCGCCGGTTTGCCGCAGGCGTTCCCGCAACGCCGTTATTAATAATTTCTGCGGCATGCTGTTTTCCGGCAGGGAGTGGATGGCGCAGAGCAGATTCGCGGCGTAAGCCGCCCGCGCCTCGATTAACTGCATCAGCTCATTGTAACTGACTGCGCGCTGTATCATGTGCTCAAGCAACACCGTCTGCGCGCGAGGCGGCGTGCGCCTGTCGTGCAACAAGCAGTGGCAGCGTGTAACAAAGTCTTCCTCGCCGGTTTCAATGATGGCCAGCGCAGCCTGGCGCACCTCGGCATGACCATCGTTGAGCGCCTTGATGACGGCGCCATGCAATGCCTCATCCGACAACAAGCAGGGCAGCGCGGCGACAGCGGCTGCGCGCAGCGATGGCATTTCATGTTCCGTGTCAGACACTATAATGTTAACCACATTGTCGGGCAACTCGCCGCGCCACTCAGTCAAATGCCGGTAAATGCCTGCGCGGCGCTCATCATCAGCCGAGGCCAGCAGGTTGGCGAGCATGTTGGCATACAGCGGACGCAACTGGTTTGCATTGGCGGCCTCAATCGCATCCAGCAACGGTATCAGCCTCAGGCTGGCGTACTGACAGCCCGCATCGTCTTGCAGACAGCGACGCCATTGCTCCATTGCCTGCTGTTGCATCGCATCCTGATAACAACAGGCGGCGAAAATCGCGCTGACGCGCAAGCGTGGATTGGGCGCGTTCAGATAATATTCAATCAGACGGCGGCGCTTGCCTGCATGCACTTTTACCAGAATGTCGAATACCGTTGCGCGCAGGTGTTCATCGCCCTGTGACAGGGTCTGCTCAAGCAGGCTGACATGCTCGCTGGCGGCAACCTTGTCGAGCAGGCGCACCATCTGGTCGGCGGTTTTCACATCCAGCGTCGTTACCCTGTCCAGTATCATCTCCACCGATTGCTGCGGATACGAGTTCACCAGCGCCCGCGCATAACTCAGGCTGACCTCGCTGCTGTCGCTGTTCAACCCCTTGCGCAAGGCGGCAATGACGCGCTGGTTGTCATCGTTATAGCGCAGTTGCTCCTGCTCCGGCAGATACAGTTTTTCCCGCATGCTGGCAATCAGCGTGTTGATATATTCCCGCCCCATCCGCACGGTAAAAACCAGATAGGCGATGCTGCATAGCAGACCGGCAAGCAGGACACTTTCGATATTCTCACCC
Source organism: Gammaproteobacteria bacterium (assembly GCA_026995045.1). Lineage (GTDB taxonomy): Bacteria > Pseudomonadota > Gammaproteobacteria > SZUA-229 > SZUA-229 > S139-92. Next base: position 17,605 of record JALWPK010000062.1, on the reverse strand, counting down.
TGCTGCGTCAATAAAATCACGCCGCCACAAACAAACAGCGCCAGCGGCATCACGATTGCTACCGAAATGGCGCGGGCGCGGCCTTTGACCCTGTCCGGCAATACATTGAAAAACAGTTGCCGCACTGGCGTGCGAATTGCCGGCATGATGGTTTCGCGGTTAAAACTGCTGAACAGGGCGGCGTAAAAACCTGGCTGAATCAGCAGCAAAACAAAACTGAGTATGGTTGTCGCCGGGTAGATGGTGTTCGCCTTGCGCACGCCCAGTCGCTCAATCAGGCGGTTGGTTACCAGCAGTTGCGTGACCAGCGCCAGCACATTGGTGGCGATGACCAGCGCGCCAAAGAATGACGCCAGTCGGGTTTCATCCGTGAACACCCGGGTGTAAATCGTGTTGGCGCAATAGCTCAGCATGTAATAGGTCACCACCATGAAAAACAACGCCCAGGCGGCGTTGACCAGCAGCGGTGAGCGGCGGGTATAGTCGAAACCTTCCCGAATTTCCTCCACTGCGCGGCCCAGTTGCGAGCGTGATGACTTGCTGATGTGATAATAATAGGGGGATGCGCCATGACGCCGATGCCACAGCTGCTGCAACGCCAGCGCCAGCGCGGTCATTCCCAGCCAGACAAGAGGCGTGTTCGACAGGCCAATCAACGGCGTGACAAACATCAACACCAGCCCGCCGGCAATCATGCCAAACTGGTAGCCGGCAAAAATAACCGGCGTCAGGCGTTTGGCCTGCAAGGTGTCGAAATTCTGACCGATATAAAACGCGCCGTGCACCAGCAGCAGTTCGGAGCTGAGCGCATAAACAATGTAATACAATGGATAAACCAGGTCGACGCCGCCAGACGCCATTACCAGCGCCATCACCACCAGGGTTGCTCCCTGAATGGCGAACAGCATTTTGAAAAACCGCTCCGCAGACATGCGGTCGACATAGGCGGCGTACAACAGGCAGAACAGGGCAAGGTGCAAACTCAGGAACAGATACACCAGCGGGAAATACTCCGCCCCGTAGCGTTTGATAAACAGCGCATCGGCCGAGCCCTTGCCAATCGCCAGGCCAACGCCAAGCAGCAGAAAGAACGCAATGAAATACGCCGTCTTGCCGCCTTCGCCTGGCTTGAGCATCAACATTCGACCCAGCAATTGCATACCTGTCCTTACTGCCCGTGAGTATCGCAAGATAATACTACCAATACAGGTGGTTTGCAGTGGCGTGCTGTTGAAGCCGGTCACATTTTTCGGAAAAAGTACGGTGTCAGTGGTATTTCTCGGTGCTGATATGCCCCGGTTCGCGGCGCAAATGCTTTTTCAGGCCGCGCTGTTCCAGCAGGGTGAATGCGCTGCGTATCATCGCCGAATTGCCGCACATCATCACGTGTGATTGCTGCGGCGTGATTTGCAGACCGACACGCTGCTCCAGCTCACCGCTTTCCAGCGTGGTGGTGATGCGCGTGGTCAACGCGCCGGGCGCAATCTCACGGGTAACGGCGGGGACAAAATGAAACTGTTGTGGGTGCTGTTGTGTCAGCTGTTCGATAAGATTGTGGTAGGCCAGTTGCTGTTGTGTGCGAACGGAATATACCAGCACCAGTTTTTCAAACCGGCGCCAGGCTTCACCGCTTTGCAGAATGGACAGAAACGGGCCAACGCCGGTGCCGGTCGCCAGCATCCACAGATGCTTGCAGCCGGTCTGTTCAAACGGAATTTCATCGAGAGTGAGAAATCCGGCTGCCCGCGGCGCAAGCTTGAGCGCATCCCCTGGTTGCAGCGCCGCCAGTTGCGGCGTTAACGGGCCTTCGGGAACGATGTTGAAATAGATTTCCAGTAAGTCGCTGTCCTGCGGATTGACCAGCGAATAAGGACGCGCCAACACTTCGCCATCCGCCTGCAACAAACCCACGCGAACAAACTGTCCCGCCTTGAAGTGGAACTCCGGCGCATGAAAGCGCAGCGAAAAATGCTGTTCTGTCCACTGCAGTTTTTCAGTCAGTTGTACATCCAGCCATTTCACCTGACGCCTCCTGTTCGTGCCGGCCACTTTTGTTTCCGCTACCGGCTGGTGTTAGCATACCGTACGGTTCATTGACATTAACATTATAATCATGAGTGACATTTTTGCGGTATTGCTGAATGATGTGGCGCAGCTGGAGTATGATCGTAACAAGCCGCTGACCGAATATCAGACCCGTTATCTGGAGTCGATGGATGAGAAAATGGATAATGGCATCGAAATCGGCGGTGAAACCATTGTGCAGCCCGATTTTAACCAGAAAACCCGGTTCGTCGCCGCCAATCTGTTGCACAGCCTGCAATCAGGCGACGAGGGCATGACCAGCGCATTGTGCACCTGGCTGGCGACACGTCATCCGGATCTGAAACAACTGAAATACGACGACAGAGGGAATGACGGCAATGTCGCCATCGAGCTGGTTTACGATGAGGAATATTCTCCCCAGGTGGCGGTGAGTTTCAGCAAGTTGAACTGACCTGTGTAGCCGTTTTAGTCGGCAGGGTCTTCACCGTAATCAATGGTGATTTCGGTATCCTTGGGGATATACCGCTTGGCATATAAATCAAAGCCTTCAAACTCGGCGTGTGGCTTGGGGCTGTGATTGAGATAGCGCAGCATGTTCTGGCCATCGCGACCAATGGCTGTGCCATCTTCCTCTTCCACCCATAATACATGCATACCGTTCTCGGTGACTTCGGGGCCATCATAGGTGCCCATGTACTCACCCTTGGCAATGTCGACTTTTGCGAACAGGCCTTTGCCGTGAAGTTTTGATTCCTTCACATAATAAAACTCCTGCAAGTCTTCGTTATCAACCATATCCAGTTCAGTATTATCGGTATCACTCATATCAATCACACTATAATCATGTTATAAACAACCCGGTTAGCATAGCACGGACACCCGCGTTTCATAAATGGCAAAGCCTGACAAATATCCGCTGTCGTTGACCCTGCTTCGGTTAATGTATAAACATCTGGGCCCACTGATGCCGGCGCGCTTTGGTCGAATGGCGTACTATACCTGGTTCAGCCCCACGCGCTTCCGCATGCCTGAGCGTGAACGTATGGCGCTTGATGGCGCCGCCATTGACTCGCTATGCGTTGATGATATTGATGTCGCCACTTATCGTTGGGGTGACAGCAACTTGCCCACCATACTGTTTGTACACGGCTGGTCGGGGCGCGGAACCCAGGCGTGCGCCTTTGTCGAGCCAGTTGTGCGCGCAGGCTTCAGCCTGTTGAGTTTCGACGCGCCCGCACATGGCAGGACAGAAGGCCGGCAGACCAGCGTATTGCAGTTTGTCGATACCTTGCTCGCGCTGCAACAACAGTTGGGGCCGTTTCATGGTTGCATCACCCATTCGGTTGGCGGCATGGCGTTGGCGCTGGCTGCGCGTTTTGGTTTTGCGCCACAACGGGCTGTCTGCATTTGTCCGCCGAACGCCTTTGACGCTATCCTGCATAATTTTTGCCGCATACTGAATATACCGCCCGCCGTAAAGCGTGAAATGCTGAAACTGCTTTACGCAACCCATGGCAGTCTGATTGAACGGTTTATTACAGTCGAGCATAATGCCGCCGATATTGATTTTCCGGCATTGCTGATACACGACCGCGATGATCCTGAAATCCCCTGGCGGGACAGTGAAAAGATTCACCATGCGTGGAAACAATCCGAGCTGATGCTAACGGATACGCTCAAGCATCATCGTATTGTTCGCGATGACGAGGTGGTGGCCGCCGCCGTGCGTTATCTTGTCGAGCGGGATTGACAGCAGCGGGTTATGTTTGCATTGCCAGTGGGCATAAAAAAGCCCCGCATGCTGGTTCAGCAGCGGGGCTTTTTTTGAGAAGTCGCCTGTTATCAGTGATGACCACCGGCGCCGTGCACGTGGCCGTGCTCGATTTCTTCCGCTGTGGCGTCGCGCACATCCACCACTTCGACATCGAAGTTCAGCGGCACGCCCGCCAGCGGGTGATTGCCGTCGACAACTACCTTGTCATCCTTGACTTCCACCACGGCAACCACCAGGGTTTCGCCATTGGGGCCCTGGGCGTGAAACTGGGAGCCCACCTGAATATCAGCGCCGCTCTCAAACATTTCCCTGGGCACTTCCTGCAGCATGGCTTCGTTACGTTCGCCGTAGCCCTGCTCGGGAGCAATGGTGACATCAAATTTATCGCCTGCGTTTTTGCCGGTCAGCGCATCTTCCAGACCGGGGATGATGTTATTCGCGCCATGCAGGTAGGCAAAGCTGCCATCGTCTGACTGGTCGATAACCGCACCTTTATTATCGGTGAGTTTGTAGTGAAGCGTGACAACTTTTTCGTTTTCTATTTGCATTGAATTTCTCTGTATAAGGGTTTTTCTGTGATGTTTCGCGCCGCACCTTAACAGATTGCGCAACCGGGAGGAAATCGGCCTGACAGGCCGGATTCACTGGGTAAGCCAGCTCTGGCCGCTGAAATACAGCCGCATAAAGGCCAGCGACGCGGCGGCAACGGCAATGGCGAGGGTGATGAGGAGGGCGGTTTTGTCCATGCGCCCATCCTAGCGCATCCGGACATTTAGGCCAACTGGTTGATATTCCAATAAAAAGCCCCCGACCGGTAAGCCGGCGGGGGCGAGCAACAACACTTTAAATCCCTGGTTTCTCCTGGGGGAGTCGGAGAGACTAACCAATCAGGTTAGCCAACACTATCAAGGAAAACATTACCGCTATCAATACCAGGAGCACTTTGGTCAGGTTGCTCCAGATGATGTGGTCGTCGCCTTGCAGCATCTTTTTCTCCTGTAGAGTCAAGTCCGGGTACTAGCATACTCCCGGCAGGCAATCTGTCCTTGATTTAAATCAAATTTCCACACGGATTTGGTGGTATCTGGATCCTGTCCGGCTACATGCCGTTGCCAAACTTGTCGTGATGAATCTGCGTGTTGTCGCGCATGGTCTTGAGCGCGTCGGCGTAACCCGCCAGAATGCCCAGCGCCCAGTCGATGCGTTCACGGAAATAGGCATCGGCCTCGGAATTATTCTCATCCGCATTTTCATTCAGCACCGACTCGACATTGCGCACAATCACCTGCTCCGGGATATAGCAGATGCGATTGTTTTTGTAGCTGCTCATGCGTAACTCGGCTACAGGATAGGAGCCGCCATCGCCGCTGGATACGGTGACAATCAGGGCTGGCTTGTGCCCGACTTCAAACCGGTTGGCCAGCAAAAACAGGTTTTTCAGACCGGCGGGAACCTGGCCGTGCCACTCCGGCGAGACAATCACAAAACCGTCGCTGCTGATTAGTTGTTGCCTGATCGGCGCCATGCGCGTGTTCCATTCCGGGGCATCTTCCCACACAGTCTGATCCCACAGCGGCAAGGGATTGTCCGCCAGCGTAAACAGCCAGGTATCAAGCTCAAGATGGTCTTTCAGGCGTGATTCAATATGACGCGCCACTTTTTCACTTTGTGACGGGTTGCGGTGACTGCCGCTGATAATGCTGATTTTCATTGCAGATTCCTTGAGGGTTTACCGGGATGATAGCGCATGCGCGGTTTGTATTCAGCCCGCCGCGCACAGGGTTAAGTTGGTCATCAGTCCACCCGCAAAGGCGGCTCCTGCATGCGCGCAAGTTGCTCACGCAGCTCCAGTATGTGCTGCTCCCAGTAATTGACTGTATTGAACCAGGGAAAAGCCTGCGGAAACGCGGGGTCAGTCCAGCGCCGCGCCAGCCAGGCGGCGTAGTGCATCATGCGCAGGCTGCGCAAGGCTTCGATGAGATGAAGCTGCGACAAATTCAGCTCGGCGAAATCGTTATAGCCTTCCAGCAGGTCGCACAGTTGACCAGTCATTTCCTCACGCTCGCCGGACAGCAGCATCCACAAGTCCTGAATCGCCGGGCCGTTGCAGCAATCATCAAAATCGACAAAATGCGGGCCGTCGTCGGTCCACAGCACATTGCCGCGATGGCAGTCGCCATGCAGCCGAATCGGCGCATACTCCCCGGCGCGTTCGAAACAGGCGGCGATGTTGTCCAGCAGGTCGGCGCTCAAGCTCTGGTAGGCGTCAATCAAATGCGAAGGAATAAAATTTTGCGCCAGCAAATACGCGCTCGACGCCGAGCCCATGCGTTCGATGTCGATGCTGTGGCGATGCGCAAACCGCTGCCCGCTCCCAACCGCATGGATGCGGCCGATAAAGCGCCCCATCCAGACCAGGTCATCGCGCTGCTCCAGATCCGGCCAGCGGCCACCGTGCAGCGCAAACAGCGCATAGCGAAAATCACGGTTATCTGTATTGATATGGTGCAATGTGTCACCATTGAATACCGCAGGCGGCACAACGGGTATGTCGCGGGCGGCCAGTTCATGGCTGAAGGCGTGTTCTTCACGAATCGCCTCGTCAGTCCAGCGGCGCGGGCGATAGAACTTGGCCACCAGCGGCGCGCCCTGTTCCAGCTCGATGCGGTAGACACGGTTTTCGTAGCTGTTCAGCGCCAGCATGCGGCCGCTGGGTTCCAGCCCCAGTTGCTCGACGGCCTGCAACACCACATCGGGTGTGAGCGCGTTGTAGTCGTGAGGCGTGTCCGCAGATTGCGCCTGATTGTCGTTTTGTGGATGCACTGTTTCTTTATACCAACATGTTGGAGCCATCACTCGCATGAGCCAGCCAAGTCTTAGCCAGGCCGAAATCGGCAAACCCGCGCCCGAGCCGGTCATCGAAAAATGGATGCAGGGCGAGCCCCGCAGTTTAGCGCAACTGCGCGGCAAGGTTGTGCTGATTGAAGTGTTTCAGGTCAACTGCCCCGGCTGTTTTGTGCACGCGCTGCCGGAAGCGGTGCGCCTGCATCAGCTCTATCACCGCGACGGGCTGGAAGTGATTGGCCTCGCCACCGCGTTTGAAGATTTTGACAAAAACACCGAGGCCAACCTGCGGCTGCTGCTGGAGCATGGCGAGCTGATTGGCGACCCGCTGCAACAACTGGGCGCAGCCAGGCTGCTGAATGTCAACAAGATTGACTACCACATCGATTTTCCGGTGGCGATGGACAAGCTGGTGGCGGCGCAAACCGACAGCTCGGCGAAAGCGGTGCGCGAGTTTATCCTGCAGCAACTGCCCAATTTCGATCAGATGGACGATGATGAAAAAGCCATTATCATCCAGAATGCGCGGCAATATCTGGCGGGACGCGAGCACATTCCGCAAACCTTTACACTTTATAACTTGCAGGGCACGCCTTCGGCCATTCTTATCGACCGCGAAGGCATATTGCGCGATGTGTCATTTGGCTGGAACAATCACCTGGAGCCCATCATCCAGAATCTGCTCAACGCCAAAGGCGACCAGTAATTCGTGTAGAATAGTTACATAGCAACAACCGGACAAACCAGAACATGATTGAACGCGCGCTTGAAAATGCCCTCTACGCCAGCCGCTGGCTGCTGGCGCCGATTTATATCGGCCTCAGTCTGGCGCTGTTGTTGCTGGGCATGAAATTCTTTCAGGAAGTGTTTCATTTCTTCCCGCTGATTTTCAACACCAGCGAATCCGACATGGTGCTGGTGATTCTCAGCCTGGTGGATATGGCGCTGGTCGGCGGCCTGCTGGTAATGGTTATGCTGAGCGGTTATGAAAATTTTGTCTCTGCGATTGACATCAAGGAAGGCAACGAAAAATTGTCCTGGCTGGGCAAACTGGATGCCGGTTCGCTCAAACAAAAAGTCGCCGCTTCCATCGTGGCGATTTCATCCATTCATTTGCTCAAGGCTTTCATGAATGCCGAGCACATCGCCAATGACAAGCTTCAATGGTATGTCATCATTCACATTACCTTTGTGCTGTCAGCAATCGGCATGGCCTATGTCGACAGGATGAACAAGCACTGAATCATGCGCGGACTGGTTCCCCCCGACCCCGAAGGTGGCGCTTCCGGCATTGAATTTGCGGTGGTGTATGTGCCGCGCCGCAGCCGCAACCGGTTTCCGGCGGGTTGTGTTGAAATCATGGCATGCGCCGCCGATGCCGTCGACGCCGCCGACCCGGACAACAACCGTTATGCCGCGCGTGTCAGTGGCCCGTCGAAATCCTCCGAAGGGCAATACATTTATTATTTACTCGAATGGCTGGACGACTATAGCTGATGATTTTACAACTCGATCAATTCAAGGCGGCGCAACGCTACTATCTGATGTCACAAACCCTGGTGCCACGGCCTGTCGCCTGGGTGCTGTCGGAAAACGCCAGCGGCAACTTCAATCTTGCGCCGTTTTCCTATTTCAACGCAATTTGCAGCGCGCCACCGCTGATCATGATTTCTGTCGGCAAAAAACCTGACGGCAGCGAAAAGGACACGCGCCGCAACATTCGTGAGCGCAAGCATTTCACCGTGCACATCGCCAGCCTGGCTTCACTTGAAGCGCTCAACAAAAGCGCCAGCCCGCTGGATGAAAATGAATCCGAACTCGACGCCTTCGATCTTGCCACCACAGACTTCGACGGCTTCACCCTGCCACGCCTTGCAGACTGCAAAATCGCCTACGCCTGCGAACTGCACGAGATGCACATTATCGGCGAGGTCGAACAGGCGGTGATATATGGCGAAATCAAATCCATTTATATTGATGACAGCATCGCCACCGAAGACGACAAGGGGCGCATCAAGGTGCAGGTAGACAAACTGCAACCGGTATCCCGCCTCGGTGCCAGTGAATACATGGAGCCTGGCAAGGTCGTCAGCCTGAAACGCTATTACTGAGCTGTCATTGCGAGGAGCGTTTTTTGCGACGTGGCAATCCGGTAACGCGAAGACTGCAACACGGGATTGCTTCGCTGCGCTCGCAATGACGATTAGACCAATACAGGATGCGTTCACATCGAACTCATATGAAAGCACTCACGATTACCTACAAACCCGATGATGAGTTCTTTATAGACGAAGGCTGTTACATCACTGAACTCAGTAATGGCGAACATGGCCCCGAGGTTTCCATTGCCCGCGCAAGAGTTCCCACAGGCGTCACCACGCAGTGGCACCGGCTGAAAGACACCATCGAACGCTACTGCATTCTCGAAGGCGAAGGCGTGGTTGAAATTGGCGAACTGCCCGCCCAAACCGTCAGGCCGCATGATGTTGTCATCATCCCGCCCCTGTGCCGTCAACGCATTGCCAACACCGGCGAGGGCGACCTGGTGTTTCTGGCGATATGCAGTCCGCGTTTTCAGCAACACAACTACGAAGCGCTTGATGCTGACTGACGCGCAACAGCAGTTCTGCAAGGCCTTTGCTTCATCGCTAAAGCAAAAACTGTTCTATGCGCGCCACCTGCCACTGGCGTTAATCTGCGGACTGCGGCTGATACATCTTGATGAACAACAGTGCAAGGTATCCGCGCCGTTTAACTGGCGCACCAAAAACCCGTTTCGCTCGATGTATTTTGCCGTGCAATGCATGGCCGCGGAACTGTCCACCGGCGCATTCGCGCTGCTTGCCCTGAAACAGCGCGACGCCAGCATTGCGCTCATCATTACCGGCATGCAATCTCAATTCAGCAAAAAAGTGCAAAGCGCCGTAACCTTTACCTGTCACGACTACGCAAAGTTTGCCGATGCCGTGCAAAAACTGAATCACTCAGGCGATAGCACCGAAGTCACCGCCACTACCATTGGACACAATGCACAGGGTGACGAGGTAGCGCGCTTTACCTTTACCTGGTCATTTAAAATGCGTTAGCCTGTTGCAGCAATAATGTTTTATGCCACAGAACGCACAGATAACACAGACGGCAAGTTCACCACAGAGGCACGGAGGCACAAAGGTTTATCCACGGTTGAACACAGATTTTGCAGGTGCGGTTTATTGTAGTGAGGCGATGAAAAAAACACTGGGGTTCATTGGCGTGTATTAGCGGAAAAACTCTGTGCCTCCGTGCCTCTGTGGTGAAAACTCTCTGCGTTCTCTGTGCGCTCTGTGGCAAAAACCATTCATCTACTAACCAAAAAGAAGGGGCTGCACATGCAGCCCCTTTTCTGTTTGCAAAGCCGGCTTTGCTGTTAACGCAGCCGGATGCGCATGCCGCGTATGGTCATGGTTGCCGTGTTGTCGTCGAACTTGCCGACTACCTGCAACGACTTCACCGCACTGACGCCCAGCTCGCTGGCCAGTTCACGCGCAAAATCAGCGTAGTTTTTGAACACCTGCGCGCGCTTCGGCTTGATCAGCACGTACACCCCGGCGCCATCCGCATTGGGTTGCAGCATGACCGGGCTGCCCAGCGTCGTCAGATCGGTGAGTACGCCAGCGCGGCTGACAGTGTGGAAACGGCCCACGCCAGTCAGGTCGAGCGTCAACCCGGTGTCACTGACATTGCTGATCGCGGTGTTGGACGGCGGAACCCAGTCAACCATCATCAGGGCCTTGGCGTCGCCGATCAGCATCAGGGTGTGTGCGTCAAAGTCTTCCGGCGCCGCGCCAAACGGGCGGACAAAGCCGCGCACCTTGATCGGATCGTCTACGGCAACATTTGACAAATCCAGTGCGCCGGTATTGATTTCATAGAAAGCAACATCGGCATCGTTGGCGGCGTTCACGCCGGTGCCGGCAAAGTTGAAGATGCTTGCAGAACGATGGCCAATGGACTGCAGATTAACAGCCAGCGGCGCATCCTGCTGCACGACCGTGCCGCGAAGGGTGGTCAGGTGCATACGCGCCAGACCGTTGCTGGCATCGATGGTGACATCACCCGCCGGGTCGACACTGATATCGCCAAACACGGTGAGGCGCTGGCCGACTGAGATTTCAGTGATGTCGTGCATGCCGTCGTCCAGTTGCTTGGTCACCTTGGTGGTGGCCGCCAGTTCAACCGTGACTTCATCGTTGTACGCCACGTTGCCGCCGCCACGGTTCAGGCTGGCGCCTTTCAGCGTCAGGGTGTCGCCACTGCGCGCAATCACCAACCCTTTGGCGACATCTTTGTCACCACCGGGCACGCTGCCGCCAGCATAAACTTCTGCTGCGACAAAGGCGCGATGATCATCGATGCGTTGCAGCTTGCCTATCGCAATCACCGGAGTGAACCGTGGCAACGCCGCCATCTGGTCGATGCCCGCCGCGCCGGTGTAGTTGACGCCGTCGATTTCATATACGGTGTCGTCCGCGCTTTTCACGGTAAAAGCGCCAAAGCGGCGGTCATCACGAATCGGGTGATGGAACGGACGCAAGATCAGCTTGAACTGCTGCTCTGCGACATCGACAGACTCCAGCGGGCCGCGAACGCGGTGCGGTTTGGGCTTGTCCAGCTCAACATCGGCGACCAGGAAAGGTTCAACCGTGAGCGTGACATCGGTGGCGCCGAATTCAACGCTGTTGGAGGCTTTCAGGTCGAAGTCCAGCGTCATGTGCGCCGGCAGGCCAGGTACAATCAGCAGCCTGTCGCGGTCTTCCAGCTGCACTGACATGTCCAGCGTGGTTACCGGGTTGCCGTCCAGATCGACAATATTGCCAATCGGCACGGGAATCACATCACCGGCGGCATTTTCCACCTGGATGTCAGCGTTGCTGTAATCCAGCACCATGCTGGCTTTGGTGTACACGCCTTCCGGCACCGTTGCCGCGGTCAGGAATTCCGTGAGATCGGTATACTGGGCGAAGTCCACCCGCGTGTTCACCGGCAGGGTTTCCACCACGCTGCCATCCTGCCGGGTCAGCGTGAGCGACTGCACATCCACCGTGTAAGTGGCATAATCCCCTTCGGCGTCGGTGAGGCCGATGACGACCTCGCCGGAGGCGCTGTTGCCGCCGCCACCGCAGGCGCTCAGCATCAGGCTGGACGCCAGCACGGTGGCCAGCATGCCGGCCATCGCGGGCGCGCGCCCGATAAATTGCAGAATTCGTGTCAACATAATGTGTTCTCCATCGTTAGTATCAAAATAGCCATCGACAAATGGCCGGCCAGACAGCCGGGAGAGCAGCCCCGGGGCAACCATTGTCTTACCCGGTTTAACGCAGGGCGCCGCAATCGGTTGACAACCATCAATGATTTTATGAGGAAGGATAAACAACAAGCATGAGGCGCCGCTTTTTCACACCCGTTTTTCTCGCCCTGCTGACGCCGGTCGCGCAGCCCGGCGTTGTGTCGGCGGCGGAGGCCGGCATACCGGACGAGCTGTTTCTGGATGACGATTTGCTCGATGCTATCGAACAGGACGTGCTTTCATTGCTGCCGCCGAAAAACCATGCGCGCCTGTCTGCCGGTCGCGACAATGCCGGCAATACCCAGCTCAACACCGGCGTACAGCTCATTGTGGCTGATGATTGGCTGGTGGATTTTGCCGCCGGTGAAAGCAACATCAATGACAGCGACCCCGCCTATACCACCCGCAGCCTGCAGGCCGGGCTTGGCAGCGCAGCCCATGATGGTTTTAGCTGGTATGCCGGTTTCAGCAACTGGGGTAAATCCGGCGCCATCAAAACGGAAGACAGCATTATCGAGCTTGGCTACCACCGGCGCACATGGTGGGCAAGCGCGCAGTATCAACAGGGCGATGTCACCTTGTATATAGCGCCCCGTTTTTCCAGCAGGCGCAGCGCCATCAGCAGCGGGCGCGACGCCCTTGGCGCCACGGTTGGCTATAGCGGCGACAATGGCCGCGGATGGTTGTCGTGGTTGCACCGGCGTTATGATCTGGATGTTTCGCGCATCAACACCAGCGCGCTGCTACAGGAAATTTTGCAAAGCATCGCGCTTGACCAGGCCTATGCGCTGACCCGCGATGAATACTCGGCAGGTTATCAATGGTACTGGCGGGATGTGGATGCGCGCGTCGAGTTCAACCGCGCGATTTCCGCCGTTGACGGCTCCGGCAGTAATTTTGTTTCCCTGTCACTGCGTTATTATCTCGACGCTTCGCTCAGCATCGATGCTGGCTTGCTGGCGGCTTCCGGCAGCAACCTGACCACCCTCACATATGGAATCGGCCTTAGCTGGTAGCGCCTGACCAGCTTGCTTTGCGCGCCACGTGTCGTAAGCTTTTGCGCATGATGCGAACAATAATTTCGGCGGCGCTGCTGCTTGCCTGCTTGCAATTCGCCCGGGCCGCGCCTGCAACGCAGGATCATTACCAGATCGGCCTGCTGCCGGGAAGCGATGGTCTGCTCGTCAGTGAAACGCGCTATCTTGAAGATTCGCAACACGTCTACACACCGCAACTGTTTTTCGTGCAACTGCTGGCCAACACGGTTAACACCTATACCGCAATGCCGTTTGATAAAGGGCGGGTCAACAACCGTTATCTGCTGGGTTTCAGCGTGCGCAATAACCGCGGGCAGGCCGCCGCGCTGCGACTGCTAACCGGGATTCCGCGCAGTCACTATTTGCATGTTTATCTGTTCGATGAAAATGGCAATCGCCATAGCCTGTTGCAGGATGACGCGCAGACGCCATTCGGGAAACGAGGCAATGCTTGTCGTTTGCTCAACACGCGCGCATTTTCGCTGCCAGCAAGGCAGTCCGCAGTTATTGTTATGGAATACGAAACACGCGGTGCCAGCTACTTGCCGGTGATGCTGGGGACGGATAACGCTGTCGCGCAGTGGTTGGATATCGACGCAATGTTCAGCTGGCTGTTTTATTTGTCAGCCGGGTTGGCGATCTTGCTGCTGGCGTGGCGAGGCGCGTTGCTGAAACATGCGGCTTTGCTGCAACTGACGGCGTTGCTGGCTTTTGGCCTGCTCACTGTCAGCGCGAGCGATGGCGTGGCCTTTCACGCCCTGTGGCCGGCGGCGCCTCAATGGAATGCGCAGGCGGAAATCCTGTTGCAGTATTTGCTTGCCGCTGCGGGCCTGCTGCTGGCATGGCGCATGACCGCGCGGACAGACAGTCATGGCGTTGCGCGCCTGCTGATGCTGGCGCTTGCCACAAGCGCCTTGCTGCTCGCCGCCGGCGCCAACCGGCTGGACAACATCATGCTGTGGAACGGGGCGTATGCGCTTGCCGCCATCATGCCGATGGCGTTGCTTTATGCTCTGGCCAGCCGCTTTCCCGGCAATCCCGGTTGCAGCAACCTGTTGTACTTTTCCGCGCTGGCGGCCATTGTTGCAGCGGTGGCGGCGTTGCTTTATCTGCATCACGCATTGCCACCGGGATTTGTTCTGATGCATGCAACGCGAATCGCGTATCTGGCTGCGATGCTCGCCATCGCCTTGCCCGCAGCAGTCTGCTTGCGCAAGGCTGAGGACTGAACCTTATCCCGCCTGCAGGGATTCGATGCCGTCCGCCGCCACTTCGCGCACTTCCTCGCTGCTGTCGTCCAGCATGTTTTTCAATATCGGCAGCACGTCGTGGTTTTGCGTCAGCGCAAGATTGTGACAGGCGTCGGCGCGCACACGCGCGTCCTCGTGCCGGCACAGTTTTTCCAGCTCAGGGATAAACGGCTGAAACCAGGGCGTGGCGGCAAACTCTTCCATAATCACGCCAATGCCGAGGCGCAGGTTGATTTTGGCGTCGGGGTCAAGCATCAGCTCGAAAATCCAGCGCATCAGGCTGTGGTCTTGCTCAATCAGTTTTATCACCTTGCTGACCTGGCCATCGCCCAGCATGGCTTCCATATATTCACGCATGCCATCCGGCTGCCGGGCGAGCCTGACCCATTGCTGGTATTCGGCCTTGCTGTGCACGCCTTCCAGCTCGAAGGCGCCAATGCGCACCCAGGGCACGCTGCGCACCCCCAGCTCGGTGGCCACCTCCGGACTTTGCTCCAGATTCACCACTTCCAGCCGCGCCAGCTCGCCGCTTTTCACCAGCTCGCTCATGATGGCGAGCACGACAGGGCAGTGGGCGCAGTGCGCGCCAACCAGCAGCAGCGCGGAGCGCGCATCGGAATGTAACGAATTGTTTTCCTGTTGTTGCGTCATTTCAGGGTATAACAACCTTTGGTTAGCCTGCTAATATAAGCCATGACTTCGACAGCCCCCATACTTGGCATTACATCACAGGGAATGGTTTTGCGCACCATCACATTCAGCATCTTACTGCTTTTATCGCTGGCTGCACATGCAGCCGCCGGCAAGCATGACCCGCTCAGTTTTGACGACACGATGCTTGAAGAACCACTGGCGCACCCGGACTGGTTCAAAGTCACACTGGGTGATTTGCGCGATGATGTCAGGGAGGCGGTCGCCAATGGCAAGAACGGCATCATACTGTACTTCGGCCAGGCGCGCTGCGCCTATTGCGAACAGTTTATGAAACAGGATCTCGGTCAGCCCGACATCGCCTATTACATTCAAAAACACTACGATGTGATACCGATTGATATCTGGGGCATTGAAGACATTATCGACACCGATGGCAAAACCTACACCGAGCGCGAATTGTCGCTCAAATACAAGGCCAACTTTACGCCGACCGTGGTTTTTTACGACAAAAATGGCAATGCGGTTTTTCGCCTGCGCGGTTTTTATCCGCCGTACAAATTCCGCGCCGCGCTGGAATACGTTACCGAAGGCTTTTACAAAAAGGAAAAATTCCGCGACTACCTGGCGCGCGCCGAGCCGGGCATGTTTTTTATGGAAGGCGGCCTGAATGAGCGCGATTTTTTCCTGCCGCCACCGTACAACATCCCCGCATTGCTGAAAAACAAAAAACCGCTGGCGGTTTTTTTTGAACAGGGCAACTGCCACGCCTGCGATTTGCTGCACACCGATCCGCTGAATCAGGAGGAGACTGTCAAAGAGTTGCAAAAAATGCAGGCGATACAACTCGACATGTGGAGCGACACGCCAGTGATTACACCCGAGGGCAAACAGATCACGGCAAGACAATGGGCGGATGTGCTCGGCATTTTTCATACCCCCTCGATTGTGTTTTTCGATGAGGCCGGCAAGGAAATCATGCGCATTGACTCCATCGTGCAATACTACCGTTTGTGGGGCGTGCTGGATTACATCAACAGGCGCGCCTACCTTCTGCAGCCGGATTATCAGGCCTGGCGCCTGTCGCGGCGCAACATAAAACAATAAATGGTGATGTCGTTGCAGCAACTGCGTCAGCAATTTCCTGTCCTGTTTTGGGAAACCGGCCTCGGCAACCAGCCCGGTTGGCGGGCATTGCAACAACAACCCCTGCTTGATTTGACCCAACCATGAAACAAGCCATGTCCACACTCATCATAATTGCTCTCATCGCCGGATTCGCCTGGCTGGTATTTTTTCACAAACCCCGGCTTGCCTCGGATGACGACATTCGCAACTGGTTCAGCAGCAAACTGTCAGAAATCGCCGGCCGGCTCGAACGCGACATCGAAAAGGACAAAAAAGGCGAATACCCGCACCCCGGCAAGCAAACTTTCGAAAAACGCGGCATGATTGTCTACACCCTGGTCGACAAGGACTATGCGCGCTTTGACGTGTCCGACAAAAACGCCATCAGCGTGCTCGATATTATGGAAACCGACGGTTACAAAAAACTCGACGCCAGGGTCAGCGAACTGAATTTATCCATACGCCTGCAGGAGCAGGAAGTGGAAGGCGACGGCGTGGAAAGCTTTGATGAACTGGACGAATACACCGATGACTTTCCGCGTTACTACACCGTCACCATTGGCGGCTGGTAAATGCGGCTGACCTCAGGCATCCAGCGGACTTAATACCCCGCGCCCGCCCTTGTTGAGAACATGGGTGTAAATCATGGTGGTTTTCACATCTTTGTGGCCGAGCAGCTCCTGTACGGTGCGGATATCGTAACCCCGTTCCAGCAAGTGCGTGGCAAAACAATGACGCAGGGTATGACTGCTGACCGGCTTGTCAATGGCGTTTTGCCTTGCAGCATTTTTAATAGCCCGGCCAATGTTTTTTTCATCGAGATGATGGCGTCTGATTTTTCCGGAAACCGGATCGCGTGACCGCTGCCTTGACGGGAACACATACTGCCAGCCAAACTCAATACCCGCATTCGGATATTTTTTATCCAGCGCAAAAGGCAGATACACGCGCCCAAAACCCTCGGCAAGATCCGCCTCATGCAAGCGCTTCACCCTGGTAATTTGCTCACGCAGTGCGGGAACAAGCGAATGAGGCAAAGGCGTTACCCTGTCCTTGTTGCCCTTGCCTGCGCGCACAATAATCTGATTCATTTCAAAATCAATATCCTTCACCCTCAAGCGCACCCCCTCCATCAATCGCATCCCCGTGCCGTAGAGCAACTTCGCGATGAGTGCGTTAATACCCGTCATGGAATCCAGAATCATCCTGACCTGGCGTTGGCTCAGCACCACCGGCAACCGGCGCGACACCTTGGCGCGCACAACATCATCTATCCAGTCCAGCTCCTTGTTTAGCACTTTCTTATATAGAAAAAGCAACGCCGACAGGGCTTGATTCTGCGTAGCGGCTGATACATGCTTGTCAGTGGCGAGGTAAGACAGATAACGGGTGATTTCAGCTTCACCCATGTCCTCGGGATGACGCTTGATACTCATCGAGCCGTCTCCCCCAGCCAACGCATGCGCTAAGCTGGGAGGCGACCAAGCCAACAGGAGGCAGCTCAATGAACTTTTACAATACCACACATCCCTACTATTGCGGAATCGAC
>JALWPK010000061.1 GCA_026995045.1 Gammaproteobacteria bacterium | reverse complement strand
CCCCGTCCGCCTCAATGCCACGCTGAATAGCGGCATCCTCCTTCGGCGTGGGCATGATCAGTTTACGGGCGCGATTGCTCATATCGTGTCACCTCTCTTTGGTTGGCCTTACGCAAGCTGATAACGCGAATGCACTCGCCCCGCTTTGTGAAGACGAGGCAATGCAGCCGACCGTTAATTGGGCCGAACGCAAACCAACGCGGCTCTCCATAGTCCCGCCGGTTATCCGGCAACACAATGGCAGCATCCCAGTCAAACCGCAGCACTTGCGCGAACGCCACGCCATGCTTGAACTGGTTAGCCGCATCCTTGGCGTCGTCCCATTCGTATTCCACCGGATTATTGTAGATACAAAAAAGAGGAAAGCAAGAATCGAGGGGCCTCCCGGCCCCTCCTCTTTCCCCTCCGCCGGTCGTTAAATAAATTTGCATATCAAGACCTCTGCACCATGAACGATTTTTGATATTTCCATAACCCTTTGTATTTGTTATGATTTATGGTGTTTGAAGGAGGTTTTTCATGCTTGGTTTTTCCGCATCCATGATTGAATCGCGCCTTGGCAAGGATCATCATCTGGTGAAGGTGTGGCATTTACTGGACTGGGATCGCTTTGCGTTGATTCTGAAGGACGTATACGCCCGTGGAGGGCCGGTGGGCGGGGTGGTTCCCTATGATCCGCTGAAGATGTTCCGCGCGATGATTTTGCAGGCATGGCACGGCTTGTCCGATCCGAAGATGGAGGAAGCGCTGAAGGTGCGCATGGATTTCATCTGGTTCACGGGCTTTGATGTTTCCGATTCGGTTCCCGATGAGACGAGCATCTGCCGTTTTCGCAATCGCCTGATCAACAAGAAGCTGGATAAGCGCCTGTTCGCCGAACTGAACCGTCAACTGGCGGCGCACGGGCTGATGGTGGAGAAAGCGAAGGCGGCGATTGTGGATGCATCGGTGATTGAATCGGCCGCCCGGCCGAGGCAAACGGTGGAGCCGATTCCCGAGGATCGCAAGGAGGATGAGACGCCGTCGCCAGTAGTGCGGCAATCGGCCGACCCTGATGCGGCATGGTTGAAGAAAGGGAAGAAAGCTCATTTCGGTTACAAGCTGTTTGCCGTCGTGGATGAAGATGGCTTTTTCCGGCATACGGACATGACGCCGGCCAATCAACCCGAGGTGACGCATTTCAGGCAGGTGGTGGAATCCATGCCCAAACACAGGGGCATGCGGGTGTATTCGGACAAGGGCAACGCATCGGCGGCCAATCGGGAATTTCTCAGGGAGAATGGACTGAAGGACGGCATCATGCACAAGGCGGCGAGGAACAAGCCGCTGAGCGAAAGACAGAAACAATTGAATCGTTTGATCAGCGAGGTTCGCTACATCGTTGAGCAAGGCTTCGGCACGCTCAAGCGGCCGCTGGGCTTCGCGCGGGCTTCATACTTCGGACTGGCCAGGGTGCATGCCCAGGCCCGATTCAAGCTGATGTGTCTGAATCTGACAAAGGCCGCCAACATGATTGAACTGACAGAAAACGCATACGCATCAAGGCCATCCATCGGCATGGCGGGAGCAGGCTGATGGGTTGCTGCGCCTTGAAAACGCCATATGCAGGCAAAAAGCCCGGAAGAAGGGAAATCCGGCAGGATGAACGGTGTTGAAAAGCTTCAAAAACACCGCAACAGGATAGTGACGGCCGGTCAGGAAGGATGTGCAGAGGTCTC
>JALWPK010000060.1 GCA_026995045.1 Gammaproteobacteria bacterium | reverse complement strand
CCAAAACCCGCCGTTGCGCCGTAAACCGTCACCAGCGCCAGAATGGCCCCAAGGGCGCTATCCACGGCAAAAAGTCCTACGGGAGCCATAACGAGGCCCAGAGAGGCCGCTGTGACCTCGGCAAGCAGAAGCGAAGCCGGAAGGATAAGAACCGGCGCGCGGCGCAACGCCAGCCAGGAGATAAGCCCTGCGCCACCGTAGAACGCAAAACCGGCGAAGCTTAAACCCAAGCCACCCAGAATGTATTCAATCGGCCCTTCAAAGGCTGGAAACACCCAGAGGCCAGACACCGGAACAAAAACCGCGCCCCAGACCGCCAAAGCCAGCACGGGCCGCTTGGTGATCAGAATGGCGAGCAAGCACAAAGAAGAAATGCCCCCGGCCGGAATGGCCAAGAGCATTGATGCCGCCGTGATTCCACCTAAGGTAGCGGAATATAAAACGGTTTGGAAGGGCGGCTTAACGTTCACTTGGCGGACACACCGAGCGCATTTCAACATGACCAATTTTGCCTTCCTCGACGCGGCGGAAAATTCCAGACCCCCAGCCTGTAGGGTCGCCATAATCCCGCACCAGCATGACGTAGCTCTGGCGGAAGGGAACGCCCGCCGGAGCTACGAGATTGCCGGCATTGTCATAAACGGAATAGACTGTGTTTTCGGTCGCGCTGACGCAAACCAGATAATCGGGCGGCAGACCAATGAATGTGCGGGCCTGCTGAACGTCGCCCACTTGCAAATTTTTCGGGGAATGTTGCATGGTCGTGAAATAAGCGTCTTGCGCGATAGCGGCGAGACCGGTTGCATCTGGAAAAGGCCGCGCTGGCGCGTCAGCCGTGGTGCTTGTCTGATCCATTTCGCAGCCTGCAAGCGTGCCGACAAGGCCAACCATTATAGCGAGTGTTTTCATTTTGATTTTCTCCCATTGGTAACATAAGATAGATTATGCGCCTTTTCGGCGGGTTTTCTGGTGCACGTGATTTAGTGAGTGAAAAAAAGATAATAAGTCGTTAATTTCAAACTTTGCGGATACCTCACAGAACGGAATACCAGCTCTTTTGAGTATTCTTCTTTTAATACGATCAGATTTCATTGCCTTGATTCTCGATAGCAAAGAATAACCAAAATGGCCGGATCCTTGATATTCTATAACCGCTATAGGATTTGCGTAATTGTCCATGATTAGGAAATCAGCTCTTTTACAGTTAAAGCTGAAAAAAAGCGAACGGTTCGAGGTCGATAAAAACTCACCATACGAAACCTGAGCCAAGACATGATAATGTGGACCAAGGACAGACCGGCAAACCTTTTGAAGCCTCCCAAAAAGGCGAAGCTCAGATTTATTTAGAACAGGACAAGAATGGGCAGAGAGCCTACTGCTGCGGACATATAGACCCCCTGCCACACCTCCGAAGCATAACGCAACGAAGACTAAGAAACCAGAAACCGTATTGATTGGTGGAAACATTAAGAACCCGACAGGGCTTGAAGCAAAACGGGTTTTTGCACAAAGCCGCGAATAATTTTAGATCGGGTAACAAACCCAGGTGTACCGTTTATTCCCAAAATATTGGCCAAATCAAGATTTGCAGCAATCTTAGCCGAAATTTCGTCGGATAAGGAAGCATCATAAATGCGCTGCGGACTCAAACCGTGCTGAGCCACAACAGTATCAAAGTTCTGTAGCTCCCCTTCCCTATTCAAAATGAAGATGTTGTGAAGCTCG
>JALWPK010000059.1 GCA_026995045.1 Gammaproteobacteria bacterium | reverse complement strand
CGCCTTCGTCTTTGCTCAGTACGTACACTTCGCATTCAAATTTGGTGTGCGGGGTGACGCTGCCCGGTTTGCAGCAGACCTGGCCGCGTTCGACTTCTTCGCGTTTGGTGCCGCGCAGCAGCAGGCCAACGTTGTCGCCCGCCTGGCCCTGATCCAGCAGTTTGCGGAACATTTCGACGCCGGTGACGGTGGTGGTCTGGGTGTCGCGGATGCCGACGATTTCGATTTCTTCGCCGACGTTAATGACGCCGCGCTCGATGCGGCCGGTAACCACGGTGCCGCGTCCGGAGATGGAGAACACGTCTTCCACCGGCATCAGGAACGGTTGATCCACGGCGCGCTCGGGCTCGGGGATGTAGTCGTCCATGGCTTCAACCAGTTTGATGATGGACTGGGCGCCGATCTCGCTGTCGTCGCCTTCCAGCGCTTTGAGCGCGGAGCCGGTGATGATGGGGGTGTCGTCGCCCGGGAAGTCGTAGGCGTCGAGCAGTTCGCGGATTTCCATTTCGACCAGTTCGAGCAGTTCTTCGTCGTCAACCATGTCGGCTTTGTTCATGTAGACGACGATGTAGGGCACGCCGACCTGACGCGACAGCAGGATGTGTTCGCGGGTCTGCGGCATCGGGCCGTCGGCGGCGGAGACCACCAGGATGGCGCCGTCCATTTGCGCGGCGCCGGTAATCATGTTTTTGACGTAGTCGGCGTGGCCCGGGCAGTCAACGTGCGCGTAGTGGCGCTTGTCGCTTTCGTATTCAACGTGCGAGGTCGCAATCGTAATACCGCGCGCTTTTTCTTCCGGGGCGTTGTCGATCTGGTCGAACGCTTTGGCTTCGCCGCCCTGTTTCTCCGCCATCACTTTGGTCAGCGCGGCTGTCAGTGTGGTTTTACCGTGGTCTACGTGACCGATTGTGCCTACATTTACGTGCGGCTTGGTTCTTTCAAACTTTTCCTTGGACATCGTGAATGTCTCCCCCGGATAAAAATTAATAACATGTGTTCAAAAACTGTTCGGCGAACCGCCATTACGATTCACCAGCAACAATGGAGCTCATAACCGGATTTGAACCGGTGACCTCTTCCTTACCAAGGAAGTGCTCTACCGACTGAGCTATATGAGCAAAATAAAACGTTACGAGTGGCGAGGGGCAAGTGGCGAGGTAACAACCAAAAACCACTCAATCTCGTACAACCCACTCATAATTCTCAATCGATTTCCAATCTTTTACCTCTCCCCTCACCACTTTTCCCTTGCCCCTGAAATTTGGAGCGGGTGATGGGAATCGAACCCACATAGTCAGCTTGGAAGGCTGAAGTTCTACCATTGAACTACACCCGCTTGTTTCGCGGCGGCAAGCTTCGAGGGGCAAGGAGAACAACCATTCACACCACTTGCCACTCCATCCTTGCCACTCTACATCTGTAAGCGCCAAAACCCGGCAACGCCTGATAAAACAACGGGCTTCAGTCCAAACGTCCGCAGACTCATGTCGCAATCGGGCCGCGCCGCGCGCGTTCGAAATCGCTCCCGGCGATTTCGTCGAACCTCTTATCGGTTCGAACCCTCCCTGCTCACTCTTCATAAATTCGGCGCAAGCTTATGTTTCGCCACACCTTTTTGCTTCGTCCTATGGTGGAGGGGGGAGGATTCGAACCTCCGAAGGTAGAACCAGCAGATTTACAGTCTGCCCCCTTTGGCCGCTCGGGAACCCCTCCAAAAATCAAGCCGCGTATTTTGCTTGAGCAATACGCGGCTGTCAACCGTAACAACTTGAAACGGCGAATAAAAAACTGGAGCTGGTGGACGGAATCGAACCCCCGACCTGCTGATTACAAATCAGCTGCTCTACCAACTGAGCTACACCAGCGAATGGGGGGCAATTGTAGGGAAAGGATGCGACTAAAGCAATGCGCCAGCGGGATTTTTTTACCGCGCCGAAAATCGGGCGCGGGCAGCGGTACAGCAGGGCCGGGCTACTCGCATTTGCGGTCAAACTGGCTGATGGATTTGTCCAGCTTGCCGCTTTTCAGCAAGGCGTTCAGGCGGCTGCCTGCAACGGTTTTGTAGTCCAGCCAGTAGATTGTATAGCTGCGAAACACCGGCTCGACCACCGGGTTGAAGCCCAGCCTGGCCACCTTGTCGCGCAATCCGTAGGCGCGGCTCTTGTCGCGAAAATGCCCCAGCGAGATGCCGAAGCGGTTTTTACCCTCGGCGATGATATAGGAGTCGCGAATTTTTTTGTTGCGCAGCATGCGGGTGGTGTTTTTGGCCGATTTCAGATCCGCTTCCGGTTTCAGGTAGACCCAGAACAGGGAGCGCTCGCGCTCCTCGCTGCTGCGGAATGAGGCTTCCAGCACATCGGATTTGAGTTCGCGGGTAATTTCGCGCAATTTGTCCAGTTTGCGGAACGGGCCCAGCGTGTAGCAACTGACGGTCCCGGGATTGGATACGGGTTCAGGCTCGGTGCTCTTCTCTGGCTGGGGAGCAGCAATTGGCTCGACTTTTACTGCAACCGGCTCCACTTGTTTTGCTGCCGGTGCTGACTGTTGTACGACAGCGGTCTGTTCGGTTTCCGCCACAACACCTTGATCCAACTGTTTTTCCTGGTCCGCTGCTGCTTGTGCTTTCAGTTCGCGCAGCAGCACCACGCGTTTGGCGCCAGCGACCGGCGGCGCAATCCCGGACGGCGCCGATTGTTGCGCAGCCAGCTTCTGCTGATAGAACAGCCAGCCGGCAAAGGCGATATTCGCCAGCAGCAACAGAACAAACAGCGCGCGCATTCAGCCCTGCTCCGCCACGGCCTGCAGACCGTGCATCACCAGATGCGGCTGCACGCTTGTCGCCGCCACATCGAATTGCGTCTGATTTTGCAATGCCGCATACACCAGCTGCGCCTGCCCTCCTGTGAGAAAGGTGCGCATATTACCATCCAGTTGCTTTTCTGCATCCTCCATCGCCTGCCGGATCGCGGCCAGTAACATATAATACGTCCCACTGCTGACGGCATCGGCGGTATTGCTGGCAAACCTGACCGGCTCGCCATCGATCTGCTGCACGCCAGCGGTTTGTTGCAGCGCGGTTTTCATCAGATTCAGCCCCGGCATGATGCGGCCACCGAGGTGACGATTGTCGGCGCTGAGCAAATCCACCGTCACCGCCGTGCCCACACTGATCACGCACAGCGCGCCATCGCTGAGCTTGCGGCCGCCAATCAGCGCCGCCCAGCGGTCAACACCGTGCTGCGCAGGATCGGCATAGGCATGGCGAATGCCGCAGCACGCAGCCGAGGTGCGAAAAAATTCCGGCGCGGGCATGGCGGCCTGTGCGACAGCCTCGGTGAATACCTGTTCGACAGACCCGCCAGCCACACAGGCAACCAGAATGCGCTGAATAGCATGCTGCGTGAACAGCGGCATTTGCGCAAACTGCATCAGTTGATGCGCCATATTCACGCCTGCGCGGTCATAATCCATCGCCACTGTGTCGATGATGTCGCCGCCCCGCCAGACAGCCGCTTTCAGACGGCTGTTGCCGATATCAATCGTCGCCAGCAACAGCCTTCTCCCGGGTATCGTCAGGGCGCGGCCTCAGGCTGACATCGGCGCTGCTGAACACGCGCTCCTCGCCATGGATGTCAACACGCAGTTCGCCCTGATCGGTAATACCTTTTATTACGCCGGCCAGATTTTCTCCCTGCTCGGTGTGGACAGCGACATGCTGCGGCTGGCTGAAACATTGCCGCAGCCGCTGCAAACAGGCTTCCGGCCGGGTCCGATATTCCCGGCATGCCCACGCCAGATCGCGCAACAGCAAACCGGCCAGCTGATTACGCGACACCCGACTGCCTGCCGGCAAATGCTGTTGCACATCCGTCCAGCTGATATCACCCGGCATCGATTGCGCCGGCATGGCATGGTTAATGCCGACGCCAATAATCATGTCAGTCACCTCGCCATCACCGGTTGCAGTTCCTCCCTGCACCGACTCAATCAACACCCCGGCAATCTTGTGATTGCCGACCAGCACATCATTGGGCCATTTGAGCTGAGCCCGGGCGATGCCGATTGCCCGCAAACAGTCGCGCACCGTCAGTCCCACCCACAGCGGCAGCAAGCCGAGCTGGCGCCGCGCCATGTCAAAACGCCATGCCAGCGACAGATAGATATTCGCCCCGGCGGGCGACTGCCATTGCCGTCCGCGGCGGCCCCGCCCCTGCGTCTGCTGCTCGGCAATGCAGGCGAATGGCGGAATCGCGCCAGCGCGATGCTGGTTGCGGCACCAGACATTGGTCGAATCCACCGTACCCAGCACATGCAGTGACAGACCGGCTTGCGCCGGCGCGTCCAGTTGCGCCACTATGGCGGCATGCGACAGGGGTTCGGTTTGCATCAGCTCATTGGTCGTGATTTTTCAGGGAGTACAGCATGCCACATTCAAACGAATTTGTAGACTTTCTGCTGGAACAAATGCAGTCGGGCGGACTGAACGCCACCGAGCTGCGCGCCAAACGCATGTTCGGCGGCTATGGCATCTATTTTGGTGAGCAGATGTTTGCGCTGGTGGCCGACGAGGTGCTGTATTTCAAGGTGGCCGACAACAACCGCGCTGCATTCAGCCAGCGCGGCCTGCCCGCTTTCTGTTACGAACGCAATGGCAAGCCCTGCCACCTTTCATACCATGAAGCGCCGGCCGAGGTGCTGGATGAGCCGGACGCCATGCGAAGCTGGGCCAATGCCGCGATTGATGCGGCGAGAATGGCAAGTCATAACAAGAACAGCAAACACCGCTGATAAACACATTTTTTGCAACCGGCATTGCATGTACAATACAGCGCTTGTCACCTGAGGCCGCGGTAGCCATACATGTCCGATACCAACAACGAAACCGAAAAAGCCGGTAACTTCATACGCAACATCATCCAGCAGGATCTGGACAGCGGCAAGCACACAAAGGTGCAAACCCGTTTTCCGCCAGAACCCAACGGCTATCTGCACATCGGCCACGCCAAATCGATTTGCATCAACTTTGGCCTGGCGGAAGATTTTGGCGGTGATTGCAACCTGCGCTTCGATGACACCAACCCGGAAAAGGAAGACGAGGAGTATGTACAGTCCATCGAGGAAGACGTGCGCTGGCTGGGCTACACGTGGAGCAATCTGTGTCACGCCTCGGATTATTTTCAGCGGCTTTACGATTATGCGGTGGAGCTGATCAAACAGGGCAAGGCCTATGTCGATTCACTCAGCCCGGAGCAGATTCGTGAATACCGCGGCACCCTGACCGAACCCGGCCGGGAAAGCCCGGATCGCAACCGCAGCATTGAGGACAATCTCGACCTGTTCGCACGCATGCGCGCCGGTGAATTTGATGACGGACAATATTGCCTGCGCGCCAGAATCGACATGGCCTCGCCCAACATCAACATGCGCGACCCGGTGCTGTATCGCATCAAAAAAGTTCATCACCAGCGCACTGGTGACGACTGGCCGATATACCCGATGTACGATTACACCCACTGCCTGTCGGATGCGATTGAAGGCATCACGCATTCCCTGTGCACGCTGGAGTTTGAAGACCACCGCCCACTGTACGACTGGGTGCTGGATCAGCTGCAAACACCGTGTCACCCGCAACAGATTGAATTCGCCCGGTTACAACTCAAATACACCATCACCAGCAAGCGCAAGCTCAACCAGCTGGTTACCGACGGTCACGTTGACGGCTGGGACGACCCGCGCATGCCGACCATTTCCGGTTTGCGCCGACGCGGTTTCACGCCCGCCTCGATTCGCGATTTTTGCGACCGCATCGGCGTCACCAAAAAAGACAGCTTCATCGAAATGGCGGTGCTGGAAAACAGCGTGCGCGAAGACCTGAACGAATCCGCCTTGCGCGTGATGGGCGTATTGCGACCACTGAAAGTAACGATTGAAAATTATCCCGACGATCAGGTCGAGCAGATGACCGCGCAGAACCATCCGCAAAAACCGGAAATGGGCGAGCGCCAGGTGCCGTTCAGCAAAGTGATTTATATCGAGCAGGATGACTTCATGGAAGACGCGCCGAAAAAATTCTTCCGCCTGTCACAGGGGCGCGAAGTGCGTTTGCGTTACGCCTATTATGTCACCTGCACCGATGTCATTAAAAACGATGAGGGTGAAGTAGTGGAACTGATCTGCCGTTACGATCCTGAGTCGCGCGGCGGCAGCACGCCCGACGGTCGCAAGGTGAAAGGCACGATTCACTGGGTGTCGGCGCAACACGCCATCAACGCCAACATCAATCTGTACGACCGGCTGTTCACCCACCCCAACCCCGGCGGCACTGACAACTTTATCGAGCACCTGAACCCGGAATCACTGGTGCAACTACAGGGCTGCAAACTGGAGCCGTCACTGGCCGAGGCGAAAAATGAAACCCATTACCAGTTCGAGCGCACCGGCTATTTCATCAAGGACAGCAAGGCGCAAAGCCTGACCTTCAACCGCACCGTCACCCTGCGTGACACCTGGGCGAAAATCGACAAGGCCAATCAGAACACAAACTGATAACCCAGATTGACTGAAATATCTTCCACATTGTAAGTGAAGGCATCGGTTTCATAGGACGGGCCGGCAACGTTTAATGTCAGCCCCCAGTTATGCCAGTGTGCTTCAGCAATAAAACTGCTGGCAAAAGTGAGCGATGCGCCACCCTGGCTCAGTGACACAATATCCTGTGTAGCCGAATCGGTGAGTTGCACATTGCCATTGAAACGCGCCACCCCGGCGCCCAGACCAATGCCGACACGCGCATAACTGCCGCTGATGTAATCCCCCCACTGATAAAACACGGTGGGCACCACATAGTAGAACTCACCACTGGCGCGCGTGCCGAGATCAGCAAACACATCCCTGGCGATTTCCTGCTGACCGGCGTTAAAACTGGAGAAATTGAACGCAAAGGTCAGCCCCATGTTTTCAATCGAGAAAAAGATCGGTCGCGTGCTGTAGCTTAAAAAATACGATTCCTCATTGCGCTGCACAATACGACCTTCGGCCTTGTCGCTGTTTCGAATGACGCGAATACCCGCCTGCCGGGTGCCCAGCGCCAGTTTCAGCGTGGCGCCGTTCACAAAATAATCGTAAACCCATTCATTGAATGCCATTTCCCTGGCGGCAGTGGAACCGGAGAAAAATGCAAACATCAGCGCTGAAAGCATGAGGGTTTTCATGCTTTCAGTGTAGCCATTTCTGTATCAATTTCAGCCGTGCAAACAGCTACAATTTCTTATCTGACAAACGGTTTTCTGTATGAGTGCAACAGCTTTCCGCAAATGCACGCCAATACACGCCAATACACGCGATGGGGGTGTGGGGCATCATTTCGACCGCAGGAAGAAATCTCAAAGGGCGCGATCTGTGGCACCCCCTCTACTGCGCTCGGTGCGGCAAGACACGGTTATGTTGATCCGCCCCATTTATACCTGAAACTGGCCAGCGTAAATTGACTTGTCATGTGTTTTATTACTACAGTGTGTACACATTTAATTAACCATACACAAAGGCGACTGGAATGAGAACCAATATTGAAATTGATGACAACTTAATGGCTGATGCATTAAAAGCAACCGGTTTAAGCACCAAGAAAGAAGCTGTTGAATTGGGCCTTAAAGTATTGATCAAGCTGAATAAGCAGGCATCTATTCGCGCGCTTAGAGGCAAGCTCAAGTGGGAGGGCGACCTGGATGAAATGAGAAGCAAAAAATGATTTTTGTAGACTCAAGTGTCTGGATTGATTTTTTCAATGGTACAGTATGTGCAGAAACAGATAAATTGTATGAAAGACTCGGGCTTGAGGAGATTGTAATTGGCGACCTCATACTAGCTGAAGTACTACAAGGCTTTAGAAGTGACGCCGACTATAAAGCAGCTAAAAACGTTTTAACATCTTTAACTGTACATGATTTATTGCGAAAGGACATGGCAATCAAAAGCGCCAATAATTTCAGAAAGCTGCGAAAAAAAGGAATCACAATCAGAAAAACAGCAGATGTAATTATTGCCACTTATTGTATTGAAAACAAAATCCCCTTGCTTTTTTCAGATAAAGATTTTGTGCCATTTGTCGATAATTTAAGACTCAAATCTGTTTGATAACATAACGTGATGTGCGGTGTCATTTCGACCGCAGGGAGAAATCTCAAAGAGCACGGCCTGTGGCGCGAGACCCCTCGACTGTGCTCGGGATGACAGAAATAATCAATTTGCCACAAGGCCACAGAGCACACGGAAAGTGGGATCACAGGCATTGGCAAACGCCAGATCCTCTACTTTTGGATTGTCTACTTGACGGGGAAGCTTACGATGTCATACACCAGATTGACAATAGCTCTGCCATGCGTTTTAGTCCGAAGCAAGCAAAAATGAAAGACCTGACCCCTTTGCCTGACCCGAACATCATCAATTAAACCTGCCACTTATATTTTTCCACCCATAAGCAACCAACTTTTCGTGCGTATAAATTTTTACTAAAAACAAAAAAATAAAAATAGCACTAACAGGTATTAAAATCATAACAAATAATTCTGTTAAATCGCTGCCACCCATCACAGAAAATATACCTACTATTATATTTACAAAAACAATAAACAGTATGAAGATCCATTTATATAATATATTTTTTGAAAAAATATACCTGAGAGGCTTATCTTTATAATAAACAAAAAATATCCACAACCACATAACAGCCATATACAATAGATTGCCAGTGGTTACAGCAACAAGCAATCCTAGCATCACAAATCCGGCATATATACCTGGCGCAAATTCCACTTGCAGACTGCGGTATTTTTTCTCTACTTTCATTATTATATTTTTGTTATTTACAATTGGGGGGCATGTACAATTGGGGGTCATATATGGTCCGCCCCGTATTGTGCACACAATGGGGGTCACAACAATGGGGGTCCACAACAATGGGGGTCAGGTCTTGCATTTTGCACCATGCTTATCTCCCAGGTCGTCTTCATGTGATATGAAGAACCGGGTCGAAGCAAGCGATTGAACACCATCATTTTCAGTCAACAATAACAGCGCCACAATCGACCTGGAACACCCTTTTCTGCATCAAAACAACCACGGCGCTTCCTGCTTGCGTCTTTCTTCGTAAGCGCGGATGTCATCTGCATGCTGCAAGGTGAGCGCAATATCATCCAGCCCGTTGAGCATGCAGTGTTTGCGGAAGGCGTCGATTTCGAAGGGGTATTGCTTGTCGCCTGCGGTCAGGGTTTGTGATGGCAAATCAATTTCAAATTGCATGCCCCGGTTGGCGTTTACCTGTTGAAACAACTCGTCTACCTGCTCAGCGCTCAAGGCAATCGGCAGCAGGCCGTTTTTGAAGCTGTTGTTATAAAAGATGTCGGCAAAGCTGGGCGCGATGACGGCGCGGAAACCGAAATCGGTCAGCGCCCACACCGCGTGTTCGCGTGAGGAGCCGCAGCCAAAATTTTCCCGCGCCAGCAATATCGTGGCCTGGTCATACGGTAGCTGATTGAGTACGAAATCCGGATTCGGGCGGCGCGTGGCGTTGTCGATATCCGGCCCGCCGGCGTCGAGATAACGCCAGTCGTCAAACGCATTGGGGCCGAAGCCGCTGCGCTTGATGGATTTGAGAAACTGTTTCGGGATAATCGCGTCGGTGTCGACATTGGGCCGATCCAGTGGCGCGACAATGCCTTTGTGTTGAGTAAATGCTTGCATCATTATTTACCTTGTTTTTTTGCCACAGAGATCACAGAGAGCGCAGAGGTTGTTTATTGCTCACAAAATAATCCGAGCTGTTTACTAACGGTATCGTTACCGGGAATAACCTGAATTTGCAAAAAACATACACCTCAGTGTCCTCTGTGACCTCTGTGGCTAACCATTCATTTTCGTAACATCAACAAAATGCCCGTTTACGGCCGCTGCCGCCGCCATCGCCGGGCTGACCAGATGAGTGCGTCCGCCCTGCCCCTGCCGGCCTTCAAAATTGCGGTTGGAGGTGGAGGCGCAACGCTCGCCCGGCTCCAGCCGGTCGGCGTTCATCGCCAGGCACATGGAGCAGCCCGGTTCGCGCCATTCAAAACCGGCGTCGATGAATATCTTGTCCAGCCCTTCCTGCTCGGCCTGCTGTTTGACCAGACCGGAACCCGGCACCACCATCGCCAGCCTGATGTTATCGGCTACTTTTTTGCCCTGCGCCACCCGCGCCGCTTCGCGTAAATCCTCGATGCGCGAATTGGTGCAGGAGCCGATGAACACCTTGTCCACGGCGATGTCTTCAATCGGCGTACCGGCTTCCAGCCCCATGTACTGTAATGCCTTTTGCATACCGTCTGCCTTGACCTTGTCATCGACGCTGGTCGGGTCGGGTACATGAGCATCCACCGGCGCCACCATTTCGGGTGAGGTGCCCCAGGTCACCTGCGGCTTGATGCTGGCGGCGTCGATATGCACCACCTTGTCGAAGTCGGCGCCCTCGTCGCTGACCAGAGTGCGCCAGTACGCCACCGCCTGCTCCCACAGCTCGCCCTGTGGCGCATAGGGGCGGCCCTGCACATAGTCGATGGTGGTGTCATCCACCGCCACCATGCCGGCGCGCGCGCCTGCTTCGATAGCCATGTTGCACACTGTCATGCGGCCTTCCATGCTGAGCGCGCGAATCGCCTCGCCACCGAATTCAATCGCATAACCGGTGCCGCCAGCGGTGCCGATTTCGCCGATGATGGCGAGCACAATATCCTTGGCGGTCACGCCTGCATGCACATGACCATCGACACTGACCAGCATGTTTTTGCTTTTCTTTTGCAGCAGACACTGCGTCGCCAGCACATGCTCGACTTCCGAGGTGCCGATGCCAAAGGCCAGCGCGCCGAATGCGCCGTGGGTGGAGGTGTGCGAGTCGCCGCACACCACGGTCATGCCCGGCAGGGTGGCGCCCTGTTCCGGGCCAATCACATGCACGATGCCCTGACGGACATCCGACATGGTGAACTCGGTCAGGCCGAACTCGCGGCAGTTGTTGTCCAGTGTTTCCACCTGAATTTTTGCCACCGGGTCGGTGATGCCCTGGCTGCGGTCGGTGGTGGGCACGTTATGATCCGGCACTGCTACTATCGATTCTGTGCGCCAGGGTTTGCGCCCGGCCAGACGCAGGCCTTCGAATGCCTGCGGCGAGGTGACTTCGTGCACCAGATGGCGATCGATGTAGAGCAAGGCGGTGCCGTCCTCTTCGGTGCGCACCACATGGTCGTCCCACAGTTTGTCGTAAAGCGTTTTTGCAGTCATGAAATTACCTGCCGTAGTAGGCCATCACCGATGATTTGGCGAGGGCGTGACGGTTAATAAAAAAGCCAATCAGTTCCGGGCGCGCATCAGCGTTCTGTTCGATGCGGACAATGTCCAGCGCATATACGGTGACGATATAGCGGTGCGGCTTGTCACCCGGTGGCGGACAAGCGCCACCGAAGCCCTTGCCGCCGAAGCTGGTTTCGCTTTCCACCGCGCCTTTGGGCATGGTTTTGCCGCTGGCGCCGGCGGCAAGATGATTCACATTCGCCGGAATGTTGAACACCACCCAGTGCCACCAGCCGCTGCCGGTGGGCGCATCCGGGTCGTACATGGTAACGGCGAAACTTTTGGTCGCCGCCGGCGCATCACGCCATGCCAGTTCAGGTGAAATATTCCCGCCCTTGCAGCCAAAGCTGTTGAACACCTGATCGTTGCCCAGCTGGCCGCTGATGTGCGGACTGCTGAGTGTAAAACCCGCCGCCAGCGCGCTGGCGCTGAAAAACACACTGCCCAAAACCAGTATTAATCGTTTCATCACTGCGCTCCTTTCCCCTTAACCCGGAAGTTGCATGAAGCCGCTGGAAATAACAAATAAGTTCATGTTTATGAACAAGATGTTTCGTATATTAGTGCGTAACAATTTGTTGCCAGACCGCTCTGCCGGCGTCTGCACGTCTGGCGCATCCATCCGGCAGCTTCATGCAACTTCCGGGTTAGCTTGTACGCCAAGCATAGGGCACGACAATATATTACTCAAATTCATTATTTTCATGTTTAGTATTCTTTTTGATTATATTGATTTATAGTTCTGAATATGGATATCCAGAACATTCGCGCCTTTCTCAGCGTTGCCGAAACAGGCTCGTTTTCGCGTGCGGCGGAGCAACTGTTTATTACCCAGCCGGCGGTGAGCAAACGCATCGCGGCGCTGGAGCAGTCGCTCGACACGGTCTTGTTCGACCGCATCGGCAAACAGGTGCAGCTCACCGAAGCCGGGCGCGCCTTGCTGCCCGGTTATCGCCGCATCCTGGCGGAAATGGAAGAAAGCCGCCGCATTCTCAGCCATCTGAACGAACACACCAGCGGCGTCCTCAGCATGGCGACCAGCCACCATATCGGTCTGCACCGTTTGCCTGCGGTGCTGAGGCGATACACCCAGGCCTGTCCCGAAGTGAAACTGGATATTCATTTCATGGAATCCGAACAGGCGTTTCCGCAACTGCTGCACGGCGACATTGAACTGGCGTTGGTGACGCTGCCGGACGCCTGTCCGCCGCAACTCGCCCAGCACCTGCTGTGGTCCGACCCGATGCATTGTGTGATTGCCAGGCAACACCCGCTGGCGCAACAGCCGCGCAGCAGTCTGAAGCAACTGGCGCAAACCGCTGCGATACTGCCCGCCGCCGGCGCCCACACCCGTGAGCTGGTCGACGCCGCGCTGGCCGACCACCCGCCACAGAATATTTTGCTGCAAACCAGTTATCTGGAAACCATCAAGGCGATGGTGCAGGCCGGGCTGGGCTGGAGCCTGCTGCCGGATTCCATGATTGACAGCAGCATGACGCAGTTGCACCGCCGCCGCTTGCGCATCGACCGTCACCTCGGCGTGGTGCTGCACCGCGAGCGCACCCTGTCGAATGCCGCCAGCCGCTTGCTGGAACTGCTGGGCGTGAAATAATTTTCGGTGCGGTTTGCTTGATCTGCATCATGCCAACCCTTTTGAAATATGTTCACATCCCCATATAGCCCGTACCATTTCTGTAACAGAACCGGACACGGGTGAAACATGAAACCACTGAAAAACCTGATTCTGCTGCTCGCGCTGACTTTCAACAGCCTTGCCTCCGCCGATGTGCTGGTGCTGGTACACGGTTATCTCGGCAGCGCCGACTCGTGGGAGCGCAGCGGCATCAACAGCATTCTCGACGCCAACGGCTGGAAGCGCACTGGCCTGTTCGTTCCCGGCCCGGCGGGGCCGCAATTGCTGACCACGGGCAACATCAAGGCGGAAAACAATGTTTATGACGTTACCCTGCCCTCAATCGCGCCGGTACCGGTGCAGGCGCAATACCTGCTGAACATGCTGAACCAGGTGCGCGCTGTGCACCCGGGCGAGGACATTATCATCGCCGCGCACTCTGCAGGCGGGGTGGTGGCGCGGCTGGCGCTGGTCAGCGGCGGCGCGCAGAATGTGAAAGAACTGATTACCATTGCATCACCGCATGCCGGCACCGCACGCGCCGACCAGGCGCTGGATATCACCGCCAATGACGGGCCGTTCAATATCGTCAAAAGCTTTTTCGGCGGCAGCGCCTACGATGCGCTGAAGCATTCCCGCCCGCTGCTGGCGGATCTGACCTACCCGCGCCCCGGCAACCTGCTTAACTGGCTGAATCTGCAACCGCATCCGGACATCAAATATGTATCCGTGATTCGCATCAATCCTGCCGGCCTGCCCGGCGATGACATCGTGCCCGGCTTCAGCCAGGACATGAACAATGTGCCTGCGCTGCGCGGTAAAAGTGAGGTGTTGCTGACGCCCTCACCGCATCAGTTGAACCCCGGTGACGCAACAGCATTGCTGACCTTGCTGAATCAGTAAACACTCATGCCGTCTTTGGCGTGCGGATAAAACGCCACACAATCAGCATCGCCAGCAAGGCGCAGGCGCTGCCGAAACTGAACAGCACTTCAGCGCCATACTGATCCCACACAAAACCGCTGATCAGACTGCCCGTCGCCACGCCGGCGCCGAAGCCGGTGCTGGAATACAGCGCCTGCCCCCTGCCCTGATGACTGCCGGTGAAATACTGGTGCACCAGTGATATGCTGACAGCGTGAAACACGCCGAATGAAAACGCGTGCAGCAGTTGCGCCAGAAACAGTACGGCCATGTCATCCACATAAAAACCGATCATCAGCCAGCGCAGGCTGGTCAGCGCCAGCGTCGCCAGCAGCAGTTTGCGCGCGCCGTACTGTGGCAGCAGACGATGCATCAGCAAAAAGATAATCACTTCCGCCAGCACGCCCACCGCCCACAGTATGCCGGTCATGTGCGGGCTGTAACCGTGCTCCTGCAAATAGATGGTGTAAAACGTGTAATACGGGCCGTGACTGCACAACATCAAAAACGTCACCACCAGAAAAGCCATCACCTGCGGTTGCCGGATGACATGCCATATCGGTGAATGATCACTGTGCGGCGTGTTGCATTTTTCCGGCACGATAAAACTGAACAGCGCAATGCCGGCAAAGCTGAGCAGCACCACCAGCGGAATCGCTTCGGTGGAATAGGTTTCGAGCAAGTCGCCCATCAACACCACCACCACGATAAACCCCAGCGAGCCCCACAGCCGGATCATGCTGTAGCGGTGCGTGTCGTCCCCCAGATGATTCAGGGTGACGGCCTCAAACTGCGGCAACGTGGCGTTCCAGAAAAAGCTGAACAGCAGCATGGTGAACGCAATCCACCAGTGATCATCGCGCAACAGCACCAGCGAAAAACTCAGCAGCGCCAGCACGCTGGCGAGGCGGATAATCAACATGGAGCGCCGGGAATGATCGGCCAGCCAGCCCCAGATATAGGGCGCCACCAGTTTGGTCGCCGGCAAAATGGCAATCAGGCTGCCGATAGTGAGGCTGTTGTAACCCAGCGACTTGAGATACAGGCTCCAGTACGGCACCAGCACGCCAAGCGAGGCGAAATAAAAACCGTAAAAACCGGAGAGGCGCCAGTAGGGAATCGATTGGGTGCTCAAGAGTGTTTTATTTTGTTAATTTGCCACAGAGGTCACAGAGCGCGCAGAGAAGTTTTGTTTCAGTCCGCGAATGAACGCGAATTAACGCGATCGGGTAATCCGTGTTTATTCGACCAGAGGCAAAAATGTCAAGCGCTACGGTATGCAACATGAATGCACTCACCTGAGTCAGCTTGATAACTAAAGTGTTGAACAAATGCAGGGCAACATTCGCGTTCATTAGCGTTCATTTGCGGAAAGATTTTTTCTCTGCGCGCTCTGTGGCCTCTGTGGCTAACAAGCTATTCTTCAACACTGGCGGGTATCACCGGCGTGTCCGATTGCACATCGGCGTTCTGGCCACGGTTGCGCAGCATGTGGTCGAGCAATACAATCGCCAGCATGGCTTCACAAATCGGGGTAGCGCGAATCGCCACGCAGGGGTCGTGACGACCGTGGGTGACGACATCCACCGGTTCGCCTTCGACGTTCACGGTATCACCCGACAGGCGAATGCTGGAAGTGGGTTTGAATGCGGTATGCACCACGATATGCTGACCGGATGAAATGCCGCCGAGCACGCCGCCGGCATGATTGCTTTTGAAACCCTGCGGCGTCATTTCATCACGAAACTCGGTGCCTTTGGCGGTGACGCAAGCAAAGCCGTCGCCGATTTCCACGCCCTTGGCGGCGTTGATGCCCATCATCGCGTGGGCGATGTCGGCGTCCAGCCGGTCGAATACCGGCTCGCCCAGCCCTGGCGGCACGCCTTCGGCTACCACTGTAATTTTGCCGCCGACCGAATTGCCTTCCTTGCGCAACGCATCCATGTAGGCTTCGAGTTCCGGCACCAGCGCCTCATCGCCGCAAAAAAACGCATTGTTGTTGACCACATCAGGGTTGGTCAGCGGCATTTCAATCGGGCCCAGTTGCGACATGTAGCCGTAAATGCGAATGCCGAAGCGGTCGCGCAGATATTTTTTGGCGATGGCACCCGCCGCCACGCGCATCGCGGTTTCGCGCGCCGAGGAGCGGCCGCCGCCGCGATAGTCGCGCACGCCGTATTTTTGCTTGTAGGTGTAATCGGCATGACCGGGACGGAAACGATCCATGATGTTGCCGTAATCTTTGGAACGCTGGTCGGTGTTTTCAATCAGCAGGCCGATGGGCGTGCCGGTGGTTTTGCCTTCAAACACGCCGGCCAGGATTTTGACTTCATCGGCTTCGCGGCGCTGGGTGGTGTGACGCGAGGCGCCGGGTTTGCGGCGGTCGAGATCGACCTGGATATCGGCTTCAGACAGTTCCAGCCCCGGCGGGCAACCGTCGACGATGCCAACCAGCGCCGCGCCGTGTG
This sequence comes from Gammaproteobacteria bacterium, assembly GCA_026995045.1. Taxonomy (GTDB): domain Bacteria; phylum Pseudomonadota; class Gammaproteobacteria; order SZUA-229; family SZUA-229; genus S139-92. Next base: position 8,699 of record JALWPK010000059.1, on the reverse strand, counting down.
ATTCCCCGGCAGTGGTGACGGTAAAAAGTTTGCCTATGCTGTTTCCCGACATGCTGTTTCTGCTTGATGGTGATTGTGATGCGGCAATGTTATCACAGCTGCGCGTTGGCAAAATCGGCTTGATGCCGGCGCAGTTGTTCGGCGGTGAGCAGGAACACGCCCTCGCCGCCGTATTCAAACTCCAGCCACATAAACGGCACACTCGGCAAGGCGTCCTGCAACACTGGCCAGGTGTAGCCGACTTCCACAATCAGCACGCCATCATCGCTGAGGTAGTCCACCGCCTGTTGCAGCAACGGCAGCACAATATCCAGCCCCTGCTCGCCCGCCGCCAGCCCGAGCGCGGGTTCGTGGTCGAATTCGGCATTCAGCTCGCGCATTTCCTGTTCGGATACATAGGGCGGATTGCTGACAATCAGGTCAAAGCGCTGCGCCGGTATCGCGTCGAACAAATCGGATTCAATCAGCTGCAAACGTGACTGCAACTGGTGACGCTCGCGGTTGATTTGCGCCACCGCCAGCGCATCGGCCGACAGGTCGCTGGCTGTGACCTGCGCCTGCTCGAAGGCTTTGGCGCAGGCGATGGCAATGCAGCTGCTGCCAGTACACAAATCCAGAATGCTGTGTACGCGACTCGCGTCCACCCAGGGTGAAAAACGCTGGCCGATGAGTTCGGCAAACGGCGAGCGCGGAATCAGCACGCGCTCGTCAACATAAAACTCCAGCCCGGCGAACCACGCCCGGTTGGTAATGTAGCTGGCGGGGATGCGTTGCAGGCGTTTGGCGTAAAACGCGGCGATTTTGTTTTTATCTTCCGCACTCAGACTACGATCGAAGTCTTCGGCCGGCAGGTCGTGAGGCAGACCCAGCGCGCAGAGCGCCAGATACACCGCTTCGTCGATGGCCTCGGGCATGCCGTGGGTGTGGCCCAGTTGCGCCTGCTCGAATTGCTGTGCGCCGTCCAGAATCGCCTCGCGCAGGCTGTTGCAGGATTCAAGATTCACGCTGGCTCCGTCGTGAAGAACAAAAGCGCATTATACGTTCACCGCGGTCGAAGCGCGCCTGCGAATGCCCTATAATTGGCGCACTTTTTACCACCCGCCTGTGCTCCCGGATTGTTTTCATGTTTTTTCGCCTGTTTTGTCTGTTGCCCGTTGTTTTCCTCAGCCTGCCGGTTTTCGCTGGTGAAGTCACCATCACCAACGCCTGGATTGCCGAAGCGCCGCCGGTGAGCCGGGTGCACGCCGGTTATTTCACGCTGCACAATGGCAGCGACAAACCGGTGACGCTGAAAACGGTAAGCAGCGACGCTTACGGCAATATTGAAATGCACCTCAGCATCGAAAAAGACGGCGTGTCGTCGATGCAATGGCTGCAACAAATCGAGATTCCTGCTGGCGAGGATGTTGTCTTTGCGCCCGGCGGCTATCACCTGATGCTGTTTCGCCCGGCAAAACGCCTCAAACAGGGCGACACGGTGAAGCTGCATTTCGGGTTTGCAGACGGCAGCCGCATCACAACGACAGCAACCGTCAAAAAACGCTGAGTCGCCACCGTGTCTGCATTCAGCGAAAAACTCAAGGCGTATCCGTTTTATCTGCTGCCGCATCACGCCATTTCCTGGCTGATGTTCAAACTGGCGCGGGTGCAATTCAAGCCGTTCAAGAATTTTGCGATTGCCGTGTACACCCGGCTGAATCCGGTCAACATGGGCGAGGCGGTGGTTGAGGACAAATTCGCCTATGACAGCCTCAACGCATTTTTCACCCGCGCGCTGAAACCCGAAGCCCGGCCATTTTGCCAGGACGAAAGCGCCTGGCTGTGTCCGGTGGACGGCTCGGTCAGTCAGGCGGGCAACATTATCGATGGCCGGATTTTCCAGGCCAAGGGGCACGACTACAGCTTGCTGGAACTGCTGGGTGGCGATGAGCAACTGGCGGCGAAGTTTCACGATGGCCGCTTCGCCACGCTGTATCTGTCGCCACGCGACTATCACCGCATTCACATGCCGCTGGCTGGCGCATTAACGCACATGACCTATGTGCCGGGCCGGCTGTTCAGCGTGGCCACCCACACTGTCAACCAGATACCGCGCCTGTTTGCGCGCAACGAGCGTTGCGTGTGCGCGTTTGAAACCGATGACGGGCCGATGGTGATGGTGCTGGTGGGGGCGATTAATGTCTCGGCGATTGAAACCGTGTGGCATGGACTGGTCAACCAGAACAGACTGACCACATGGCGTTACCAACAGGACGAAATCAGCCTGCACCGCGGCGAGGAAATGGGCCGCTTCAACCTGGGCTCAACCGTAATTGTGCTGGCTGACCGAAAGGTGCAGTGGGATAAGCACATCACACCCGGTCAGACTATCCGGCTGGGACAAAAGCTGGCGAAAAAAGTCAGGGTGTAGCGACCTTTTCCGCTGTTTTGTCTTCGGCGCTGTCGCGCTGCGGTTCGTTGGTTACGGGCGCAACCGAAGGCGCCTCTGTTCGGGCTGGCGCCGCCGCATCACCCGAAGGATTGGTAAAGCGGTCGTTCATCACCTGTATCAGTTCGCTGGCTTCAATTTCGACATTTTCCAGCGTGCGCCGGCTCAGCATGTTCCAGCCAGCGGGCGCTTTCTGGAATACGCTGCGCATCATGCCGGTGCTTTTCAGGAATGCGGTCTTCAGGTTGCCGGCCACCGTGCTCGCCGGCAGTTTCCGCACCAGCCATTTCGCGGTGATGCGGCGCACCGCGAAATGCGTGGTAGCGATGACGCTGGCAATCACCGCCAGTTTGATCACAGAAGTGAGCCAAGCATTGCTGAAATCGAAACTGAACAATGATGACACATCCATGACCTGGCCGGCCGCAAACAACAGCCCAGCAATCAGGGTGAAGGCAATGCCATCGCCAATCAAAAAGGTTTGACGCCAGCGTGACAAGGCGTTTTCCAGCACTGGCACGCATTCGTTTTCAATGTCGTGGGCAATGCTGTCCAGCGCGCCGATGATGCGATAGGAGCGTTCCACCTCAACCTGATGCAAGCGCTGGTAAATTTCAGCCAGATCAGCATCGCGCTTGCTTTCAAATCGCTGGCGCACGGCTTCATCCTCAATCGGCACCGCGACCTCATCGTTGTAAATGGTGTAGAAACGCCCGGCGGTCAAACCTTTTGCCGCCAGCGCGCGCTGCCAGGCGGCGACGACGGCCTCCGGGTTGTCTTCCTGCGCGGCGGTGTCAATCTGGTTGAGGATGTAGAGGAATTTTTCAGAATCGTTGCGCTGGATGGTGTCAGCGACCAGATGCTCCAGCGTATCCTGCATGGCGCCCGGCTCCGGATGGCGCGCATCGAAGAACACCAGCACCAGATCGGATAAATCCATGATGTGATCGGTGAGCCGCAAGATGGTGTTGCGCTGGTCATCGGCGTCGAACCCCGGCGAATCGATAATGATTTTGCCCTTGAGCTTTTCCGAGTTCGAGGTTTTCATTTGCAGATAGGCGTCGATGCGGCGACCTTCGCCCGGCGACACTTTATCTATCTCGTCGCTCATCTGGTAGAACGGGAAACGCGGGTCGGAGTCCAGCGCAATACCGGGCAATACCTGCGACTCCTCGCGGTTGGCGTAGGTAATCACGGTGAACTTGTCATCTACTGCCTGGTTGCCAGTGCGTTGTAGCCTGTCGCCAAGAAAATGATTGATGAAGGACGACTTGCCGGCGGAAAATGTGCCCAGTATCGAAATCAGCGGCCACCAGGGAATGCGGGTGGCGTAGGATTCACTGCCATCCAGCAGCCCCATGCGATAGGCGACGCGATCCAGTTTTTTGAAACGCGCAACCGCGTCAAGCAGCAACGGGTTTTCGTTTTGCAGATGAATTTCAAGTTTCTGCAAACGCTCGCGTATGGTTTTGTCGGCACGTTCAAACATGTTTAAGCTGTTCCTTCTGTATACGTTGCATCAGTCCCCGCGCGTGCGCCGGGCAAACTTCAGGGCTTTTTCGCCAGCGTCTGTTTTTGCGCCTGTTGCAAATCGCTTTTTGGCGAAGCCGGTTTTTTGGCCGGCGCGCGTTGTGGCGTTCTCGGCGCCGCCGGCTTCGGATACGCCTGCGTCGCCGCCGGGTTGGCGGGCGGGTAAATCATCGGCGGTGGCGGCGGCCGGGTGTAGGAGTTGGACGAAAACGGCATCATGTCCTGCATGAAACCAAACGGGCCGTTGGAGATGGTGCGGTTCATGCCGCTCATGTCGCGCTGCATACCGTAAACCGAACGGTTCATGTTGCCCATGGTGTGGGTCATGTTCGCCAGATTTCTGCTCATCGGCTCCAGCGTGGTCATTTGATCCGACATTTCATCCAATTCCTGCGTCATGCTCTGGATATCATCGGTCATCGCCTCGACGCTGCCTGTCATGGTGCTGACATTTTGCGTCATGCCGCGCATGTCGCCTGACATTTTCGGCATGGTGTCGGACACGATGGTCGCCATGCGGGTAACGCTGCGCGACAGCACGGAAATATCGTGTGTCAGGTGATAAATCAGGTAAAAGCCATATCCCGCCAGCAGAATGAAGGCGAACATGCTGGGGTAGACCACCATTTCCCAACGACGCGCGCTTTTATCGAAGGTGTCGGCCAGACGGGTCAGGCTTTCCTGCTGGTCGTAAACAAAACCCTGTGACAGGATTTCTTCCTGCGCACGTTTCTTGGCTTCAGCGGCGCGGCGCTTGAGTTCTTCCGCCGCTTTTTTCTTTTCGGCCGCCGTACTGGTTCTGGACATAATGATGCTGTCAGCTTCCTGTTTTTTCAGCTCATCAATGGCGTGTTTCTTTTGCGCGCCCGAACCCATGCGTTTGGTGATGATTTCTTCCAGTTTTTTCTTTTTATCTTCCTTGCTCACCGCCGCTTCGGGTTTTTGCTCGGCTGCTTTTTTGGCGACTTTTTTTGGCGTCGCTTTTTTTTCGGGCGCAGCCGTCTTGTTGTCGGCAGAGGCTGACTTTGCCGAAGCATTGGCGGCCGTTTTTTTGGCTACCGGTTTACTGTTTTTTTCATCACCGGCGTTACCCGGTTTGTCTTCTGCCATCTAGAAATCGCCTGCGGCGCCTCGATTCATAATATCCTGGATTATTCGTTTCACATTTTGCGCTTCTTCCTTCAGCTCTGCGGGTAATGGCAAACCGCCGTAGATCATCGCGTCCATGTTGAGTGAGTACAGCCAGAGTTTGCCCTGTTTGTCTTCCACCATGCTGATGCGGCATGGCAGGTAAGCGGAGTAAGCATCGTTGTATTCCAGCATTTTCGCTGCGGTGAGCGCATTGCAGAACATATAGATTTTGAGGAAACGATAGGACTCACCCGTCATCGCTTCGACCTGCTTGGAAAGCGGGAGTTCGCCGACATTTTTTATATTGTGCTCATTGGCGACAAAGCGCATGGTTTCTTCCACTTCTTCAGCGGTCAAACCCTCCTCTACCGGAACTTTCCAGACCGTGGCTTCAGCCGAGTTACCGGTTTGCATCAGTTTTTCCGCCATTTCGGAGTAAACCTCCATTGCACGCGGATCGAATTTTTCCATGGTTTGCATCATCGGCTGCATTTTCATCGCCGCGTAAATCGCCAGTGCGACCGCCGCCACACCCAATAGCGCAAACAGATTTCTCAGTGCATAAAACATGTTTTTTACCTGTGCTTACAAAGCATCCTGTTATTCGTCTGAAACCAGCATTTCACCCAGTTTTTTGGCTTTTTCCGCATCGACCGAAGCGAGAAAACCAATCAGACTGGCGGCGCGCTGATTCTGCCCCTGTGACACCATTATAGTGGCTGCCTGATAATATGCTTCGGCGGCGAGCTTCATATCGCCTTTTGTGAAATACACGTTGCCCATCTCGCCATAGGCGTCAAAATTGTCTTTATTGTTGGCTATCAACTGCTTGTAGGCGGCGATACTGGCATCATAATCGCGGCGGTAAAACGCCTTGCGCGCATCGATAAAAAGTTGCTCGGCCGGTTTATCAGCCTTTTGCATAACCACCACGTCTTCAACCGAGCCGTCATTGTGTAACTGGTTGAGCGCATCCTCGACTTCAGGCGGCACAAACACATCGCCGACCAGCGCTTTTTGCGCTCTGGCGGTTTCGTCTTCATCGGCGGCTGGCGGCGCCACACCCTTGTCGGGGAACTCGGCGGCCGGGGCGAATTCTGCTGCCACCACGGTTTCCACTGCGCTGCTGTCGCTGTTGCCAGACGGCGCGCTGGCGGATGAACTGGCGTCTGTTACAGCCGCCTCAGCCTGTTGTTCAACTGATGCTGATCCGGCGACTTCGGCCACAGATTCGTCCGCCGCGCCTGTTTGCGCCACGGCGTCGTTCGATTCTGGCGCTGCCGCAGGCGCCGGCGCTGCGCTATTGTCTGCGCTGGCGGACAACGTTTCATTTTGTCCAGCGCTGTCGGTCTGCCGTTCAGCCTCTTTGGTTTCATCCAGCTGAATACCGGTGACATCGGCAATGAACGTTTTGGCCTCGCTGACTTCTTCCGGGAATTCGGCCATGACCTTGCCAATGGGCGTGTCTTTGCCGAACGGGTCATCCCAGTAAACATAGGCATAACACAGCGCCACCACAACCAGTATCAGAAACAGGTTGCTGAACAGCCAGCCAAACAGTTTGAAAATGAATTTCATGTTATCGAACTCCGTAACAGTTTCAGTTATCGAGAAGCTTTGCCAGCTTCTTCATTTCACCCGATGCCTTGCCCATGGGGTCGAGCTCGAATACCGCCAGCCCTTCACTGAAGGAGCGACGGTAAGCGGTGCGCTGGTACAAGCGCACATCCAGCGCCTTGATGTGTTTCAGCATTTTCAGGGCTTCTTCCGCCTCGTCGGTTTCGCGCACACCGCGGTGTGTGTCGGCGCGATTGATAAATCCCAGCACTTCGGTGTTGTTGTCAGGATTGATATTGGCCCTGACAATTTTCAGAAACCGCTGGGTTGACCAGATATCCGCCTGACTGGGCTGCACCGGTATCAATACCCGGTCGGCCAGCGATATCGCTTTTTCCATGGTCGGCATGTTGACTGCGCTGACATCGGCGATAATCGGCGTATTGTTCGACTTGTCGTCCAGCATGGCTTGCAGCATGTCGATGTCATCGGAGACTTCAATCACCGGGTCGTAGCCGTCCTCGCGCCGCACTTCACAAACATCAATCAGCGTCGCCTGCGGGTCAAAATCGAACGCCATCACGCCGGCGTCATCATGCGCCAGCCATACCGCCAGATTGAACGCGACCGTGCTTTTACCGGTGCCGCCTTTCAGATTGCCGACTACTGTTAACATGCTGCTGTTATCCCATGGTTTCAGGTTAGTGTTTGACGCTTGCCGGTTTGGCGCTTTCAGTACGGTCGGTTTTCGCCACCGCCTCCGGCTTGTCGTCTTCAAAGCGCGTATAGTTTTTCGGTATGGCGAACAAGCTGGCCTGCAGTTTTTCGGCTTTGATATTGCGCAACTCGTCCATCGCGCCAGCATCATTCTGCTGACGCACGACAATATTCAGTTTTTCGTCAATCCACTGCTCACCTTTCATGGTGACGCCAGTGGCGCTGACGGCGTGCATTTCCAGCTTGCGCACCTTGCGGCCGTTGATTTCCTGGTTTTCTCGCACGGTGACATCAAATACCGAACCATCCGGATTTTCCTGTCGCAACACCACGCCAAGCTTGCTGTCTATCCACTGAAACAGGTGACGGTCGTATTTGCCGTCGTTAAAAGTAATCAGCCATTTCTGCGCCTGTCGACCGTGCATTTCGGTCTTTTTCAGTTTGGTGCATTCAGCCTGCTTGAACACCTTGCACGGGTTTGTCAGCGGCTGGCTCTGGCGCACCATCGAGTCCATAGCCTGACCATCCAGCAGTTTTTTTTCGATATAGCGTTTGTTTTCCGTATCCAGCCAGATCATCTTGCCGGCCTTGTTGTCGAAGATCTGCACCATGGGCGTGCCATCTTCAACATATTCAAAGCGCACCTTGTCATCCTGCCAGTACATGCGCGCGTGGCTGAACTGGCCATTGCGTATCTGCACGGCATCAGCTGAAAACGAGACAGCCTGAGACAACAGCGGCAAGGCCGCCAGCATCAGACCGGTCAGAATCGGGGTAATCAGTTTGTGTAACAACATCGTTATACAGTTAACAAAACACAATGCGCGGCATCGGCGCGCAGCAAATGCGCCCCGATGCCGTCACAACCACTACTGCCCTGCGGGCGCAGACGGCGCAGCTGCCGGAGGCGGTGGCGGAGGAGCGTAGTAACCCGGCGGCGGGCCATACGGACGACCGTAGGGGCCAGGGTAACCGCCATAGGGACCGCGACCACCGTAATAACCATTGTCATAACGGTTGTAGCCATCCCAGTTGTTGTAGCCATTGCCGCGACCCGAGCCACGACCGGAACCGCGACCCTTGCCTTTCATGCCAAACGAAAAGTTGGAATCAAAGTCGCCGTCGACATCGCCGGAACCGTCACCGTAACCATCGCCATAGCCGTTGCCATAACCATTGTTGTTCCAGTTATTGTTACCCCAACCGGAACCCGGGCCATCGCCCCACCAGGCATGGGCGCTGGTTGACGCAAGCGTCAGCCCTGCGGCCACTGCTGCTGCTTTTACAAGTGCTTTCATGTGTACACCTCTATCACCCCTCGATTAGAAACGGCATT